>CAZIBD010000013.1:0-57583 GCA_964536935.1 uncultured bacterium | reverse complement strand
GGTTGGGCACCTTGAAGGCGGTGATGAAGGCGTCGCTGATCTCCTTGCTGAACAGGGCGTTGAGCAGGGAGTTGCGGATGAGCCCGGTGATGCGGCTGGCCAGCGTTCCGCCCATCATCGTCAGCGCGCCGGAGGCCGAGGAACGGCGCTGCGCCGCACCCCCGCCGCCGTCGAAGAAGGCGTCGTGATCCGGGTCGTGAGCGACGTCGGGAACGCCGGGATAGGACCTCAGGGGGGCGGGCGGATGGCCCGCGTCGACCGGCGCCAGCACGGTGTCCTCGCCCCACGGGTCCCTGAGGGCGTCGTCGCCCTGCGGATCGTCCGTGTGGCGCGGGTTGTCGTCGGGAGCGCGCTCGCCCACGTCCGTCATTGTCGCATGGGCGGGGTCCGGGCGCCGAGCGGCGTTCAACCTCGCTTTCGCGCGCGGGCGCTACGGACAGGGGGTGCTGTTCGGGAACCCTACAACCGAAGGTCAAGCCGGATGCGACGAGCGGGCCGCACGTCCGAGGGTTGCGGCCCAGCGCACGCGTGCTGGTCGCGCTCCTCCCGGCCGGCGCAGGCGTCGATGGAGCGGAAGCGGAAACCGGGCTTTCGCGTCTCGAGGGAGCGCCCGGAGCGATCCGGGCCTGCCGGACGAGGACCGGCACCTGCCGTTCAACCAGCCTTGACGTTCGTTCCCAGGGTCCGGCGAGACCCTCCGTGCCCCCAGGACGGCACATGCCGTGACATCTCGCTTGACGTTCGAACCCAGGGATCCGCGCGAACCCCCGTCACGCGCGATCGAGCCGGTCGCACACCTCGCGCGCCACCTTGCGGGCGTCCCGTACGCAGTCGTTCAGCCCGATGCCGCGGTAGGCGTTGCCGGTCAGCGCCAGGCCCGGGACCGCCGCCGCGGCCGCGACGGCCTCCTCGACGCGGCGTACGTGCCCCAGCGTGTACTGGGGAATGCCGCGCCGCCATGCGACGTCATGAACCATGGCCGGCTGGGCGGTGATCCCCAGACTGACGCGCAGGTCGTCGCGAACCGCGGCCACCGCCTCGTCCTCGCTCAGCTCGAGGAAGTCGGGATCCTGCACGCCGCCCGCGAGCGACCGGAGCAGCACCGTGCCCTGCGGCGCCTGCGGCGGGAACAGCGTCGACGTCCACAGCGAGCCCAGGATGCGCAGCCCCTGTCCGGGTGGCACCAGGAAGCCGAACCCGTCGAGGGGGGCGGGCACGGAGGCGCGCGGGTAGCCGAGCGCCACCACGCGGATCCCTGCGTACGGGATGGTCTCCAGGGGCGCCGTCGCCGCCGGCGCCACGCCGCGCAGCAGCTTCGCCGCGGCGTAGGCGGGCGTCGCGACGATCACCGCGTCCGCGTCGAGGGTCCGGGGCCCCGATGGGTCCGCCAGCACCACGCGCAGGCGGCGCTCCGAGCCGAGCTCGAGCCGCTCGACCGTCACGCCCGTGCGCACGGCCGGCCCCAGGGATTGCGCCAACGCCTGCGTCAACCGGCCCGCGCCGCCCCGGCGGAAGCTGGTGAGCCGACCCCCGGGACCCGACGGCCCGCCGGCCACCCGCTGCGGGGTCTCACCGCGGGCCTGCGCCGCGCGGCGCGCGCGCTGCTGCGCCAGCATGCCCCGGACCAGGCCGCCGTGCTCGGCCTCCAGGCGGTGCATCCTCGGGAACAGGGCCTGCAGGCTCGAGTGCCGCGCGTCGCCGGCCGACACGCCCGCCACCATCGCGGCCACCATCACGTCGGCGAACTCCCGTCCCAGCCGGCGCGAGGCGAAGGCGTGCACGGTCTCCTCGCGCGTAGGGTCGGCGGCCGGCAGGAACGGCTCGAGCGCCATGCGGGCCTTGCCCAGTGGCGACAGCAGCGGGGTGCCCAGCAGTGCCGCGGCGCCGGTCGGAACCGGCACGAGCCGCCCGCGGAAGAACAGGAAGCGCTTCTGCGCGGCCTCGGAGGCCGGCAGCAGCTCCTCCTCGAGCCCCAGCTCGAGGCTGAGCTGGTAGGCGTCGGGCACGTTGGTCAGGAAGCCGTTGGGCCCGCGGTCGACCAGGAAGCCGTCGACGGCGTCGCTGGTGGCCGTGCCGCCGGCGCGCTCCTCGCGCTCGAGCACCACGACGTCGGCCTCCGGATGCTGCTTCCTTACTTCGAAGGCCGCGCTCAAGCCGGAGATGCCGCCCCCCACCACCACGACGCGGGGTCCGCGGTCGAGCGTCACCTCACACGGTCCGGGAGAACGGCGACGGTCCGTCCGCCTTGGCCTGCAGGTAGCGGTCGAACACCATGGCCACGTTGCGGGGGAGCAACCGGCCGAGCTCGCCGGCATCGAGGCGGTCGGGGCCGACACGCACGAGCCCCTCCTCCGCCAGCGGCGCGAGCGCCTCCAGCTCGGGCGCGAAGTAGCGGTCGAAGACGATGCCGAACCGCTCCTCCAGCGCGCGCTTGTCGACCCGGAAGTGGCACATCCAATCGCGGATGAGCTGCTGGCGCAGGCGGTCGTCGTCGTCGAGGCGCACGCCGCGCGCCACCGGCAGCCGGCCGGCGTCCACGCCGTCCTCGTACCGGTTCAGCTTCTTTTCGTTCTGCACGTACGCCCCGCCGACCTCGCCGATGGCGGAGACGCCGAACCCCACCATGTCGGGCGCCCGGGCGGTGGTGTAGCCCATGAAGTTGCGCCACAGCCGCCCCTCCCGCTGGGCGCGCACGAGGTCGTCCTCGGGCAGGGCGAAGTGGTCCATGCCGACATCGATGTAGCCGCCGGCCATCAGGCGCTCGCGGGTGAGCTCCAGCAGCGCCAGCTTGGCCTCGCCGCGAGGGATCGCCTCCTCGGGCAGGGCCCGCTGGTGGAGGTGCGTCTTGGGGAGGAAGGCGAAGGAGTAGACCGCCAGGCGGTCGGGCCGGAGCTCCAGCACCCGGTCGAGGGTGCGCGCCAGGCTGGCAGGCTTCTGGTAGGGCAGACCGTAGATGAGGTCGAGGTTGGTGGAGCCGAAACCGAGGCGGCGGGCCGCCTCCATCAGCTCCGCGGTCTGCTCCACGCTCTGCACCCGGCCGATGGAGCGCTGCACGTCCGGGTCGAAGTCCTGAACGCCGAGCGAGAGCCGGTTGAACCCCAGCGTCGCCAGCCGCTCGAGGTGCTCGACGGTGGTGACGCGCGGGTCCACCTCGAGCGCGACCTCGGCGCCGGGGAGGATCCTGAAGTGGCGCCGGAAGCGCTCCATCAAGCGCTCCAGCGCGTCGGGGCCGTAGTAGGTGGGCGTTCCGCCACCGAGGTGGAACTGCGCCACGTCCCGCCGGTCGCCGAGGAGCGGCGCCACCGCGTCGATCTCCCGGTAGAGGCGCTCCAGGTAGGCGTCGGCGACGGCCAGGTGCGGCGTGATCACGACGTTGCAGGCACAGTAGAGGCAGCGGTCCGCGCAGAACGGCAGGTGCGTGTACAGCGCCAGCGGCAGCTCGGGCTGCTGCGCCGCGCGCGCGAGGGCGGCGCGGTAGGCGTCCTCGTCGAAGGCGTCGGTGAACTCGACGGCGGTGGGGTAGGAGGTGTAACGGGGCCCGGGACGGTCGAGTCGCCGCACGCGCTCCCTCAGGGTCTCGCGCTTGCCCGCCAGGTCCCCCCTGCTCGACCGGCCGGAGACACCGTCGGGGCCACCGCGTCGGCGCTCGTCGCCGGGTCGGCCTTCCTCGGGCGTGGGGTTCGGAGTCGTCACCCGCTCAGTCTAGGAGCGTCCACGAGAGGCTGTTGGGACATTTGTCCCGGCGCCTTTTCGGGCGAGTTGCCGAGACTCTCCGGGCCGCTGCCGAGACCGCGGAAGCGGCCTGCCGGTCACCGGGCATACTGGCAATACGCGGGGGCGCCGGCTCACTCGGGAGGTCCATCGCGCCCCCGCTCCCTCCGCTTCGCAGACCCCGCCACCATGCCCGACCATGAAGCGCTCCTCCACACGGCCTTCCTGCAGTGGGAGTACGTGACCGCCCGGCAGGCCAGCGACTGCGGTTTCAGCAGGCAGCTCTGCCACCACTACTGCCGCAAGGGCGCGTGGGTGCGGGTGGCGCGCGCGGTCTACCGTCTCCGCGCCGTCCCGGAGCAGCCGGACGAGGACCTGGCACGCGTCTACGCGCTCGCGCGCGACCGGCACGGGCGGCAGGCCGGCGTCCTCTCGCATCACAACGCGCTGTACGTCCACGGCATGGTGGAGAAGCGGCCCGACCGCATCCACCTGAGCCTCGATCCCGCGTCGCAGGCGTTCCAGCCCGAAGGGGTGGTCGTCTTCCGGCGCCGGATCGACCTGCCCTGGACGAACGCCGGCCCGCTGCGGGAGACCCTGGAGACCCATGCGCGCGAGCGCTGGGCGGAGCCGTGGCTCCCGCACGCCGCAGCCAAAGGCTTCCAGCCGAGCGGGACCCCTCCGTTGCCGGCCGAGGACATCGAGGACCGCGGCGGCTTCCGCGTCACCTCTCCCCTGCGTTCCGTCCTGGACGCCATGACCTATCGCCGCCACCACGACCTCTCGGACGTGATCGATCGTGGCCTGCGCCTGGGCCTGTTCGACCTCGCCGATCTCCTCCAGGGGACGGAGGGCATGCTCCGCCTCCCCGGCGAGCGCGCCCTCTGGGAGCTGCTCCGCGCGGTGCGCACGCGGGCGCGCGAGCTGGAGCGCGACCTCGAGACGATCCGGCTGAGGCTCCTGGCGGTCAGGCACCACAACGAGCAACACTTCGGCCCGGCGTGGGTGCGGAGCGGAGCGGAGGACGAACTCGGCCTGGAGGATGGCGACGGGGAGGACGACACGCTGCGAGAAGCGCCGGTCGGAGAGGCCGTTGATGGCGTGGACGCGGAGCCGCTGGACTCGGAGCCGTTGGACGACGAACTGTTGGACCCGGACCTGTTGGACCCGGACCTGTTGGACCCGGACCTGTCGGACCCGACCCACGACCCCGCCGGACCCGACCTTTCCACCCATCGCTTCACGATCGAGGACGCCGAGGTCCGCGGCACGTTGGCGCCGGAGTCCGTATCCGGGAAGAGCAGCGCGGAGGAGTAAGGGGGGCTCGCGCGGGCCTGCAAGCAGATGTCAAGCGCCATGCGACGTTTCAGGCCGTCTTGTGGCCTCGACAGGCCGCGGCCCGGAGCCATCGACGTGGACCCCGGCCCCCACGAAAGCCAGATCGGACATCACGCACCACCGCCCGGACAGGCCCCCCTCCCCCGCAACACGTCGGTGACCCCCGCCACTTCGGTAAGCTGTGTGGACGAAGGAGGGTTCGATGAAAGAGAGCATCCTCCGAGCGGCCGCGATCGCTGCGATGGCCCTCGCGCTCATCATGGCGATCACGACCTGGATCGGGGTCAGTTCCTCGCCGACACGCGGCAGCTTCTTCATGGGTTTCTTCGAGTTCGCCCTGATCCTCTTCCTCGGAGGCGTCGCCTGGGCCCTTCTCAACGCCCTGGCGGATGCGGCGGCGAACCGCACCACCCTCGAGATGCTGACGATGCGCATGGTCAAGATCGAGACCGCGCTCGGGCGCCTGGCGCCGGGCGAAAGCGACCAGGGCCAGAGCGACCAGGGCCAGAGCGGCCAGGCGGAGCTCGGCCGGGCCGGCGCCAACGCTGGGTCCACCGCTGGGTCGAAGGCGTCCGCTGCGCCCGGTGCCGCGGCCACGGAAGCAGCGCCCCCGGCCGACGAGGCCGACATGACCGGAGAGGAACGACGGTGATCCATCACACCGTTCGTGGCGCAGAGGTGCCGGCCCTCGGCTTCGGCACCTTCCGACTGCCCGGCGAGGACTGCCGGGAGGGCGTCGAGCACGCGCTCGCGATCGGGTACCGGCACATCGATACGGCCCAGGGCTACCACAACGAGGAGTTCGTGGGAGAAGCCATCCAGCGCTCTGGTGTGCCCCGCGACGAGATCTTCCTCGTGTCCAAGGTGACCCCCGAGAACTTCGCCCAGGACCTCGCCACCACCAGCACCCGCGAGAGCCTGCGCAAGCTGCGCACCGACTACGTCGACCTGATGCTGCTGCACTGGCCCAACCCGGGCGTGTCGCTCGAGCAGCCGCTCGCCAGCCTGGCGCGCCTGAAGCGCGAGGGCGCGGTGCGGCACATCGGCGTCAGCAACTTCCCGCCGAGCATGGTGGAGCAGGCGCTGGGCGTGACGGAGTTGTTCTGCAACCAGGTCGAGTACCACCCCTACCTGTCGCAGACGACGCTCCTCGAGCAGACGCGCGAGCACGACCTGCTGCTGACCGCCTACTGCCCCATCGCCCGCGGGAAGGTCCTCGAAGACACGCTCCTGAGCGACATCGGCGCCAGGTACGGCAAGACGCCTGCGCAGGTGACGCTCCGCTGGCTGATCCAGCAGCAGCGCGTGGCCGCCATCCCGAAGTCCGCGCACGCGCAGCGGCGCATCGACAACTTCGACGTCTTCGACTTCGAGCTCACCGACGAGGAGATGCAGGCCGTATTCGCGCTCGATCGAGAGCAGCGCCTCGTCGATCCCGCGAACGGACCCGACTGGGAGCGGTAGCGCCCGCCCGCGCACCCGACTACGCGCCCGGCACCAGCCACAAGGCGAGCCACAGCGCAACCATCCCCACCGCCAGCGTCGCCGGGACGCTGCGCGTGCGGTAGGCGACGGCGGCCGCCAGGACGCCGGCTATCAGGCGGGCGGTGTCGTCCGGACCCCAGGGCGCGCCGAGGTGGATGAACACCGGCAACACCAGCGCCGCCAGGACCGCGGCCGGGACGTAGTCGAGCGAGCGGCGCAGCAGCGGCGGCAACGTGATGCGCTCCCCGAACAGCAGGAACGAGGCCCGGAACGCATAGGCGAAGAACGCCATGCCCAGGGCCATGAGCCAGACCGCGCGGGCTGTCACCGTTCCGCCTCCGAGGCACGACGGCGCGGGCGGCCGTTCCCCGCGAACGCGCCGGCCGCGATGCCGGCCAGCGAGCCGAGCAGCATGCCGAGGTTGAGCGGCAGGCCCGCCAGCACGATCGCCGCGGTCCCTCCCACGATCGCGGCCAGCACCTTCGGCCGGTCGCGGAGCGCGGGCGCCAGCAGCGCCAGGAACACCAGCGGCACCGCGAAGTCCAGATGCCACGACGGCGGCACGGTCGCGCCGAGCAGCACGCCGAGCGCCGCCGCCGTCGTCCAGGTGAGCCACATCGGCAACCAGGAGGCCAGCAGGTAGTCCCGCTTGCTGGCAGGTGGGTCCTCCGACTCGAAGCGGTGGAGGGCGAGCACGAACCCCTGGTCGGTCGTGAAGAAGACGATGAAGAAGCGCCAGAAACGCGGCAGCTCGGTCAGGTAGCGCGCCAGCGACGCGCTGTACATGGTGAAGCGGAGGTTGATCATGGTGGTCGTGGCCAGGATCACCAGGACCGGGGCGCCGACCCGCACGAGCTGGTACGCGGCGAGCTGCGAGGCGCCGGCGAACACCAGGTAGGGCATCAGGATCGCCTGCAGCTTGTCGATTCCAACCTGCACGGCGCCCAGGCCGATGATCGCACCGAACGGCACGACCGCGAACGCGATCGGGAGGCTGTCGCGAAGGCCCATGGCGACCGATCGGCGATCGAAGGTCATGCGGACGAGTGTACCCGCCCGACCGGAAAGCCGGCATCCCGGATCCGGTCCGCGGGCTCGTGGGCCGCCCCCTCGGGCGGCCCGACGGTATCCTGGTGGATATCACGTCGGCGCTGTGGGACGTCCATGTCCCTGCATCGCAGACATCCTGGATTCCTTGACGGAGGACCTTCGTGGCCACGACGCTCGTGACCGGCTGTGCCGGTTTCATCGGCTCACAACTGAGCCTTCGACTGCTGCGCCGCGGCGACCACGTCGTGGGCATCGACAACATGAACGCGTACTACGACGTGGGCCTCAAGGAGGCGCGCCTCGACCGCTTGCGGGACCACCCCGCGTTCACCTTCGAGCGGATCGACGTGGCGGCCTCGGAGCCACTACACGTCGCCTTCACGGCCGCGCAACCCGACGCTGTGGCCCATCTCGCGGCCCAGGCGGGCGTACGCCACTCACTCGAGCATCCCGAGGCCTACGTGTCGAGCAACCTGCAGGGTTTCGCGAACGTGCTCGAGGCATGCCGCGCACACCCGGTCAAGCACCTCGTCTACGCCTCGTCGAGCTCGGTCTACGGCACCAACGAGCGCCAGCCATTCTCGGAGCACGACAACGTCGACCATCCCATCAGCCTCTATGCGGCCAGCAAGAAGAGCAACGAGTTGATGGCGCACGCCTACAGTCACCTCTTCGGCCTACCCACCACCGGCCTCCGCTTCTTCACGGTGTACGGGCCGTGGGGACGTCCCGATATGGCGATGTTCCTGTTCACGCGGGCGATGCTCGCCGGCGAACCGATCCGCCTCTTCAACCGCGGCGACATGGAGCGTGACTGGACCTACATCGACGACATCGTCGAGGGCATCGTGCGCGTGCTCGATCGTCCGGCGCAGCCCGATCCCAGCTGGTCGCCGGCCGACCCCGATCCGGCATCCAGCCGAGCCCCCTACCGCCTGTACAACATCGGGAGCCAGTCGCCAGCGGATCTCGAGCTCGTGGTCGGGCTCCTCGAACGCAACCTCGGGGTGAAGGCCCGCCGCGAGCTCTTGCCCATGCAGCCGGGTGACGTGGCCTCGACCTGTGCGGATGTCAGCGATCTGGAACGCGACGTGGGTTACCGACCCACCACCCGCCTGGAGGACGGCGTGCGAAGCTTCGTCAGGTGGTATCTGGAGTACTACGGACGCCCGGATAGCCGCCCCTGAGGCCATTCGTCTGCGCAGCCTGCACGATCGGCGCACGGATGGCGGCTGGTCCCATGGCCACCGGGTGCGCAGCGGTCACAGAAGCTTCATCGAAGCCTGTGAACAATAGGACGAGCTTGACGGTCCCACCAACGGGCGATGTGCTGGGCGCACGAACTCGCTGACGTGGACACCGTTCAAGACTCGATGGCGTCCGCCAGAGCCGAAGCGGGGGCCAGTCAGCTGGCGTAGGAACCGCCTCCCGATCGACCGAGGATGCGGCTGTCGGAACCGGTCGAGCAACCTGAAAGGAAGTCCAGGGAGCATGGTGCTTCGTCTTACCAACTTCGTCAACAACAGACCACGCTTCTGGAAGTTCGCGATCGACGGCGTCCTACTGGCAACGGCGACGCCAATCGCCTTCGCCGCCCTGCGGGGGTGGCACCTGACCGCCAAGGACCTCGGACAAGCCCTCGTAGCCACGGCCCTGCTCTTCGCCTGCAAGGAGATCTTCTACATCTCGTTCAGGATCCAGTCGGGGTCATGGGCCACCCACACCTTCGACGACATGTGGACGCTTGGGATGCTCGGTGTCGGCGCAGGACTGACCGGCACCCTGGTGCTGACGCTGGCGAACCCCACGCTTGGCGTGGCATCGAGCCTGTCGTTCGTGGACGCGCTGGTCGCACTCGCACTGCTGGCCACCGTCCGCGCGGTCGTGCGGTTCCAGTACGAACGCACGGTGGGCAAGGCGGTGGCTCCCGACCTGCGGCGCTCGACGCTCATCATCGGGGCGGGTCAGGCCGGAGCCATGACGGCTCGAGAGCTCGCCCGCCACCCGGAGACAGGACTGCTCCCCATCGGTTTCCTCGATGACGACAAGTTGAAGCACGGCATTCGCGTGGCCGGCCTGCCCGTGCTGGGTAGCCTGGAAGACGCCCCGACGGTCATCCGCGACCGCGCGGTCGACGAGGTGCTGGTCGCCATCCCATCCGATGTCCGGGGATCGGTCCGCCGCGTGGTGGAGATCCTCAAGGACCTGCGGCCGCGGCCACGCTACAAGGTCGTGCCAGGCATGTACGAAGTGCTCTCTGGGAAGGTCGACGTGCATCGGATCCGCGACGTCGATATCTCGGACCTCCTCGGTCGTCCACCCGTGTCGCTCGACGTCGACTCGATCCTCGGCTACCTGGCCGGCAAGCGCGTGATGGTCACGGGCGCCGGCGGATCGATCGGTTCCGAGCTGGTGCGGCAGATCTGCCGCTTCCAGCCGCACGAGCTGATCCTCTTCGGCCATGGCGAGAACAGCATCTACGCGCTCGAGCGCGAGCTCGACCAGGACTGGCCTGGCATCCGCTACACGGGTGTGATCGGTGCCATCCAGAACCGGGAACGGCTCGACTACGTCTTCTCGACCTTCAAGCCCCACGTGGTGTTCCACGCCGCCGCGCACAAGCATGTGCCCCTCATGGAACAGAATCCCGAAGAGGCCGTGTTCAACAACATCATCGGTAGCCGGAACCTCATCGACATGGCGGTGAAGCACGAGGTCTCGCACTTCGTCAACATCTCGACGGACAAGGCCGTCAATCCCGCCTCGGTCATGGGGGCATCGAAGAGGATGGTCGAGCACCTGGTCCACGAAGCGTCGGATCGCGCGAGCCCCGATCAGGCCTTCGTATCGGTCCGCTTCGGGAACGTGCTCGGGAGCCGTGGCAGCGTCATTCCGATCTTCAAGCGCCAGATCATGGCTGGGGGACCTGTGACGGTGACCGATCCCGACATGGTGCGCTACTTCATGACGATCCCCGAGGCCGCCCGACTGGTCCTGCAGGCCTCGGCGCTCGGCCGCAACGGCGATACCTACATCCTCGACATGGGGGAGCCGGTACGCATCGTGGATCTGGCCCGCGACCTCATCCGCCTGTCGGGCCTGGAGCCCGACGTCGACATCCCGATCGTGTTCACGGGCGCGCGCCCCGGCGAGAAGCTGGCGGAGAGCCTGCTCACGGACGTGGAGCAGCGGGAGATGACCTCGCACGAGAAGATCTTCGTGACGAGACTCGGATCTACGGACGCATCCGAGTTGCACCGCGTCATCGACGAGCTGCAGAAGGCGGCGCTGGTCTCCGATCACGACGGCATCCGACACATCCTGCAGACGTTCCTCGAAGGATGCAGCTTCAAGGTGATCCGGCGCATGGGCGCCGGAGACGCCGTCCTGACACCCAACCCGAGCGCGTCTTGATGCCAGCGAGGCTCGCCGTGATCCCCGCGCGGGGCGGGTCCACCCGCATTCCGGGCAAGAACGTGCGGCTCCTGCACGGGCGACCCCTCCTCGCCTACACCGTGGAGGCGGCTCTGGAGAGCGGGTGCTTCCAGAACGTGATCGTGAGCACCGATGACAGCGAGATCGCCACCATTGCCCGGGCGGCCGGCGCCGAGGTGCCCTTCCTGCGCGGTGCGCCGATCTCCGATAATCACGTGCCCGTGTCGGCGGTGGCGCTCGATGCCCTCGAACGCCTCGACCCCGACGGACGCGCGTTCGCTTTGGTGGCCCTGCTCCTGCCGACCTGCCCGCTACGCACGGCTGACGACGTGCGGCGCAGCCTCGAACACTTCGTCGAGCGGGGCGCAGGGCTTCAGATCTCCGTCACGCGCTTCGGCTCGCTGAGCCCGTGGTGGGCGATGCAACGTTCGGACGACGGGACCCTCGATCCCGTGTTCCCCGACGCCCTCAAGCGTAGGAGCCAGGACCTGCCCACGCTCTACGCTCCTACCGGCGCAATCTGGTGGGCCACCACCGAGGCCCTGCGACGCTCCGGCACCTTCCATGGCGACGGCGTGGTGGGGTTCGAGCTCGACTGGAGGCACGCCGTCGACATCGACGACGAAGAGGACTTCGAGCTGGCGAGGGTGCTGCTGAGCCTGCGATCGGAGTCGAAGGTGGATGCCTACGCCTGAGACCCGAGCGGACCTGCGGCAGACACCCGTGGCGCTGTTCACGGTGGTGCATCCGGGATCGCTGCCGTACTTCGGCGCCTTCTACGGTAGCGTGCGTCGTCATGCAGGCGCCAACGACCGCCTTGTGATCGCGTCCGATGGCGTCTCGGCAGACGCGTTGGAGGACGCGCTGGGGGGGCCTCTCGACGCCGAGCTGGTACCGGAAAAGCCCGACGCTGGGCCGGTCGGCGTCCGCGTCGACACCTTGCTGGGCCTCTGCGAACGTTTCCAAGCGATCGCCCTGATCGACAGCGACGACATGCTGCTGGCCGGATGGACGGATCGGGTACGCGAGGTCCTGTGGCACGCGGACCTGGCGGCGTGCGCCATGACCCTGGTGGACGAGGACGGACGACCGTCGGGTGGCGCCTTCCATGCGGGGCTCGCCGAAGCGGAGCCGGACGGGGTCCGGCGGATTCCGCCGCCGGCCGAGGGCGCGCCAGCTCATGACGACTCCTCCCGGCCGCTGGCCGGACTCCGGGTCGATGTCGCCACCGGCTGGGCACAGCTGCTGGCCCGGATGAACGTGGTCGGCTTCGGCAACGCCGCGTACCGCAGCGAGCTGCTGCGCCGCGCTCTGGCATCACCGCCACCAGCCGTGCCCATGCTCGACTGGTTCGTCGCCAGCCGGGCCCTGGCGCTCGGCGGGGTCCTCGCCTTCGACGAACGGCCCGGCATCGCCTACCGACTTCACCGAGCCTCGGGCGCGCGCGTCAGGCGCCCCTTCACGGCGGAGGACCTGGCATCGGGAACGACCAGAGTGCTGGCCCACTACCGATCGCTGTCCGCGGCGACACCGCCTGACCCGCCAGCAGTCCTGATGGACGAGCTCGCCCTCGCGCAGAAGGAGGTCGAACGCTTCCAGGCCATCGTCATCAGGGATCGTGATCGCACGCGAAGTTATCTGGACGCCCTGAACGGGGACGACACCGTCTACCGGTGGTGGGAGTGGATCGCATGTCGGAGGTTCGAACAGCTGTGGACGTCGTGAAGATCGGGAACCGAGCGGTGGGGCCGGATCACCCTCCCTACCTGATCGCCGAGATCGGCTCCAACCACAACGGCAACATCGAGGTCTGCAAGCGCATGGTGGACAGCGCCAGGGCCTGTGGAGCCGACGCCGTGAAGTTCCAGTCATTCTCCAACCGCTCGCTCATCTCCAGCGCCGAGTACCATCGAAATACCAGCTATAGCGACAAGAAGCGGCACTTCGGGACGCTCAGGGAGATGGTGGACGCCTACCAGTTCACACCCGCGATGCACCGTGAGGTCGCCGACTACTGCCGCGATGCCGGCATCGCCTTCCTGTCGACGCCGTTCTCCGAAGAGGAGGTCGAGCTGCTGGAGGAGTTGCAGGTCCCGGCCTACAAGGTTGCCTCCATGGACATCAACCACCCGGTCTTGCTGCGAGCCATCGCGGCCACCGGCAAGCCGGTCCTGCTCTCGACCGGCATGGCCACCATCGGTGAGATCGAAGCCGCTCTCCGGACGCTCTCCGAGGCCGGAGCGGGCCCGGTGGTCCTTCTGCACTGCGTCTCCATCTACCCACCGGACCCGGACGACATCCATCTGCGCAACATCCCCATGCTGCAACAGGCGTTCGATGTGCTCGTGGGCTTCAGCGACCACACCCTCGGCACGGCCGTGCCCCTGGCCGCCGTCGGGCTGGGAGCTTGCCTCATCGAGAAGCACTTCACCCTCGATAAGGACCTGGCTGGCTGGGATCACGCCATCTCCGCCGATCCGGACGAGCTCGCCGCCCTTGCCCGCGATCTTTCCCTCGTGTGGCGCGCCCTGGGATCGAGCCGACGCGTGGTCAGCGACGCGGAAATGCAGAAGCGCCTGCGCTTCCGCCGCCGCGCAGTGCTGCGCCACGCGGTGCCGGCCGGGCACGTTCTGACCCTCGAGGACCTCGACTTCAAGCGGCCGGGCACCGGCATCCATCCCAACGAGTACCCCTACCTCCTCGGTCGCACGGTCGCCCGTCCACTGGACGCGGATCACGAGCTGGAATGGGACGACCTGCGATGAGCGGCACGGATCCGCAGGCGTGTAGTGACGGCGGCCACGTGGTTTACGACGTATGCCTTGCCATAATCGCTCCATGACGCGCGTCGCCACGCCAGAGGGGCACCCGTGAACGAAGCGGTCGAGCTCAGCTACGGTCAGGTCTTCGGCTTCTTGCGCCGCGGTCTTCTCGCGGCCGTGGTGCTCGGGCTCGTGGTGGCCGCCGGCCTGTTCTGGTACGCCCGGCATCGCGGCCCGTCGTTCGAAGCGCAGGCTGTGTTGGTCGTGAACCCGTCGAGCATCGACTTCCGCGGGCTCGGTCTCCCAGACGTCAGCCCCAGCTCGCTGAACGTCGAGGCCTACGGCGTGGCAGCGACCAGCAACGGGGTGATCACGAACGCCCTGGCGTCTCTGGGCCAGCCGACCACGCCAGCCGCGGCGGAGTCGCTACGCCACCACATGAAGGTCCGGACAGCGGCAACGTCGGAACTGATCTACATCGCGGTCACGTCGGCCACCCCGGCGGTGGCGGCGAACGAATCCAACGCCGTAGCGAAGGCGCTCATGGACTGGGATCGCAGCCGTAGTCTTGGCGAGATCGATCGCGTCACGGCCCTGTTGAAGCAGCGCATCAGCGTCCAACAGAACCTCATCGCCAAGCTGCAGAAGACGGGCGGCGCTCAGGCGGCGACCGAGCTCGGGACGCAGGTCGCCCTTCTCGGACAGGAGCAGGGCCAGATCGACGGCCTCAAGGCGCTACGGACCGACGCGGTGGGGTCCCTGGCCCTGCTGCAAGCGGCGACTCTCCCCACGTCCGGCCTCGGGCACAAGCCGACCACGTTCGGGTTGCTCGGCCTGTTCCTCGGTGTGCTCCTTGCCTACGGTCTCACCTTCCTGCTGGAACTGGTCGACACCCGCATCTACACCGTGGAGGGCGTCGAGCGCGTGACGAAGCTGCCCGCCCTGGCAGCAATTCCGCGTTTCCGCCGGAAGCGGACGCTCGCCGCCGATCGCGCCGCGCTCCTGCGTACCAACCTGACGGCGGCCCTGCACGGTCAACCCCCCAATGTCATCCAGGTCACCAGTGCCCGCTACGGTCACGACAGCGCCTCTGCCGCCATGGCGCTGGCTGAGAGCTTCGCCATACAGGGAACGAAGACCCTGCTGGTGGATGCCGACATGCAACGGCCCGTGATCGGCCGCCGGTACGGCCTGGGGCGGGCGCCCCATCTGACGCTCAGCGCCTGTCTTCGCAACCAGCAAGGCACGAGCAAACCGCACACGCTGACGGTGGGGGGCCTCTACCGGCTGTCCGTGCTCTACGAGCCGCGGCGGGTACCGGACGGGGCGAACCTGCTCACGCGCTCCTATACACGCTGCGTGTCCACGTGGGAGATCGATTACGAGGTCATCGTGGTGCACATGGGGCCTGTCGACCGAGCCAGCGAGACGCCGGTCGCCGCCGCCGCCTCGGACGCCACGCTGCTCGCGGTCAGGCCCGCTCGAGCGAAACTCTGGGAAACCGTGCAGGCGACAAAGGCGCTCCAGCGTGCAGGTGCCAGGCTGGTTGGCTGCGTCGTCACCGGTGCGGCTGGCCGGCTGGCGCGCTCCCAGATGGTGGTGGAGCCCCAGTCCCCGGCGAGCACGGATCCCGCTCCGACCGTGACGCCCCCCCAGCCGACTCAGCAACCGCCTAGCTGAGCGTCCGCGCTCGTCCCGCTTCATGAAGCCGGGCGCGCCAGGCGCGTCCAGCGGCTGTCACCCGCGATAGATCTGCCGCGGGGCGGCAACGGTTCATGGCCGCCTCATGGGCTTAATCGGCGTCTCACGGACCCCGCCCTCCCGCCTCCTATGCTCTCCTTGACGACGGTACGTGGTCCGGCGACCGAGGTCGCGACCCCTCACCAGACTGCGACAAGGTTCACCCCGGCACGGCCCGCCACGTCGTGTAATGGATGCGGTATCGCTGGAAGACGGTACCAGTCCTCAGCGGCGATGATGCCTGTTTCGTAATTTTGGGCGCTTGGAACAGGCGGAGCCAGTAGCGCAACCGGCCGAGGGTGTCGTTTACTCCTCCTATCTGTTCCACCCAGGCTCAGGACGAACCGTGGGCGAGATGGTTCTCGGCCCCGCGGAGCATGGGAGGAACAGCGTAGTGAAGCGAAACGACGTACGTGTGCGGCGGCACCGCCCAGCTTTGGCGGTCCTCGGGATCCTAGCGACCGTGCTGGCGTTGCTCCTCGGCGCGTGCTCACAGCCGAACCTCGCCGCCCCAGCCAACGGGAGCGTCCAGCCGAACGACTTCCTTGTGGTGACATCGGCCAACCCCACCCCGCAAAGCCTGGCCTCGAGCACGGTCTCCGGAACGATCCAGGTCTACCTCTCGAGCAGCTCGTCGGTCGGCGGCGTGGCCTACTACGTCGACGCCCTGCCAGGTGACGCTCCGCCATCCGCGGACGAGACGCGGGCCCCCTTCCGCTTCACGCTCGACACCGCGACGCTGGGAGACGGCCCCCACACGCTCGTGGCCGACGTGGGCTACGACGGCGCCGGATCATCGGCGCAGCACCGCATCAAGATCGACTTCACCACCCACAACGGAAGCGCGAGCCGCAACCTACCGCCCCTGGTATCGGCCGGGAACGATCTCAGCACGTCGGTCGGTGCCAGCGCCACGCTGCAGGGCTCGGCCAGCGACGACGGCCTGCCCAACGGGACGCTCACCCTGACGTGGTCTACCGTATCGGGTCCCGGCACGGTGACGTTCAGCCGGCCGCACGCCCTGACCACCAAGGTCAGCTTCTCGGCTGCCGGGTCCTACCGCTTGCGCTTGACGGCCGACGACGGCGCCGCGAGCACCAGTGACACCGTGGCTGCCTCGGTGACCGCGGCGGCCACGACGAACACCGCACCCACCGTCGACGCCGGACCCGATACGCTGGTGACGCTGCCGAACGCGGCCACCCTGATGGGTTCGGTGTCGGACGACGGCCTGCCCAACGGGCAGCTGTCGGTGCGCTGGTCGACCGTTAGCGGTCCGGCGCCGGTGACCTTCTCCGATCCCGCCAGCGCCTCGACCAGCGTCAGCTTCACCACCGCGGGACAGTACCTCCTCCGGCTCACCGCCGACGACGGGGCCCTGTCGACCAGCGACACGGTCACCGTCACCGTTCAGTCTGCGGCCCCGTCGGGTGGCTCGAGCGTGAAGTCGACCCTCGATCTGGTCGGCAACCCCAGCTTCAGCGAGGCCGACCTGTCCCCCAACGTGCGCGTCTGGTACGACCGCATGATCGCCGCCATGAACAACCCCAACGAAGAACCCAATCCCGTCAAGACCTCCAGCACCGGCGACTCCTACATGATCGGCCGCTACACCGGCGCCGACGTCACCACCCTCCTCACCGTCTTCCGCTTCACCGGCGACCTCCGCCTCCTCGACAACATCGACAAAGCCATGCAAGCCGCCAGAGCCCAACTGAAGGACTACAACAACGACGGCTTCCTGAACTGGCGCTGGCTCGAGGACCCTTCGAACAAGCAGTACTACGGCACCGACTACAACCTCCTCGACGAGATCATGAGCGCCGGCCTCGTCGCCGAGGTCGCCTGGGCCTACCAGGAGAACCGCAACCTCACCAGCCCCGCCGGCATCAACTACGGCGAACGCGCCGACTTCTGGCTCAGCTACCTCAAGCAATGGGAAGCCAAGTGGCGCCAACGCGACAACGTCCCCACCGGCTTCCCCTTCATCGAGAAGGACATCATCCACGCCCGGGTCAACCTCATCCGCTACCTCTGGTACATGCACCGCCTCACCGGCCGCCAGGACTACCTCGACGAAGCCACCCGCCTCGCCAACGAAATCAACACCCACGAACTCCGCCCCATCACCACCCCCGACGGCCCCGGCTTCGTCTGGGCCGAAGTCATCACCGCGAACGAGCCACAGAGCCAGTGGTGGCTCGACGCCCTCCACTACGCGCGCTACACCACCCTCGTCCTCCTCGACCTCAGCTACGAACCCTTCGCACCCTTCACCCCCACCAAGACCCTCATCCCCATCGCCCACACCATCGCCACCAAGGTCATCGACAACGGCGCCACCGACTTCGCCCCCACCATCGGCGGCAGCAGCCCCATCGGCGGCCTCAGCCCCGCCACGACCCAACGCACCGACATCATCCGCTGGGGCATCTACTCCTTCACCTTCTACGCCGCCTACGACACCACCAACAAGATCGCCACCACCAGCGAACAGGTCTACAACGAGCTCGAAAGCGACCCCAACAACCCCACACGCATCTACATCCCCGCCGGCCTGGTGGTCCGGGACCTGGTACTGCAGCAGTAGTCCATCCGCCGCCTCCTCTGGCAACGCCCTCGGGCCGGTCCGCCCTCCGCCGTCGGACCGGCCCGACGTCCTTCTAGACGGGGTGTCCCCTTCACCTGAATGGCTCATGGCGGGCCCCTATACTGCGCTCATGCCTCGGAACGGACCCACGCTCGCCGGCGGCCCGCCGCTGCTTCAGACCCTCGTCCTGGTGCTCGCCGGCCTGACCGCGGCTGCCGTCCAGACGACTGCCGCCGCCCAGTCTCCGTCCCTCCCGCCTGCCGCCCTCTCCACCCATTCGCTCCGCGGCGACCCGAACTTCCGGGAGAGCCAGCTCCCCCCCAACGTGCGCGTCTGGTACGACCGCATGATCGCCGCCATGAACAACCCCAACGAAGAACCCAATCCCGTCAAGACCTCCAGCACCGGCGACTCCTACATGATCGGCCGCTACACCGGCGCCGACGTCACCACCCTCCTCACCGTCTTCCGCTTCACCGGCGACCTCCGCCTCCTCGACAACATCGACAAAGCCATGCAAGCCGCCAGAGCCCAACTGAAGGACTACAACAACGACGGCTTCCTGAACTGGCGCTGGCTCGAGGACCCTTCGAACAAGCAGTACTACGGCACCGACTACAACCTCCTCGACGAGATCATGAGCGCCGGCCTCGTCGCCGAGGTCGCCTGGGCCTACCAGGAGAACCGCAACCTCACCAGCCCCGCCGGCATCAACTACGGCGAACGCGCCGACTTCTGGCTCAGCTACCTCAAGCAATGGGAAGCCAAGTGGCGCCAACGCGACAACGTCCCCACCGGCTTCCCCTTCATCGAGAAGGACATCATCCACGCCCGGGTCAACCTCATCCGCTACCTCTGGTACATGCACCGCCTCACC
This sequence comes from uncultured bacterium, assembly GCA_964536935.1. Classification (GTDB taxonomy): domain Bacteria; phylum Deinococcota; class Deinococci; order Deinococcales; family Trueperaceae; genus JASBRS01. The sequence goes on along the minus strand of CAZIBD010000013.1, from coordinate 38,595 downwards.
GGCCGCCAGGACTACCTCGACGAAGCCACCCGCCTCGCCAACGAAATCAACACCCACGAACTCCGCCCCATCACCACCCCCGACGGCCCCGGCTTCGTCTGGGCCGAAGTCATCACCGCGAACGAGCCACAGAGCCAGTGGTGGCTCGACGCCCTCCACTACGCGCGCTACACCACCCTCGTCCTCCTCGACCTCAGCTACGAACCCTTCGCACCCTTCACCCCCACCAAGACCCTCATCCCCATCGCCCACACCATCGCCACCAAGGTCATCGACAACGGCGCCACCGACTTCGCCCCCACCATCGGCGGCAGCAGCCCCATCGGCGGCCTCAGCCCCGCCACGACCCAACGCACCGACATCATCCGCTGGGGCATCTACTCCTTCACCTTCTACGCCGCCTACGACACCACCAACAAGATCGCCACCACCAGCGAACAGGTCTACAACGAGCTCGAAAGCGACCCCAACAACCCCACACGCATCTACATCCCCGCCGGCCTGGTGGTCGACGGGCTCATCCAGAAGAACTTCAAGAAGGCCGAGGACGCGAGCCAGGGCCACTGACGCCGGGTCGGCGGCTCGGGCTGCAAGCAGACGGGGTCGGCTACCGGCGGGTCAGTGCGCCCACGAGTTCTTCGTAGGCCGACACCATGGCGGTGCGCGCGAAGTGCTGCCGGTAGTGGGACTCGGCTCGTTCCACCCGCTCGGCCGTGGCGTTCGGGCGTTCCACGAGCTCCTCGAAGCGCTCCACCATGGCGTCGACATCGCCCGTCGGAAACGACAGACCGGTAACGCCATCGATCACCAGGGATGGGATACCGCCGGCGTCGGAGGTCAGCACCGGCGTGCGCAGCGCCATCGCCTCGGCGATGACGAGCCCCAGCCCTTCGGCGCGAGACGCGTGCACCAGGAGATCGGCCGCGTAGATGTAGTCGAGCGAGTGCCGGATGGGGCCCGTCAACGTCACGTGGCCCGACAGCCCGAGTGCATCGATATCGCGAAGGATCCCCTGGGCCTCGGCCGTGATCGATCCCACCAGCACTAGATGGAGGCGCGGCCGACGCTTCAGGAGCTCCGGCATCGCGCGCACGATGAGGTCCTGCCCCTTGATGGGGTGCACCTTGCCAACACTCACGACCACGAACGCGTCCTCGTCCAGACCGAGCCGTTGCCGCACGCCGGCGACCGGCTCGGTGAGAAGCGCGTCGATCTGCTCATCACGGGAACAGGGCGGGATGACCCTTACCAGTTCCGGTGGCCGGGCCATCGACTCGAGCCACTCGTCGCGGATCTGGGGCGACACGAACACGAGCCCGTCACAAGCCGCCATCTGGTTCCTCAGGCTGTCCACGCTGAGCCCGCGACGGTTCTCTGCGAAGGACGGGACCTGACGCACCGAGGAGTGCACCACCATCACCCGAAGCGCGCCACGGTCCTGATCGACCAGGTCGAACGACAGCGGTCCATCGGAAGGGAAGCCGTTGTGCACCACCACCGTCGGAGGCGCCGAGCGCGCCACGGCCGCCAGCCGCCGCGCCCTTGCCGGCGCCTGCAAGGCCGCGACGACGTTCCCGACGGCGGTGACGGCGACGTCCGTCAGGCGACGCTTCCCGATGTTCAGGCGCTGCCACGCTACCGGGGGCTCCAGCCACTCGGGCGCGCGGATCGGCCGCCCGGCTACCGCCGCCGGGATCGGAAAGCGGTCCGGCGACACCACGTGCACGTCGGCGCCGGTCGCCAGAAGCGCCAGAATGATGTCGGCCCCCGCCCGACTGCCGCCATCCGTGCGATCCAGGCTGTGGGCAAGGACGTAGATGGGACCATGTGCCAGGGACGGCCCGACCGCTTTCGGCACCGATCCGTCGGAACCCGCCACCGGCTGCATGATTGCAACTCTAGGCCGACGTCATCGAAGACCGGCTCGAATCGCGCACACCGACCGGAGGGTCCTCGCCCTCGTCGAACAGGGTCGCCGGGAACGCCTCGCACGCCCCCATCCGAGTTGCCAGCTCCCCGCCCGTCCGGGCCGGTTGCATCGAGCCTCCTGCAGCCTGTCCGGTGGGCCGTCTCGCCCCGGAGTGCACGGCGCGCTGCAACGCGCAGCGAAGCGGTCACAGCGAGACCGGCGACCCCGTCATACCCTTCCGATAGGCCTCTGGACCCGAAAGGACACCCGTCATCCCTTCCAGCTTCCTCAAGAAAATGTGGTTCCTGCTCGAGCCGGCCGAGAGGCGCGGGGCCGCTCTCCTACTCCCAGCCGAGATCTTCATGGCCCTCGCCCAGGTCCTCGGGGTCGCCTCTGTGTTGCCGTTCCTGTCCCTGGTTGCGAATCCCACGGGCCTGCAATCGAGCAACCTGTACAAGCGCGTCGATGGGGTGCTGCACTTCAGCAGTCCGCACGAGGCGATCATCGTGGCAGGGCTGGCCTCGCTGGCGGCGCTGGTCGTGAGCAACGCGGTGGCGGCGCTCACCGCCTACTTCGAGGCGCGCTTCGTGTGGCGGCTGCACCAGCAGCTCCAGTACCGCCTCATGCGCACCTACCTCGACCGGCCGTACGAGTTCTTCCTCAACCGCAACTCCGCCGAGCTCGGCAAGAACATCCTCGAAGAGGTTTCCTACGTCGTCAACGGCGTCGTCGTCCCGGTGTTGCAGATCGTGTCGAGCGCCCTGGTGGCGCTGTTCATCGTCGGCCTGCTGGCCGTGGCGCAACCGATCCTTGCGCTGCTCGTCCTAGGGGTGTTCGGCGTCCTCTACGCGGGCTCCTTCCTGCTGGTGAACCGCTACCTGATGCGCTTGGGGCGAGACCGCGTGGAGGTGGGCAAGGGGCGCTTCCAGGCCATCCGGGAGTCGTTCGCCGCCATCAAGGACGTCAAGGCGCACGGGCACGAGCACGTCTTCCTTGCCGACTTCGACCGCTACTCGCGCAAGTGGGCGAACGTCTCCATGCACCAGACCGTGATCCGGCAGACGCCCCGCTTCTTCCTGGAGATCTTCGCCTTCGGCGGCGTCATCGCTTTCGTGCTGTACTTCGTAGCGCTCGGCCAGGACATCACCCGTATCCTGCCGACGCTGGGCCTCTACGCCTTCGGCAGCTACCGGTTGATGCCGTCACTGCATCGCGTGTACGAGGCCACAGCGCGCCTGCGAACCTCGATCCCGTCGCTGGACGTGCTGTACGCCGATGCGCTCGATCGGGAGACCGGCAGCACAGAGCTCGATCCCCGGTCGGCGGTGCCCCTCGCGGTCCGTGATGGCGTCACCTTGAGCGACGTCCGCTACCGCTATCCCGGCGCTCCACAGGACGCCCTGACGGGGGTTCACCTCACGTTCGGTCGCGATGCGGTGGTCGCGCTGGTGGGGGGCACGGGCGCCGGGAAGACCACCCTCATCGACCTGCTGCTCGGCCTCCTGAGGGCCAGCGATGGCAGCATCCTGGTCGACGGCCGACCCGTCGACGGGGACCGCCTCGCCTCCTGGCAGAAGAGCGTGGGATACGTGCCGCAACAGATCTTCCTCGCAGATACCACCGTAGCCGGCAACATCGCCTTCGGCGTGCCGGCGGACCAGATCGACTACGATCGTCTGGAGGCCGCAGCTCGGGCCGCCAGCATCTACGATTTCGTGATCGACGACCTCCCGCACGGCTTCGAGACCATGGTGGGCGAGCAGGGCATGCGCCTGAGCGGGGGCCAGCGGCAACGCATCGGCATCGCGCGCGCGCTGTATCGCGACCCGGCCGTGCTCGTGCTCGACGAGGCGACGAGCGCCCTCGATTCGGTGACGGAGGACGCTGTCATCCAGGGTATCCGGGAGCTGAGCCACACGCGCCTGGTCGTGATGGTGGCCCACCGCATCAGCACCGTCCGCCATAGTGACATCATCTGCTTGCTGGAGCACGGCCGCGTCGTCGATCGCGGTACCTTCGAGGAGTTGCTCGAGCGCAGCCCCCTGTTCCGGGCACTTGCGAAGGAACCGGAACGACAACCTGCATGAACGCGGTACGGCCCCGGCGGGCCGCGATTGGAGAAGCGATGGAGCGAGTTCTTGTCACGGGCGGTGCAGGCTACATCGGGTCGACGCTGGTCCATCAGCTGCTGGATGCCGGCTACGCCGTGCGCGTGCTCGACAACCTCACCTTCGGCGGCGAGTCGCTGCTGGGTGTGCTGGATCACCCGGCCTTCGAGTTCGTCCATGGCGACGTACGCGACGAGAGCACGGTGCGCTCCGCCCTCGAGGGTTGCTGCGGCGTCGTGCATCTCGCCGCCATCGTCGGAGATCCGGCTTGCGCCAGGGAGCCCGAGCTGGCCCGCGAGATCAACGAGAACGCCACCAAGACCCTCTACCGGTTGTGCGAGGAAGCCGGCGTGGAGCGCTTCGTGTTCGCCTCCACCTGCTCGAACTACGGCAGGATGGACGCGGGCGACGGCCTCCTCAGCGAGGACGCGCCGCTGCGGCCCGTGTCGCTGTATGCCGAGACCAAGGTGGCGGTCGAGCGCTTCCTGCTGGAACAGCCCCACGACAATCGCTGTGCACCCACCTCGTTGCGCTTCTCGACGGTGTACGGGATCGCCCCCCGCGTGCGCTTCGACCTGACCGTCAACGACTTCACCCGAGATCTGGTGCTCGGGCGCGAGCTGGTGGTCTTCGGCGAGCAGTTCTGGCGGCCCTACTGCCACGTTCGCGACCTTGCGCGCTCCGCCCTGGCCGTCCTGCAGGCAACCCGTGAGGACGTGGCCTTCGACGTGTTCAATGTCGGCAGCAGCGAGGAGAACTACCAGAAGAAGCGCATCGTCGAGCTCATCCTCGAGCAGGTACCGCAGGGCCGTGTCCGCTACGTCCACAAGGAGGAGGACCCGCGCGACTATCGGGTGTCGTTCGAGAAGATCGCCCAACGGCTGGGGTTCCGTATCACGCGCACCGTCCCCCAGGGCATCGCCGAGGTCAAACAGGTGCTCGACCAGGGCTTCCTTCCCGACCCGGACGCCGCGAAGTACGCCAACGTGCCGCAGCAGCACGCCGCGCCGGCCGCACGCTAGCGTGCCTCGGCACTCGAGCGCGCCACATCCGTGAGAGAACCTGCCACCCACGCCGCACCCCCTGTTCTGGTGATCGGGGGTGGCGGCCACGCGCGCGTCCTCGTCGACGCCCTGCAGGCCGCCGGAGTCGAGGTGCTCGGCATCTTGGAGCGCGATCCCACGGACTGGGGCACGACCGTGTCCGGCGTTCCGGTGCTGGGAGGAGACGACCTGGCACATACCTACCCGCCGGGGACCGTGACCCTGGCGCTTGCCGTGGCCGGCTTCGGCGATCGGCCGCGCCGCCGCGCGGTGTACGCCGCCTGGCGTGACCGTGGCTACGACTGGGCAACGATCGTCCACCCCGGCGCAACCGTCTCGCCGTCGGCGGAGATCGGTGAGGGCGCGCAGGTCCTGGCGGGAGCGATCGTCAACCCGGGGGCGAAGGTCGGCCCCATGGCGATCCTCAACACGGGCTCGATCGTGGAGCACGACTGCGTCCTGGGGGAGGGGGCGCACCTGGCGCCGGGTGCGGTGCTGGGAGGGGGCGCGCACGTCGGGGCCTGGGCCCAGGTGGGGATCCATGCCAGCGTGCTGCACGGACGCCGGGTGGAGGCATTCGCGATCGTCGGTGCCGGCGCCGTCGTCACGTGCGATGTCGACGAGGCGACGGTCGTGACGGGCGTGCCCGCACGCTTCGTGCGACGAGCGGAGCCCGACGGTACGTTGTGACGGCTGCTCCGGGGCCCGGCCGAGCGTTGGCTATGCTACGCGCCAAGCGGAGCCGTGCCCCACGGTGAGCACGGTTGGACTTGGTGACTTCATGGACTACGTCGGCATCGCGCCCCTCCTCGTCGCTCCTGACACTCGGTTACGAACCGTCATCGAGGTCATCGATCGTAGCGGTCTCCAGATCGCCCTGGTAGCAGGCGACGGCCGTCGCCTGCTCGGCACCATCACGGACGGCGACGTCCGACGTGGGCTGTTGCGGGGGATCACCCTCGAGGAGCCCGCGCGCGCCGTCATGAACAGCCGCCCCCTCACGGTCGGACCCGACATGCAAGGGACGGCCATCGACGCGCTGATGCAGCGCACGTCGCTGCGCCGCATCCCCGTCGTCAGGGAGGACGGCACCCTCGCCTCCCTCGCGGTCCCGAGCGGGGACATCGCGCAAGACGCCCTGCCACACCACGTCGTGATCATGGCCGGGGGCCTGGGCTCGCGCCTCGGCGAGCTCACGCGCACGACGCCCAAACCGCTCCTGCGGGTGGGGGAGAGGCCCATCCTCGAGACCATCCTCGACGGATTCGTGCAGCAGGGCTTCACCTCCTTCACCCTGACGGTCAACTACCTCGCCGACATGATCATCGAGCACTTCGGCGACGGAGGGCGCTGGGGAGTCTCCATCGACTACGTGCGGGAGACGGAGCCGCTGGGTACTGCCGGCGCGCTGTCGCGGCTTACCCGCCGTCCCGACAGGCCCCTCGTCGTGATGAACGGCGATCTGCTCACCAAGGTCGATTACCGCAAGCTGCTCGACTTCCACACCACCACCGGCCAGCGCGCCACCATGACCGTGCGCGAGCATGAGATGCCCGTCCCGTACGGCGTCGTGGACGTTCGGGCCAACCGCATCGAGGAGCTCGTCGAGAAGCCCGTCAAGCGCTACTTCATCAACGCGGGCATCTACGTGCTGGACGCTTCCTGCCTGGACTTCATACCCACGAACGGCCGATTCGACATGACGGACCTGTTCGGACGCCTGCTGGAACAGGGCTTCCCACTCGGTGCCTTCCCCATCCATGAGTACTGGCAGGACATCGGTCAGCTCGTGGACTACCGTCGAGCCAACAGCGACTACGTCGAGCACTGGGGGTTCGCTTCGGAGCAGGACAACGTGAGCGACCCGAGCTGATGTCACGATCGTGCACACGGGCCTGACCTCTATCGACGCACTTCCCCGAATCGCCCTGATCGGAGACAACCGCGACAACCCCAACTGGGGGAGTCGCTCCACCACGATGGCGCTGCTCGGTCTGCTCGCGGACGCCGGCCTGACGCCGCGTGAGCGCCTCATGGACGGCGAGGTGCAGCGGCGCGTGGCCGTGTCGCGGCTGCCGGCCATCGACGCACTGCTCCGGCGGCCCCGCCTGCGTCGCCTGGCGGAAGGCGCCATCGCGCGCGGCGGCCGGAGCCGCGCCGCGCTCGAGCGCTTCCTGGGGCTCAGCGACGCCGTCTTCGAGGATCCCGCGGCCACCGTGGCCGCCTGGCGACGGCGGCCCGACCGACCCGAGCTCGCGCACCTCGTCGACCTGGTGGGCGGGGCCGACGCCGTGGTCATCAATGGCGAGGGCAGCATGATCTTCACACGCGAGGCGCGCCGGGAACAGCGGCTGCACCTGGCCGTGATGCAGCTGGCGATCGACCTCGACGTGCCCTTCGCCTATGTCAACGCGCTAGCCTCCGACCCACCGGAGGGCCCCCCCAACCAGGCGATGCGCGCCGCCACGGCGCGCGTGCTGGCGGAGGCGCGGCTCGTCACCGTTCGCGACCCTGAGTCGCTCGCCTATCTTCAGGACCTCGACCCGAAGATCCGCGCGCGCTTCGTCCCCGACGCCCTGTTCAGCTGGGCGGACACCGTGGCGTCACCGGCGTCCGCTGCGGCGCTGTCCGCGCCGGAGTTCCTCGTGCCGCACCACGAGCGCCCGGACCGCCTCGGCCGCTGGGACTTCCACCGACCCTACCTTTGCGTGGGGGGCAGCTCGCAGGCCGCCAAGGACCCGGCCCGCGCGCGCTCGGCTTACGCCGGCCTGCTCGAGCGCCTTACCGGGCTGGAGATCCCCGTCGTCGTTACCGTCAGCTGCCTCGGCGATGCCTTCCTGGAGGACCTGGCCGTGCGCATGGACCTGCCGGTGGTACCGGCTACCACCAACGTCCGGGCCGCCGCCGCCATCCTGGCTGGCGCCGAGGTCGCCGTCACCGGTCGCTACCATCCCGCCATCCTGGCGGGCCTCGGCGGGGTCCCCGCCGTCCTGCTGGGCTCCGACTCCCACAAGACGCGCAGCGTCCAGCAGGTGCTCGGCTACCCCGACATCGCGGTCTTCCCCGCCTTCCCGGACGCCGCGGCCGCCGATGCCGTTGTGGCGCGCGCGCGGCAGTTGTTGGCCGAGCGCCAGGTCTGGAGCGCGGCGATCCAGGGGACCGTGGCGCGGCGCCAGCGGGAGGCGCAAGGGCTCTCCGGACTGCTCCGGGAAGCCCTCGGGGAGAAGCCCGTCGCTTCCGCCACGAAGACGCCCGTGGCCCACGAGGAGTCGCGTCGATGACCCGCTCCCGTACCGATGACCATAGCTTCGGGAGCGCCCGGCCGACCGCTCACACCGTGCGCGGCACGCCTCCGCTGCTCCAGCTCACGCCCGTCGACGCCGTGAGCGACGGCGCATGGTCGCTTCGAGCGGGGGCATGGTGCGACGCCGGCGAAGGGGCCGACGGCGTCCCTACCCTCGGCCCGGTGTGGGAGGGGAAGGACACCATGCGGCGGGCCTTCACGACCGCCACCGACGCCCACCAAGCACTCTTGCCGGTGCTCGCTCGCGCGCTGGACGCCGTCCACGGCACGCGCAGCGACGAGCGCTACTGGCATGTGGTGCTCGGGCCCTTCCTGGTTTGGTACCTGGAGACGCTGCTCGACCGGCTCCGGGTATTGCGCGCCGCTGCGGCGGCCGATCCGGCCCCTGCGCTGGCCGCGACACCACCTACTGTCGTCCAGCCAGCGGTCGACACCCGCGACTTCATGCGCCTCGCCTCCGAGAACGACACCTGGAACCGGGCTCTCTTCGAACGCATCAACGCGGCGCAGTCGATCCTGGCGACCACCGAGGGAGCCGCCCCGCACGCGGCACCGCCGTTGCCTGCCCCCGAGCACGAGCCCCTGACGCGGCTGTCGCGCCTGGTCGCCGCCACCAAGCGCGCCGCGGCACCCGCAGCACGTCGGGCTCACGTCGTCGCACATCTGTCGTACGGACTGGGGCGGGGTGATGCGCTCGAGCTCGCGCTGGCGAGCCGCGGCACCGTGCAGCGCTTCGAACCCACCGTCCACCTACCCGCCGCGCCCCGAGCTCGCGATGACGAGATGCGCCAGGCTCTCGACCATCACCTCCGGATCGCTGCCGGAGCGCGCCGGACGCGATCCGGCGCGCTCGAAGATCCGGAAGCACGTCGGCTCTACGACCTCGCGCTGGCGCTGCTGCCCGACGACCTGCCGACCTCGGCGCTGGAGCGCCTGCAGGTGACGCGCGCGCACGCTGCCCGACTCCCCTACCGCGCCGCCGGCGTCGTCATCAGCGACACGGGTTGGTACTTCGACGAGGTGTTCAAGGTGTGGGCCGCCGAGCGCTACGCCCGGGGCGCGATGCTGGTCAGCGTCCAGCACGGTGGCGGCTATGGCGCCCGCGAGGTGGACACCGGAGAGTGGTTCGAACGCAGCATCACCGACCGCTTCCTGTCGTGGGGATGGAGCGGGGAGGACGTGATCCCCCTGCCCGCCCCGCGCCTGACGCTGGGGCTGCGGTCGGCCCCGGCTCGGGGCGCACGGAACGGAGCGCTGCTGTGGGCGTGGAACGCCGTACCGCGCTACGTCTACTCGCTCGAGAGCTGGCCGCAGTCCGGGCAGTATCTTGCCTACCTGCGGTGGCAGCAGCGCTTCGTGGACGCCCTCGCGCCGCAGGTGGCGGAGCGCGTGGTCTACCGGCCCTACACGCGCGACTACGGCTGGGATGCGGTGCGCGAGGTGATCGGAGACCGGAGGGACCTGCGCGCCGACACGAGCGGCAACTACCGCTTCCTGGAGACGCTGGCGGGCGCTTCCTGCTTCCTGTGCGACAACCTGAACACCACCTACCTCCAGGCCGTCGCCATGGACGTGCCCACCATCCTGTTCTGGGACCCCACCCTGTTCCCCACCAACGCCGAGCACCGTGCCTGGGAAGAGCGCCTTGCCGACGTGGGCGTCCTGCACCGCACCCCCGAGAGCGCCGCCGCGCAGTTGGCGCGCATCCTGCCCGATCTCGACGTCTGGTGGTCCGACCCCGTCCGCCGACGGGTCGTCGACGCCTACCGTCAACGCTACGCGCGCACCGACCCGGCATGGCCGAAGGCCTGGCGCACGACCTTCGGCAGAGCCAGGCGCGCGAGCGACCACGCCCCGGCAGAGCCAGGTTCGACGTGACGCCCCTGGTGACCATCATGGTGCCGGTCTACAACGGCGAGCGCACCATCGCCCGCGCCGTCGCGAGCGCGCTGGCAGAGCCCTACGAATCCCTCGAGGTGATCGTTGCGGACGACGCCAGCACGGACGCGACCGCGGCCGCGGTACGCCCCTACATTCGCGACCCTCGTCTGCGCTACCTGCGCAGGGACGACCGGCTCGGCCGCGTCCCCAACTACCGCCGGACGCTCTACCACGACGCACGGGGCCGTTACGTGCTGAACCTGGACGGCGACGACTGGCTGTTGGGCTCGACCTTCCTTCGCGACGCCGTGGCGATGCTCGAGGAGGATGCCGATCGCGTCCTCGCCATCGGGTTGCAGCAGACCTACCTGGAGGCCGAGGGCCGCAGCTTCGTGCAGCGCCGGCCCCTGACCCTACCCACCGTCGTCCCTGGCGAGACCATCATGAGCGGCTTCGCGGACGGCCTGCGGATCCCTCACCTGGCCGCCCTGTTTCGGCGCGACGAGGCCCGCGCCATCGACTTCTACCGCACGGACCTGCTGTCGAGCGACGCCGAGTCGTTCTTGCGGCTGGTGCTCGGCCGCCAGGTGGTGGTGCTCGAGCACGTCGTCGGAGCATGGCGTATCCACGACGGCAACGCCAGTCACCTGCGCGACGACCTCGACCACTGCTTCGAGGGCTTCGACGTGGTCGACGCCGTCTACGAACAGGCGCTCGCCTGCGGTACGCTCTCCCGGCCCGAACTCGACGCCTGGCGACATCGTTGCAAGGCGAACTTCGCATACGCCTACGTGGCCGATCACGTGAAGACCCTGCAACTCGGAACCGCCGCCCGCTACCTCCGCGCTCTTCGCGGGCGCGAGCCGGAGGTGTTCCGCGCCGCCGTACTCGACCCAAGGCGACCGGTAGGCTCACTTCTGCGTCGGCTCGGAAGAAGCGCCCGATGACACAGCGCCTGGCACTCTTCGTCGTCACCGAGGCCAACGTCGGGGGCTCGACGATGGTGACCGCACGCTTCGCCGCCGCCCTGCACTCCGTGCCGTCGCCGAGCTGGCGGCTCGAGGTGCTCACGCCGCCGGAAGGCAGGGTCGCCGACCTCTTCCGGCAGGAAGGCATCCGCGTGCACCCCCTGCGCCTGTCGCCTGCCGCCCAGGCTCGACTCCGGGCGGGGCGTCACCGCTACGCCGTGGACGCCCTGGCCTCCACGGCGTTCCAGACCGCGGTGCTAGCGAGGCGCCTGCGACCCGACGTGATCCAGGTGTCGGACGAGGCCAGCCTGATACCCGCGGCAGCGGCCGCGCGCCTCACAGGCAAGCGCCTGCTATGGTACGTCCACAACTTCCGCGGCCATCGCTTCGACCCCCTCGTGGTGCGCCTGCCGCACCACCTCGCGCTCCCGACTCCGCGCATACGGGAGCGCTTCGAGCGGATCCGGCGGAAGCCAGAGGCCTCGATCGTGCCCTACTCCATCGACGTAACGCGCTTCCGGCCGGCGCCGGACAAGGCGGCTGCCAGGAGGGCGCTGGGGCTGCCCACGCAGCGGCCGCTCATCGGCTACGTCGGCAACCTGATGGCGAGGAAGCGCCCCGAGTGGGCTGTCCGCATCGCCGCCGAGCTGGCCGAGGGGTCGGAGACCGACCCGTTGGTGCTCATGGCCGGCGGCGACATGGACGATGGGAGCTATCGCAAGCGCCTGCTGGACGAGGTGCAGGCGACCGGAGCCCCCGTCCGACTTCTCGGCCCCAGGGACGACATCGACGCCCTCATGCCGACCTTCGACGTGCTCATCCTCTCCTCCGATGTCGACGGCGAGGTTCAGCCCTTGGTGATGGCGGAAGCTGCCGCGTGCCGGGTGCCGGTGGTCGCCACCGACGTAGGAGCCGTCACCGACCTCATCGAGGACCAGGTGACGGGACTGCTCGTCGCCCACGACGACTTCCCCGGATTTCGACGCGCCGTGGCCCGGATTCTGTCCGAGCCCGACACCACCGCACGGCTGGTCGAGGCCGCGTACCTGCGTGTCCGCAGCCAGCACGCCCCCGAGCGCCACATCGCGGCCATGCTCGCCGCCTACGACGCCACCGCGCGCCGGCTCCCGCCGGCACCTGCGACGGCATGACGCCCCTGTGCTGCCTGCACGTTACCCCTCACGCGCGCTACCTATAGTGACCCCATGGCGTCGGTGACCCGCCTCGTCCTACTCATCCTGGTCTTCACGCTGCCGTTCGAGCAGGCCATCGAGGTACCCGGCATCGGGAGCCTGGGGCGTGCGCTGGGGATGCTGGCCGCCGGATCGGCGTTCCTGGCGCTGATCGCTGGGGGCCGGGTGCGTCTGCGGAAGCTGAGCGCGTTCCTCGTGATCATGCTGCTGTTCGTACTGGCGGCGTGTACCAGCGTGGTGTGGGCGCTCGACCGCGCCCAGGCCCTGGTGTCGGCCACGACCTACGTGCAGCTCTGGATCATGGCATGGCTGATCTGGCAGTTCTTCGTGACGCCGGAGATGGCCGCCCGGCTCCGCATCGCCTACCTGCTGGGCGTGTGGGTGACCGTGGGCACGGTGGTCGTGCACTTCCTCACCAACCATGCCACCATCGACGCCGGCCGCTACTCTGCGTTCGGCGCCAACGCCAACTACACCGCGCTCGGCATCGCCATCGCCATCCCGATCGCGCTCGATGCGGCCGTATACGGCCGCATCGCGGTGCGCTGGCTGTGGGCGTTACTGGTGCCGGCCTGCGTGATCGGTATCGCCTTCACCGGTTCGCGCGAAGGTCTCATCGTGGGCGGTACGGGCCTGCTCGTCGGCCTCCTGCTGATCGTGCGAATCCGCACCGTCGGCAAGGTGGCCGTGGCAGCGGGCCTGGTGCTGGTGGTGGTGCTAGCCGCGAACTGGCTACCGAAGGACACCCTCACCCGATTCACGGACGTCGGTCAGCAGGTGGCGACGGCCAACTTCAGCGGTCGCGGCAAGGTATGGAAGGCCGGCCTGGCCGCCTGGCTGTACCATCCCGCCATGGGGGCGGGCATCGGAAACTTCGGGGCTGCCGTGACAAGGACACTCGGCTACCCCAGCGCCTCGCACAACACCTTCCTGGCTCTGCTCGTGGAGCTCGGTCCGCTAGGCCTCGCACTGTTCCTCGTCGCCATGGCGACGGCGGCATGGCCGCACATCGTGCACGGCCTGCGTCGGCTGCGCGACCCCACCGACGACCCACGGATCACCCGGCTCTACCTGGTCGTGTTGCTGGTGCTCGTGCTGGCCCTTCTCCCCGCCAACTGGCAGTACGAACGGCTGACATGGTTCCTGCTCTCGCTCGCCACGCTGGACCGTGCCGTGCTCCTACGGTCTCCGGGTACGCCCTGGCTCGCCGGGGTGGGATATGGCCGCTAGACCACCGACCCGGCTGGCGCTGTTCGTGCCCACGCTGGACGGTGGCGGCGCCGAGCGCATGATGGTCGTGCTTTCGGGGGCATTCGCGGAGCGGGTGGCCTCGGTCGACCTGCTCGTGGCGCGCGCCACCGGGGCCTGGCTGGAGCGCGTGCCGCCCAGCGTCCGGCTCCTCGAGCTCGGCGGGCGCGGCGTGCTGGCGGCGCTGCCCAGGCTCGCCGGCTATCTCCGGCGCGAACGTCCCGAGGCGCTCCTGGCCACCCTGGACCACGCCAATCTGGTCGCCGTGTGGGCGCGCGCGCTGGCCGGCGCGCCCACACGTATCGTGCTGCGCGAGGCGGCCGATCCTGCCGCCCGCGACCTCGACTCGTTCCGCGACCGCATCGTCGACCGCCTTCTGGCCTCCGGTTACCGCCGCGCCGACGCCGTCGTCGCCGTGGCGCACGCCCTCAAGGCATCGCTGGTGGCGGCGAAGGACCTCGACCCGCAGCGCCTGGTGGTCATCCCCAACCCGGTTCCGGTCGACGACATCCGGAGCCGCGCCCAGGAGCCCCTCGCTCAACCCTGGTTTCGGCAGCCGATCCCCGTGATCGTGGCGGCCGGCCGGCTCACCCGGCAGAAGGACTTCCCGACGCTGTTGCGTGCCTTCGCGCTGCTCCGCCGTCGGCAAGCCGCCCGCCTGGTCATCCTCGGCGACGGCTCCGATCGCGCCGAACTGGAGGCGGAGGCGGGCCGGCTCGGGATCGTGGATGAGGTGGCGTTTCCCGGCTTTCAGGCGAACCCGTACCCCTGGTTCCGTGGGGCCGCGGTGGTGGCCCTGTCGTCGCGCTTCGAGGGGATGCCCAACGTCCTGCTGGAGGCGATGGCGCTGGGCCGGCCGGTGGTCGCCACCGACTGCCCCACCGGCCCTGCAGAGATCCTGGAACAGGGCCGCCTCGGTGCGCTGGTGCCGGTAGGGGACGCCTCCGCCCTTGCCGACGGCCTCGCCTCGACGCTGGCAGGCGCGCACCCTCCGCCCCAGGTCCTCCAAGCCGCCGCCGAGCGCCATGCGCCCGGCGCGGTGGTCGACCGCTACCTCGACGTCTTGCTCGCCCGGCCCCTCCATGCCCGTGCCGCCTGACTCCCAGCCGCAGCAGTCCGGCGACCTCCGGGTCGCCTACGTGACGATGCTGTTCCCGGCGCGGAGCGAGACCTTCGCCTCCCAGGACGTGCGCGAGCTGCGCCGTATGGGCGTGGACATCACCGTGCACTCCATGCGACCGCGCAACGGCGAAGAGGCGCGCCTGGCCTCGGAACGTGAGCTGGACGGTGTCCCCTGTACCTACAACGGCCTCGGCGCCAGCCTACGTGGCGCCGGCGTCATGCTCGCCCGGCCCCGGCGCAGCCTCACCGTCACCGCCTGGCTGCTACCCAGGCTGGCCGGTCGACCACGCGAGCTGCTCAAGACATTGACGCTCCTGCCCCGCGCCTTCGAGGTGTTCGCCCGGCTCGAGCGCCAGCCCCCGCACGTGGTCCACGTGTACTGGGGTCACTACCCGGCGCTGATCGGTCACCTGGTGCAGCGCTACCTACCGGGTACCGTCGTCAGCATGTCCCTCGGAGCGTACGACCTGGAGGCTCGCTATCCCTTGACGGCACCCGTGGCATCCGCCGCCTGCTTCGTGCGAACGCACGGCGAGTGCAACGTGCCGGTGCTGATCGAACGCGTCGGCGTGTCCCGGGAGCGGGTCGCCGTGATCTACAACGGCGTCGCCCTGTCGCGCCTGCCGAAGCGACCGCTCGACGCCGACCGGGTACCGGGCCGGATCGTCACCGCCGCCCGGCTGGTTGCGAGCAAGGGCGTCGACGACGTGCTCCGCGCCTTCGCCCAGATCCGCGAGCGGCTTCCCGATGCGACCCTCGAGGTCTTCGGCGACGGCCCCGACGTCGAGCGCCTGACCGGCATCGCCGGCGATCTCGGCATCCAGGGCGCGGTGAGCTTCCGGGGCCACGTCGCGCACGACCGCATCTTCGAGTCGCTGACGCGAGCGGAGCTGCTGCTCTTCCTCAGCCGCGATCCGACCGATCGCCTCCCGAACGTCGTGAAGGAAGCCATGGGGTGCGGTGCCGCTTGTGTGGTCAGCGACACGACCGGGATCGACGAGCTCATCGTCGGGCCCGAGTACGGGCGCGTCGTGCCCAAGGGCGACCCGGACGCCGCCGCACGGGCTGCCCTGCAGCTGCTGGAGCGGCCCGATACGATGCGGGCCGTACGCACGCGTGCCCATGCCTTCCTGCTGGAGCACTTCGACCTTCGCCGCACGACCGGCGAGTACGTGCGGCGCTGGAGCGCGGCCGTGACCGACGGCGGCGCGCCGCCTACGTCACCGGGAGCTCCTACGGTCGCGTCCCGTTCGAAGGAGGCCGCCTGATGTGTGGCATCGCAGGCGTGCTGCGTCCGGGCGGCACCGCCATGCCTCCCCTCGACACCGTCCACCGTCTGCAGGGGCACCGCGGCCCCGACGGCCGCGGTCAGCGGAGCTTCGAGACGGGCCCGTGGCAGCTTGCGTTCAGTCACCAGCGGCTCGCGGTCATCGATCTGAGCGACGCTGCCGCGCAGCCCATGCTGGCGGACGACGGCAGCGCGCTGGTGTTCAACGGCGAGATCTACAACTACCTCGAGCTGCGCCAGGAGCTCGAAACTTCCGGCCAGCGCTTCAGCACGCGTTCGGATACCGAGGTGTTGCTGGCGGCGTTGCGGGTGTGGGGCGCCGCCGCGCTCGAGCGGCTCAACGGCATGTGGGCCTTCGCCTGGTACGACCGGCCGGGGCGCCGCCTGCTCCTGAGCCGCGACCGCGTGGGGATCAAGCCCCTCTACCATGTGGCGAGCAGCAGGGGACTGGTCTTCGCGTCGGAGATCAAGACCTTGCTCTGGCTCTCGGGCCGCCGCTTCGAGCTGGACCCCGCAGCCATCTCCGCCTACCTGGACCAGTCCCTGCTCGACGCCTCGCCCCGCACCATGTTCGCCGGCGTGGAGTCGCTACCCGCGGGCAGCCTGCTCGAGATCGATCTCACCGACGACGTCCTGAGGACGGCCCCGCGAAGCTACTGGAAGGTGCCCCTGGACCCCGTCCCAGGCGTACACGACCGCTCTCCAGCCGAGATCGCCGAGGAGCTGCGCGCGCTCTTCGAGGACGCGGTGCGCTTGCGCCTGCGCAGCGACGTGCCGGTGGGCATCCTGCTATCGGGAGGCGTCGACTCCAGCGCCATCGCCGCGACGGCGGGCCGGCTGCTGGGACCGGGGGCCGATCTCCACCTCCTCACGGCCGGGAGCGACGACGCGACCGACGAGTCGGCGTTCGCCGCCCGTGTCGCCGCCGACCTCGGCCACGTCGTCGGCCGCGTCGACCTCGCGTTCACGCCGCAGGAGGCCATCGACCTCCTGCATAGGGCGACATGGCACCACGACGAGCCACTCGGGAGCTTCACCAGCGTGGCCCATTACCTGCTGATGAAGGCCGCCGCGGAGCGCGGCGTGACCGTCATTCTGAGCGGCCAGGGAGCCGACGAGTTGCTGTGCGGCTACCGCAAGTACCTCGGTTTCCACCTGCAACAGCTCCTGCACGATCGCCGGCTCGTCAGCGCCGCGACGACCCTGGCGGGATTCACGGCGAACCGGAGCGTGGTGACGCAGTTCTCGTTGGCCGAGGGACGACGCTACCTACCCTCCCGCTTGCTACCCCCGCGCCCGGACGTGCGCGGTCCCGCCCTGGCTGGACAGGCGCCCGTCAGGCTCGGGCTTCCGCGCGGCATGACGGTCCAGGAGCGCCAGGCTCTCGACGTCGGGGTTCTATCCGTGCCGCAGCTCCTCCATTACGAGGACCGGATGTCGATGGCCTGGTCGCGCGAAGTACGCTTGCCGTTCATGGATCACCGGCTGGTCGAGCTCCTGGTGCCGCTGGCCACCGACTTGAAGCTGCGGTCGGGCTGGTCGAAGTGGATCTTCCGCCACGCGATGGACGGCCTGGTGCCCGACCGCGCGCTGTGGCGGCGCGACAAGCGCGGCTTCGAGAACCCCGGAGGGGAGTGGCTCAAGAACGAGCTTCGCAGCGAGGTCCTCGCCCTGTTCGGAGAGGACGCCCGCATGGTCCGGTACGGGTTGGTCGATCGCGCCGAGCTGATGCGCACGTATGAGGCGTTCCGTCGTCAGCCGCGCACCGGCGGCACGATATGGTTCAAGGACGTCTTCAATCCCCTCGCGCTGGAGCTGTGGCTCCGGGCCTTCGACGACCATCTCAGCGGAACGGTGGCCGAACCCAGCCGGCCGGCCACCGCGACGTCCTGACATCCCCCTGAGGAGCCCCATGCACATCGTCTACTTCGACCAGTACTTCCGGACCCCCGCGGACGGCGGCATCACGCGCTCCTACGAGCAGGCACGTCGACTGGTGCACGCGGGCCACCGCGTCGACATGATCACGACGGCCACCGATCCGGAGCCCGACTGGCGCCGCGGATGGCGTGTCAGCGAGGAAGCGGGCATCCGGGTGCACTGGCTGCCGGTGCCGTACCACAACAGCATGTCCTTCTGGCGCCGTATCCGTGCGTTCGTGTCGTTCGCTGTGCGCAGCGCTCGGCACGCCGCCGAGCTGCGCGGCGACGTGGTGCTCGCAAGCAGCACGCCCCTCACGATCGCACTGCCTGGCGCCTTTGCCGCCTGGCGCTCGCGGGCGCCCATGGTGTTCGAGGTGCGCGATCTGTGGCCCGATGTTCCCATCGCGATGGGCATCCTGCGCCACCCTGCACTGATCTGGGCGGCCCGGCGCCTCGAACGCTTCGCGTACCGCAACGCCGCCTCCGTCATCGCCTCCTCGCCGGGCATGGCCAGCGGCGTGGTGCGCAACGGCGCGGCGCGCGGACGCGTCACCATCATCCCCAACGGTTCCGACCTGGAGCTGTTCCGCCCCGACCCCGAGGCGGCTAGGCGCTTCCGGGCGGAGCGGCCCTGGCTCGGCGACCGCAAGCTGGTCGTGTACACCGGGACGCTCGGCAAGGTCAACGGCGTGGGGTACCTGGTGCGGGTGGCCGCGGAGTGCGCCCGCCTCAACCCCGAGATCCGCTTCCTCATCGTGGGCGATGGACGGGAACGCGCGTCGGTCGAGGCCCTGGCGCGCCAGCTGGGCGTGCTCGACCGCAACCTCTTCATGGCAGGCTTCGTGCCCAAGTCGGAGGTCGCCCGGGTGCTGGCTGCCGCCGACGTAGCCACCTCGCTCGTCGTCGACGTGCCCGCGCTGTGGGACAACTCCGCCAACAAGTTCTTCGACGGGCTGTCATCCGGCACCGCTTTCGCCATCAACCACGAGGGCTGGCAGGCCGAGCTCCTCCGTACGTCGGGCGCGGGTCTGGTGCTGCCGGCAACGGACGCGCCGGCAGCGGCGGCGATGCTGGTCTCGGCCCTGGCAACACCCGGCTGGGCGACGCGCACCGGCCGCGAGGCCCGCCTCCTGGCCGAAGAGAAGTTCGCGCGTGACAAGCTGGCGGCACTGCTCGAGGATGTGTTGCTGGAGGCGGTTGCGCGACGGCGTCGCGGGGCGCGCCGGGAGCCCGCCGACGCCCGCGCCGGGCGAACCCTCGACTCGGGACCGCCCCCGCGAAGCTGACCTTCGTCACCGAAACGAGTCGGCGACCGCGCTAGCGTAGGTCCGGCGACATCGGCACCCCCTCGGAGCCGCCGGCGACCGCACCTACGTCGAATCGAGGCGATGACCATCTGGGGCTATCAGAAGCTGGGCAAACGCATCCTGGACGTGTCCGTGGCGACCTTCGCGCTGATCGTGCTGTCACCGGTACTGCTGGCCGTGGCACTGGTGACGCTGGTAGCGCACGGTCGTCCGGTGTTGTTCAGGCAGCGGCGCCCGGGGCGCAACGGGGAGCCGTTCACGATCTACAAGTTCCGATCCATGCGGAACAGTGCCGACGCCGACGGCCGTCCCCTGCCCGACGAGAAGCGCCTCACGCGCGTGGGCGCGTGGCTGCGGGCGACCAGCCTGGACGAGCTCCCCGAGCTTCTCAACGTGGTGCGCGGCGACATGAGCCTGGTTGGGCCCCGACCGATGCTGATGCACTACCTACCGCTCTACACGCCCGAGGAGTACCGCCGCCACGAGGTGAAGCCCGGCATCACCGGCCTGGCGCAGGTGCGCGGGCGCAACGGCATCAGCTACACCGAGAAGTTCGCCTACGATGTGGAGTACGTGGACCAGCTGAGCTTCGCCCTCGACCTGCGCATCCTCGCGGCCACCGTACGCGAGGTGGTCCTTCGGCGCGGGATCAACCCCGATGGGTACACCACTACCGCCGAGTACTGGGGCCCGCCGCCCCGGGACGCCGGAGAAAGCTGAGGCGGCATGCCATCCACCGGACCTGTCTCGCACGCGGCACACGAACTGGCGCCCTGGCCGCACTACGAAGAGGATGAGGTGGCCGCGGCCGCCGAGGTGCTGCGCAGCGGCAAGGTGAACTACTGGACGGGCGATCACGGGCGCGCTTTCGAGCGGGAGTACGCCGCTGCCACCGGAAGGGCCCACGCCGTCGCGGTCGCCAACGGCACCCTGGCCCTCGAGCTGGGCCTGATGGCCCTCGGGGTGCGTGAGGGCGACGAGGTCATCACCACGCCGCGGACCTTCATCGCGTCGGCCTCGGCGGCCGTCATGCGCGGAGCTACCCCGGTCCTGGCCGACGTCGACCGCGACTCCGGCAACCTCGACCCCGACGCCGTCGAAGCGGCCATCACGCCTCGCACCCGCGCGATCGTGCCGGTCCACCTGGGTGGCTGGCCGGCGGCCATGGATCGCCTGATGGAGATCGGCCGCCACCACGACATCCCGGTCCTGGAGGACTGCGCGCAGGCCCACGGAGCGCTCTACCAGGGTCGGCCGGTAGGCTCCTTCGGCGACATGGCGGCGTTCTCGTTCTGCCAGGACAAGATCATCACCACCAGCGGCGAGGGTGGGATGCTGGTGCTCGACGGCGAGGACGCCTGGCGCACGGCATGGGCCTACAAGGACCACGGCAAGAGCTACGAGGCGGTCTACGAGCGCGAGCACCCGCCGGGGTACCGCTGGCTCCACGAGTCGTTCGGCACCAACTGGCGCATGACGGAGATCCAGGCCGTGGTGGGGAGGCTGCAGCTCGGCAAGCTCGAGCACTGGGTGGCCCTGCGCAACCGCAACGCCGACATCCTCTACGCGCACCTGGGGCAGCTCGACGGACTGCGCGTCCCCAGGCCCGCTGACGACGTCCGCCACGCCTACTACCGCATGTACGGCTATGTCGTGCCGGAGGCGCTGAAGTCCGGATGGACGCGCGAGCGCATCCAGGACGAGCTGGCGTCGTTGGGCACGCCGGTGATGGTGGGGAGCTGCAGCGAGATCTACCGCGAGAAGGCCTTCGCGAATGCCAGCCTCGGCCCGCGCGAGCGTCTCCCGGTCGCCCGGGAGCTGGGGGACACCGCCCTCATGTTCCAGGTGCACCCGCGGCTCTCGGAGGAGAGCCTGCACGCGGTGGGCGAGACCGTGGCGGCGGTGGTGCAGCGCGCCACCCGGTGACGGCGCCGCCCTTCGGGACGCCAGCGGCCGTGCACGCCGCCCGTGCTCGCGAGCGCGCCGAGCTGGAAGCCGTCTTCGATCGTCTGTGGCCACTGCCGCGCAGCCTGACCGGCGAAGGCGTTCGCGCCACCCACGACATCCTGGCCGAACGGCTGCCCTTGCAGCGACACGAGGTGCCCAGCGGCCGAAAGGTGTTCGACTGGACGGTGCCACCCGAGTGGGTGGTGCGGCAGGCCTACGTGGAGGCGCCGGACGGCGAGCGCATCCTGGACGTCCACCGAAACAACCTTCACCTCGTCGGCTACTCCGTGCCCTTCACGGGGACGGTGTCGCGAGAGGAGCTCGACGACCACCTCTACTCGCTTCCCGATCGACCCGACGCCATCCCCTACGTCACCAGCTACTACGCGCCTCGCTGGGGCTTCTGCCTGCCCGACCGGCAGCGCCGCGTCCTGGCTTCCGGCGACTACCGCGTGGTGGTCGACACCGAGCTGGTTCAGGGCTCGATGACGCTGTCGGAGGCGGTGCTGCCGGGCGACACCGACGAGGAAGTGCTGCTCTCGGCCAACACCTGTCATCCCTCGCTCGCCAACAACGAGCTGTCCGGTCCCCTGGTGGCCGCCTTCCTGTACGGCCGGCTCGCGGCCTGGCCGCGCCGCCGCCTGAGCTACCGCTTCGCGTTCCTCCCCGAGACCATCGGCGCGATCGCCTTCCTGGCGCTCCGCGGCGAGCACCTGCGGCGCCGGGTACGCGCGGGGCTGGTCCTGACCTGCGCGGGCGACGGCGGTGCGCTCACCTACAAGCGCACGCGCCGCCACGGCAGCCTCACCGACCGCGCGGCCGAGCAGGTCCTGCCGGCGTTCGGCCCGGTGCGCTGGCGTGCCTTCACGCCCACCGGAAGCGATGAGCGCCAGTACGCCTCCCCCGGCTTCGACCTGCCGGTGGGCAGCCTGATGCGCACGATGTACGGCGAGTACCCGGAGTACCACACGTCCGACGACGACCGCTCGCTGATCGACTTCGACGCCCTGCAAGGCTCCATCGATGCGGCCGAGGCACTCTGCCGGGCCGTCGACGTGGGCGGGGCGCGCTACCGCAACCTGACGCCGTTCGGCGAACCACAGCTCGGTCGGCGCGGCCTCTACCCGAACCTGACCCTGGCCGCGAAGAACGTCGGCGCCGCCGACGCCATCTTCTGGCTGCTCAACCTTTCGGACGGCGATCACGATCTGCTCGCCATCGCCGAGCGCAGCGGCCTGCCTCTCGAGGCGCTGGTCGACGCCGCCCAGCGCTGCGCCGCGGCCGGCCTGCTGGAGCCGCTCGAGGAGGGTGGCGCCGCAACGGACGCACAGGCGTAAGCCGCCTGCGCACATCGTCCTCCTCAGGTCTCGTCGCGCGTGACGGGTTCGAACCGCGCGTCGAAGCGCGCCACGGCGCTCGTACCGGCGTCGTCGGCCGCGGCGACGCCGATGCGCTCCAGCGAGGCGGGCCGGAAGGTCTGCTCGTCGAAGACGTAGCTCCACCGCCTGAACGGCTCCTGGATGTCGAAGTTGTCGGTCGCGTAGCGCTGATCGTGCGTCTTCACGGCCAGGAAGGGCTGCGGACCGAAGGTGTCGTGGTTGGCCTCGACCTCCATGCGGACGCCGCCCGCCAACCGCTCGAAGCGCGCCTCCAGCCGCAGGGGCTCGCGCACCTCCAGCCCGAGCGCGGCGCGCGCAGCCTCCACCGCTCCGGCGTGGCGCCAGCGAACCTCCGGGAAGTCGCCGGCCACCCGCCGCAGCAGCGCGTGCACCCCGGCGACGTCGTTCCGCATGTCGCGGAAGTCGTGGTCGGTGAAGGCGAGCACCGTCGGCCCCTCACGGTCGGCGCGGGCGAAGGCGCGGCGGACCTCGTCCTCGTCGAGCAGGCGCAGGCGCGTGCCCACGTTGAGGCAACGGAACACGGTACGGCGGCAGCTGCCGGGCACCTGGTAGTCGTCGTGGTGCGGATGATACGGCGACCAGTCGTGCGGGGCGCGGCGCCAGTCGCCGAAGCGTCCACGGGCGAGGTCGTCCTGAGCCTCCACGTCGCCGGCCTCGGGCACGGCCTGATTGCCGAAGTCGAACGGCACGAACTGCTCGAGCAGCCAGTGGCTGTCCGGCCGCTCGACGTGGAACCCCGGCCGGTAGGCGACCGGGAATCGCCCGCGGTCGATCGCCCGCCGGGCCAGCGTCTCGAACACCAGCGACGAGCGCAGGTAGAAGGTTGCGTTGCGGTGTCCCTCGCCCGAGACGGACGGCGGGTGGAAGTGCCAGTGCACCTCGTCGTCCTGCGAGCCCGTCCGGCGCAGCACCCGCAGGTAGTGGTCGAGGATGTTGTGGAAGCCCATGTCGCGGCGTCGTGGGTTGACGTCGAAGCCTACGTGGTCGACGACGAACCAGCTGAAGCGCCAGGGGCCCCCGTCGCCATCGGCGTGGCGCAGTCGGAAGTCGGGCGAGAGAAGCTCGTCGAGCATGGCATCGACACGGTCCCAGGTGTCGTTGTAGTCGAGGAGCTGGCTGGCCACCACGCGCTGCACGACCGCTTCGCGGCCCCCGAGATCGATGCTCCCGGCCCGCAGCTTCTCGAGCGTGTCCGTGCTGGCGGGGAGACGTCGCCCGGTGATCGCCTCGAGGCGCTCGAAGGTGGCGTCGAGCGACTCGTACAGGGGACCCTCGGTGTCGACGCAGTGCACGACGAAGAGATGCTTGTCCATGAGAGCAACCGACGCACCGGGTCGGTGCGCTGCTGGAACCGTACCACGCCGCTGCTGCACGACCTGCGGAGCCGTCACGGCCGCGCCCGCCGGCGACGGCCGACGCCGCCGACGAGGCCTATGCCGGCACGAGATCCATCACCACCAGCTCGGCCGGGCATGCCAGGCGCATCGGCACCAGGGTGACACCCAGTCCGCGCGTGACGAAGGCGGGCATGGGGGCACGCACCCATCCCGCCACGAAGCGGGTGCCGTAGGCCGACGAGGTGACCACCGGACCGATCCCTGGGATGCAGACCTGCCCCCCGTGGGTGTGGCCGCTCAGCACCAGACCCGAGAAGCTCCCGAGATCGGGGATGAGATCGGGATTGTGGCTCATCAGCACGCTGGCCGCCCGGCCCCTAGGCGACGCACCGGCACCCGCCAGGGCGCGCGCCGGGTCGGGCGCCCCCTGCAGTAGATCGTCGACGCCGGCCAGGTAGACGTCCTCGCGCAACCACAGCCCGTCGTTGAGCAACAGGCGGTAGCGCACGTCGTCGAGCATCCGGCGCCACGGCCCGAGATCGGGGTAGCGGGCCCGATCATGGTTGCCGGCCACCACGTACTCGCCCAGGGGAGCACGGAGCTCGGGCAGAAGCCGTCGGAACTCGCTGAGGTCGCCTCGGTACCAGTGGTCGACGAGGTCGCCTACGACCAGGATCACGTCGGCCGATACCGCGGCCGCTGCTCGCACCCAGGCCTCGAGGTGACCCTGGTGCAGGTAGGGCCCGATGTGGAGGTCGGCGAGGATCGCCGCACGCAACGGAGAGCGGAGCCCGGCCAGCGCCCTTCGCTCGTGCCGGACCTGGAAGGCGAAGGCCTCGCGCACCGTTTCGAAGCCCAGACCCCCGGCCGCCACGGCCGTGACCCCCGCCATGCGCAGGAAGGTCCGCCGCGAGACATGCCTGGGATCATCGAGCATCGTCGGAACTGTAGCACCCAACCGCAGCGACGCGCGTGACCAACGGGCCGTCCAGGGTCTCTCCCGGCGGCCGCGGGCTAGCCGCTCGACTGCCGGCTACCCCACTGACCGAGCATCATCAGGGCCCACAGCCGCGTGGACCGGTCCCGGCGTCCGGACAGGTGGTCGCGCACGAGGTCCTGCACGAAGCGCGCGTTGCCGATCCCGAACGGCTCGAGCCTCGACGGTTGCAGCAAGTCGTGCAGCATGTCGGCGAGGTCGGTCCGGAGCCACGAGGCCAGCGGCACCCCGAAGCCCGTCTTGGGGCGCTCCATCACCTCGCGCGGGAGCCTACGATAGGCGAACGCCTTCAGCAGGTGCTTGCCCTCCACCAGCGGTCCCGGCAGGCGCAACGCCCACTCCATGAGCCGGTGGTCGAGCAGCGGCGCGCGCGTCTCCAGCGAACTCGCCATGGCAGCCCGGTCGACCTTGGCCAGGACCGCGTCGGGCAGGTAGGTGAGCAGGTCGGTGACCATCGCCCGGCGGACCGGAGGAAAGCGGCGCGTCGCCGTCCAGGCGAGCTCGTAGTTCTCGGAGAGCGGCTGCCGCCGTCCCGTCAGACGCTCGACCTCGGGCGCCCGGAACACGCCCACGAAGGGGTGGTAGGGGTCGGAGGGGCGACCCGCCAACAACGCCTCGGACACCGCCCCGACTCGACCGCCGAAGCGCGACAGCGGCCTTGCGGCCAGCCTTGGCAGCGGGCCCGCGAGCCGCCCGAGCGAGGCCGCCCGTTGGAAGGAGTGGTAGCGCGTATAGCCGCCGAACAGCTCGTCCCCGCCGTCCCCGGAGAGGCTCACCGTCACGTGGCGGCGCGCCACCTCCGCCACGAGCCGGGTGGGAAGCGCCGACGGGTCGGCGAAGGGCTCCCCGTACAGATCCGGCAGCGTCGGGACCAGCTCCAACGCGTCCCGCTCCGTCAACACCTCGCAGGTGTGCTCCGTCCCCAGGAGCTCGGCGACGCGGGCCGCGTGCGGGGCCTCGTCGAAGCGCGGGTCCTCGAAACCGATGGTGAAGGTGCGCACCGGACCCGAGGCGACCTCCCGCATCACGGCCACCACCGCGCTCGAATCGATGCCGCCCGACAGGAACGCACCCAGCGGGACATCGGCGATCATCTGCTGCCGCACCGCGCGCGTCAGCAGCGCCTCGAGCTGCTCGAGCGCCTCCCCCTCGGTGACCGTCGACGGCGGCTCGCACGCCGCCTTCAGCGGGTTCCAGTAGCGCCACAGCCGCATGCCCTCGCCGCCGACGACCAGCGCATGGCCGGGCGGAAGCTTGCGCACGCCGGCGAAGATGCTGTGCGGTGCAGGCACGTACTGGTGCTCCAGGAAGAGCGCGACGGCGTCGAGGTCGATGGAGCGGTCGATGGACGGTACGGCCGCCAGCGCCTGGAGCTCCGAAGCGAACGCGAACAGCGCCGGCGTGTCGGCATAGTACAGGGGCTTCTCGCCCGCCCGGTCCCGCGCCAGGAAGAGCCGGCGCCGGGACGTGTCCCACAACGCGAACGCGAACATGCCCACCAGCCGGTCCAGCACCGCTTCCCCCCACTCGGCGTAGCCCTGCAGCAACACCTCGGTGTCGCTCTCGGAGGTGAAGGTGTGGCCCAGACCGGCGAGCTCCTGCCGCAGCTCCCGATAGTTGTAGATCTCACCGTTGTAGGTGACGACGAAGCGCCCGTCCTCGCTCGCCATGGGCTGATGGCCGGCCGACGACGTGTCGATGACGGCCAGCCGCCGGTGGCCCAGCGTGAGCGCGCCCTCGTCCCCGCTGAACATGCCGTCGTCGTCCGGACCGCGGTGGCGGAGGCGGCCCATGCCGGCGCGCACCGAGGACACCCCGTCCGCCACGCCCCGGCGTCGCTGCCACAAGCCCACGATCCCACACACGATCCGACCCTCTCCCGTCGCCCCACAGAACGTTCCACCGCCGCAGTGGCCCGTCCGGGACAGCGGTGTGGCCTCCGGCCGGTGCCTCCCGGGCGCTCGTCCCGACACGCTAGCACGCGGCCCGGCCCGTGCTGCGCGCATTCGTCGCCGGTCATCTGCGGCTCGCCGGAGGGGTGTCGCACCGTACACTGAGGACGCCCGTCTCGAGCCCGCGGGACCGCTCGCATCGGCCCGCCAGGTCGACGCCGGGCCTTCGGAGCCCGTGAGCGAGGAGGTTGTGCAGCGTGCGCATCACTGTTACCGGCGGTGCCGGCTTCATCGGCTCGCACCTCGTCGAGCGGCTGCTTGCCGCAGGGCACCACGTGGTGGTGCTGGACGATCTCTCCACCGGTCACCGCAGCAACCTCCCGATCGACCATCCGCGGCTACGCCTGCTCGAGGGCGACGCGGCCGATCCCCGAGCAGCGGCCGCTTCCGTCGACGGCAGCCGGATCGTCTATCACCTTGCGGCCGTGGCATCGGTGCAGGCCTCGATCGACGAGCCCGTGCGCGCCCACCGTGCCAATCTGATCGCCACCCTGATGATGCTCGAGGCGGCATCGGCGGCGGGCACCCAGCTCTTCGTCTACGCCAGCAGCGCCGCGGTCTACGGCGACACGCGCGAGCTCCCGATCCGTGAGACCGCTCCCAAGCGGCCGCTCTCCCCCTATGCCGCCGACAAGCTGGCAGGCGAGCACTACCTGGCGCACTACCACCGCACCGGACGCATCCGTGGGGTGGCGTTCCGCTTCTTCAACGTCTACGGCCCCAGGCAGGATCCGTCGAGCCCCTACAGCGGCGTCATCAGCATCTTCGCGCAGCGGGCTCGCGTCGGCGAGCCCGTCACCGTCTTCGGCGACGGTGAGCAGTCCCGGGACTTCGTCTTCGTCGGGGACGTGATCGACCAGCTCGCCGTCGCGGCCGACCACCCGCTGGGCGAGGAGCTGGAGAGCTACAACGTCGGCTGCGGCCGCGCGGTCAGCCTGCTCGAGCTGCTCGCAACGTTGAGGGAGCTCCTCGGACCCATCGAGGTTCGCCACGCTCCCGAGCGACCCGGTGACGTCCGCCACTCCGTGGCCGACATCTCCAAGTTGCGCGCGGTCGCCGAGCGCCTCGGCATCGGGGCACCCGCCACCGGTCTGCGCGCGGGCCTGGCAGCCGCACTCGAGCTCCCTGTCTAGCCGCTACCAGGCAAGACAATGCCGCCACCCACGATGGGGGGCGGCGTGCCGGGCTCACGTCGGCTCCGAAGGACGGGGCCTCGACCCAACCTCACACCTCCATGCGCGACCGAAGCGACGCCCACTGCCTCGGCATCGCGCAGCTGCGGCGCCTCAGCCGGCCTCCTCGTCGACGGGTCTGCCGAAGCGGTCGACGACCCCCGGTCGCCCCGTCATCTCGCCGATGGGCGCACCCAGCACATCTTCATCCTCCTGCATGGTGAGGCGATCGAGCAGGTACTCCTCGACGGTCCGCTCGGACACCCCGAGCTTGCGGGCGATCTCCTTGATCTTGAGCGCGTCCACCTTCACGGCGTCACCCAGCTTCCTTTCCCCGGGTCTGTTCCCGGAACCGCCAGCGTGCGACCTCGACCTACGGCGAGGCCTTGGTTCGGCTCCCATCGAGACGACTCCGCGACGACAGCCGTGCGAGGAACGAGAGGCTCAGCCCGGCTCCTTGTCGACCGGCTGGCCGAAGCGGTCGACCACGCCCGGTCGATCCGCCCGTTCGGAGAAGGGCGCGCGCGGAGCGTCCTCGTCCTCCTGCATCATCAGGCGATCCAGGAGGTACTCCTCGACGGTCCGCTCGGACACACCGAGCTTGCGGGCGATCTCCTTGATCTTGAGCGCGTCCACCTTCACCGACGTCACCTCGCTTCCTGGCTGAGCGTGGGGCCGACCGCGACAGGATCGTGCGCGGTGAGGGCCTGGTCTGGCTTCGTTACGCGTCGGCTCGGCACCTGCCGCCTTGCGAGGAAGGGGACGTCAAGCCACCGGCCGCACGGCCGGGGCCCTCGCGTCCAGGATGGGTGTGAAGAAGCTCACCGGCAAGGGACGGTTGTCCTCGATCGGACCGCAGCCGCGCCGGGAGCGGGCTGGGCGGATGGCGGGCTGTGCAGGCGCACTCCGCCGTGCGTTCGTGCGGGCACCAGGCCGGCCGAAACGGCCGCTCGCGCTGGGGCCCCTCGCGCCGGGTCAGGTCCTCGGGCCGGCTCCGTGCGCGAGGTCGCCGACATCCGACTCGGGAACCAGCACCACGTGCGTTACACGCGTGGCGACCACCGGCGGGGCATCGGGGAGCTCCTCCAACCACTCCGGTGGGTGGAAGGTGGCCACGAAACCGCCATCCTCCCAGGCGAGCTCGAGCAGGCTTCCGTCGGACGTGCGGGCATCGAGCGCGCGCAGCCGGCCCACGAAGCGCAGGTGCCAGCCCTCGGTGTCGGGCGCCTCGGGCAGCTCGTCGCCGGCCGCCACCCGCACCGTGAGCAACGGTAGCCCCTCGGCCTCCCAGCCGATCTCGGCCCCCCACGCGGTCGCCGAGGCCTCGCTTGGGGCCCCGGCGCCCGCCCCGCGCCCGGGCTCGGCCTGCAGATCGTCGTCCTCGTCCACCAGCTCGCTCGGCTTCCACGCCAGCACCTCGACGTGCACCGGCACGCTCACCACGTCCCCGTGGTAGGCATCCATCACCACGTGCAGGGTGGCGGCTCCGCGAACCTCGCGCACGCGAGCATCGACGCCCGGATCGGTGCCGCGCTCGGCGTCCCGGTCGGCGTCCCGATCGGCACCGGGTTCGGCGCCCCGATCGGCGCCACGACCGGCACCGCGACCGGCGGCCCGACCGCCGTCCGGATCGCCACCCGAGCCGGCGGATGGCCCAGCGTTCGATCCGGCACCTGCCGGGGGCGGCGGCTCCGGCCGGACGAGCCCTCCCATCCATCCGCCCTCGTCCAGGGTGCACGCGAGGAGCTCGCGCACGGCGACCGGCAGGCTCGCCAGCACGGCCTCGTCGGCACCGGGATACCCAGGCTCGAAGGCAGCGTCGTCCCGAGCGTCCTCGGGGACGGCACCCGGAACGCCTCCGCCCGACGCCCTACGGGGCGGCCCGGAGGGTCCACGCGTGAACCGCTCGTCGAGATCCGGCCTGGTTTCCTTCCGCTTCGGTCCGAGCTGCCTCTGGAGCCGCAGCCCCGCGCGCCAGCGGGCGGCCAGCGCCGGGCGGTCGGCCGCCAGCGCCGCCCGCACGCCGAGCCCGAGCAGCGCGACCCGGAGTGCTTCGGGCACCCGATCGGTCCGAACAGCGTCGCCGACCACGCCCAGGGTGTGCTCGACCTCGCCGCGCAGCATGGCGGCCAGCGCGCACGCCAGCGGCCCCCACTCCGGGGCCGCCGCGGAGGCGGCCGTCTCGACGACGCTGCCGTCCGGAGCGGAGGCGGGGCCGGGCTCGCCCGCCGCAGACGCGCCGCCGATGTGCGGGGCCGGCGCCCGCACGCGGGCCGCCAGGCGTGCCACCGAGCGCCTCGCTTCCGGCTCGAGCTTGCCGGAGCGAAGGTAGACGGCGGTCAGCGCCAGCAGCGTTTCGCGCGGACCTCGGCGCTCGGACGCAGGGCTCAGGGGGATGGTCACGGTGCCCCTCCTATAGGGCGCGCCTGGACGGACGGCCATCCAGGCCGTCGCTCACCGACGCATAGAACCTCCACTGCAGGTCCTCGATGGCTTCCATGTTGGCGCGGGCGAGCTCGAGCCAACCGGCCTCCCCTCCAGCATGAGCCCCTTCGGGGCGCTCGATCCACAATTCGGAGCATTCGCACCCCTCCAGCCAGCCGTCGATCAGCGCCACCGTAGTGGGGAAGAAGCTCGACAATCCCAGCTCCGCCAGCGCGACGCTGCGGCGATAGCGCCGCTTGCGGCTGTGGGCGCCCTTCAGCGTGCGGCCCACCGCTCGCTCGAAGTCGTCCCGGCTGTAGGCCCAGCCCTCCACGAATCGGTCGGGGGGCTCCCAGCGCCGGCCCGCCCGGGCCGCGTCGGTCACCAGGGCGTAGAAGACGGCGAACGGCATGCCTTCGAGCGACTCGTCCACGCGGTGCAGCGCGCCCTCGACCTGGGCGAGGATCACCGGGAAGGCGGGCGGCAGCGCGGCCAGCACGTACAGTGCCGTGGGCGGCGCGCCGTTCAGATGCCGGCGCGCCGCCCGCGCCCAGAGCTCGTCGAGGGTGCTGCCGATCTTCCTGCGAATGAGCTTTCCCTGGCTGTGCTTCTCGAAGTGCACCTGGGAACGGTAGGCGCTCGAATGGAAGCCGACGTGCCACAGCACGGCCCCGATCGACAGGCGGGGCGCCACCGGCTCCAGCGCCAGCCGGGGCCACGCCAGGCTGCGCGAGAGCCCGCTCACCACGGCGGCCTCCGTGACGTCGGCGACCCGTCGCAAACCCGTGTCCCGAAGGTCCTCGAGGAAGGCGTCGACGGTGCGCTCGAGGCGCGCCTCCGGGGTCAGCCCGACCCGGGCTCCCACCAGGTCGAGGAGCATGATCAGCCAACGCCCGACGTCGCGGTGCGGCGCATAGCTCAGCCAGCCGTGGGCGTAGCTCATCTCCAGGACGTGCAACGCCAGGAGGTTGCGTCCCCGCACGTCCTCCCCGCGCCCCGCCACAGCCAGCCGCCGGATGTGCGACGCCACCTCGTCGAGGTAGGGGCGCGGCGGGCCGTCTCGGTGGTCGACCTCAAGCACGCCCGCCCTCCGGCGTGCCATCCGCCGACGGGGCGGATCGCTGGGCCCGGCGGCTGTCCGGGTGTGGCCCGTCTTCGGTGCCGTCCGTCTGGAGGTGCGCAAGACCGGACGGCGTCGCTGGTCCCCCCATCGTTGACGTCCCTTCTGCACGCTATCGTAGCAACCTCCGCACGTCTCAAACGTGCGTCTGTACCCGAGATTCCTGCGCCCGGCCGATCCTCGCGTCCACGCGGCGCGGTCGGGCGCGCCCGGACGCACTGATTTGCGTCACTGACAGCACAAATCGCATGCGCTAGACTCACGGGCGCAAGTCGAGGGAGCCCGCCTTGAGCACGCGCCCGGGTCAGCCGAACGCCGACGCCCCGCCCGCGGTAGGGCTGGGGGACGTTGTGGGGTTCGTGTGGCGCGGCGCGCGCTTCGCTGTGTTCGTGGCGGTCCTGGCCGGGGCCACGGCGTTCCTGCTGAGCCGCGCGGCGCAGCCCGTCTACCGCGCGACCGCGTCGCTGCTCGCTTCGGCACCGGGGACGAGCTACGGCAACCTGGGCCTGGTGACCCCGCCTCAGGTGGATCCTGGGGTGTACCAGACGGCCCTCCTGGAAGGACCGGTAGCGCGGGACGCGCTGACACGGCTGCACGGCGTCGCGCCGAGGCAGGACGAGCTCGAGCGCTTCCTGCGCACCGTACACGTGTCCTTGCAGCGCCAGGACGTCTCCAGCGTGGTTCGCGTGTCGGTCGACGCGCCGACGGCGGCGGCCGCTGCGGCCACCGCCAACGCGCTCGCCGATGGCCTGGTGGCCTGGGACCGGGATCGCGCGCGCCAGCTCCTGACCCGAAGCGTATCCGCGCTGGAGAGCGCCGTCGACGACCTCGACGCCCAGCTTGCGGCGCCCGGGATCACGGCAGAGCGCCGGCAAACCCTACAGGTCCTGCGCGACCAGCGCGGGCACCAGCTCGAGGCCGCGTTGGCACGGAGCGAGGCGTCGGTGGTGGTGGGGCTGCTCGAGCCGCTCAGCGCTGCCACCCCTCCCGCCAAGCCCTTCGCTCCTCGCGTCCTGGTCAAGACGGCCATCGCCATCCTCCTCGGGCTCTTGCTCGGCTACGGACTGCTGCTGCTGCGGCGCGCCATCGACCCCAGCGTGCGAAGCCGGGCCGAGCTCGCGGCGTTGACGGGAGTGCCGGTGCTGGCCGAGTTCCCGGGACCTAACCGCAAGGACCAGCGGATCGCGTCGGAGGCCGCGGGCTTCCTGATGACCGGCGTGAGTCGAGCCGGGTCGAACGGCGGCCCGCTCGTGATCGCCGTGACCAGCGCCCACACACCGCACGAGAAGCAGGGAGTGGCGCTCGGGCTCGCCCGCAGCCTTGCGCGGAGCGAGGGCCGGACTCTGCTCGTCGACGCCGACCTGCGGCGGCCGAGCGCAACCTACGGCCTCGACGTGTCGGCCGTGAGGACGCCACCGCTCGAGGTCTACCTGGAGAACCCCGAGCAGACGTACGCCCCCGCCACCATCAACATCGGCCGCAAGCGTACGCTCGACTTCGCGCCGAGCTTCACCGCCGCGGCGCACCCCGTGGAGCTGCTGCAACGCGGCTTCCCCCGGCTGCTCGCCGCCTGGCGCCAGCAGTACGACGTGATCGTCATCGACTGCCCCCCGCTCCTGCCGTTCGCCGACGCCCTCGCGGTCGTGCCCTACGTCGGCGGCGTGGTGTTGTGCGCGGCCCTCCACGGTTCGCGGCGGAGGGACGTGACCGAAGGCGTGGCCCTGCTGGGTCAGCAAGGCGTCCACGTGCTGGGCGCCGTCCTGACCCACATTCCCACTAGCCGGCGGCTCCGCTCCGCTACCCGCGTAACGGGCGCCGAGGTGACGGCACCCGAGACGGCCGACCCCTACGGGACCCTGAGCCCGGAGCGGGGGATGGGCAACGTGAGCGTCAGGCGACGCTAGCTGCGGCCTCGCCCTGTTCGGCGACCGCCCGAGGCCACCGCCCAGCGCGCCGCAGCGCGCCTCAGCGCGATCCGATCGAGCCATGCCCACATCCCCTTCCCGCCCCACCCTCAGCCGCCGGCAGCTCCTCGTTGCCGCCGGCGCCGTCGCTGCCGGTATCCTGGCAGGAGGCTCGGTCATCGACACCTATCGGTTCCGGACCGTGCGGCTCGCCGTCCGTGCGACCGGCCTGCGAGAGCCGCTCCGGGTAGCGTTCCTGACGGACCTGCACTACGGCATGTGGATCCACAGGGCCTCCGTGTCGGCCTGGGTCGACGCGGCGTTGCAGGAATCGCCCGACCTGGTTGTTCTGGGCGGCGACATCGTCGACCAGACGGCGGGAGCCGAGGTGGCGCCGTTGCTGGGCGAGCTCGCGCGCCTGCGGGCGCCTCTGGGCACCTACGCGGTGTGGGGCAACCACGATCACCGCCGCTTCCCCGACACGGACGTCTTCGGGCGGGAGCTGGCGGACGCCGGCGTCGAGGTGCTGGTCAACCGGGGCGTAGCCCTGCGCAACGACCTGTACCTGGCCGGCATCGACGACCTGCGCCTGGGACAGCCCGACCTGCGCGCGGCGCTGGCCGACTGGCCGCCTGGCCGCGCCTGCGTTCTGGCCTCGCACAACCCCGACGTGCTCCCCGAGGTGCCCGAAACGGTGGCGCTCACCCTCTGCGGACACACCCACGGTGGCCAGGTGTGCGTCCCCCTGTTCGGGCCGATCGTCACCAACTCGCGCTACGGCAACCGCTTCGTCCACGGACCCGTGCGGGCGCCGGCGTTCGGCTACGTGTCGCGTGGCCTCGGCGTGACCGCCCTCCCCGTCCGTGTGGCATGCCCCGCCGAGCTGACCGTGATCGACCTCGGCCCGCCAGCGCCCGACCCCACGGCGCCGAGGTCCGCCTCGGCCCTGGCGTGAACGGCAGGCACCCCGCACGAAGGCGGGTCGTAGCCTCGCGTGGGCCTACGTGGCCGGAGCATCCGGAAGGAGGGGCCTGCGCCGGGCTTGCTCGCCGCTCGCCTTCTCACCGCTCGCCTTCTCGCCGCTTGCCTTCTCACCGCCCTGACGTGGAACGCGGCGGGTCGCCTCGTTCGCCACGGCCTGCACCGTTGCGATGGTGCGGTGCATGGCGGCATCGGACAGCGTGGGGTGCACCAGCAGCATCAGTGACGTCTCCCCCAGCTCGCGCGCGACCGGCAGCCGCCCGGCCGGACCCAGTCCAGCCTGCTGGAAGGCGACCTCGCGGTAGATCTCGCTGCAGCTCCCCGAGTAGCAGGGCACGCCGCGCTCGCTCACGCTCTGCATGATGCGGTCGCGGCTCCAGCCGCTCTTGAGCGCCTCGGGGCGGACGAACACGTAGTACTTGTAGTAGCTGTGCAGGACGTGCTCCGGGGGTCGCGTGACGCGCAGCGCGGGCAGCTCGGCGAAGGCCCGGCTCAGCGTTTCGGCATGACGCCGACGCGCGCGGATCATGGACGGCAGTCGCGCCAGCTGACGGCGTCCAAGCACCGCCTGCATCTCGGTCATGCGCCAGTTGGTACCGAACGACTCGTGCAACCAGCGAAAACCGGGGGGATGCTCGCGGTGGTAGACCGTGTCGTAGCTCTTGCCATGGTCCTTGTACGCCCAGGCCCGACTCCACGCCTCCGAGTCGTTGGTGACGACCATGCCCCCCTCGCCCCCGGTCGTGATGATCTTGTCCTGGCAGAACGAGAAGGCGCCGGCGTGACCGATCCCGCCCACGGGCCGGTCATGGTAGCTGGCGCCGTGCGCCTGGGCGCAGTCCTCGATGACGACGAGATCGTGCTCGGCAGCGAGAGCCATGAGCTCGTCCATCTCGCAGGGCCAGCCGGCCAGATGCACCACGATGATGGCGCGCGTGCGTGGCGTGATGAGCGGGGCGACGGTGGCGGCGGTGAGGTTCTGGCTGTTGCGGTCGACGTCGGCCAGCACGGGCACGGCACCCCGCATCACCGCAGCGCTCGCCGAGGCGATGAAGGTGCGCGGCGTCGTGATGACCTCATCGCCAGGGCCGACACCGAACGCGTGGAGCGCCAGCTCCAGGGCGACCGTGCCGTTGGCCACGGCCACCGCGTGGGTCGTGTCGGTGGCGCGAGCGTAGTCGGCCTCGAACAGGCGCCCCTCGCGCCCCGTCCAGTAGTTGACCTTGCCTGAGCGCAGGACCGCCGCCGCGGCCGCGATATCCGCCTCCGGATAGCGGGGCCAGGCGGCGAACACCGCCTGGCTCGCGGCACGCCTGCGCCGCGCCCCGGCCTCGCTACGCTGCTGGTGTCTGCTCTCATCGCTGCGGCGTGCCATGGCGTCCCTCCTGCTCGCCCAACCCGCGCCGCCGGCGCGGCTCGACCCCCACGCTTCCGGTGCCATGGCCCGGTCCACCTTCCGACCGGGTCGACACCGACTCAGGCCCCAGGAACTCCGTCATGGTGGCGTGGCCTTCGGCACTGATCCCCCTCTGACCCAGCACCGCCAGCAACGTGCGCGCCAGGATGCTCAGGTCGAGCCCGAGGCTCCAGCGGTCGACGTAGGCCACGTCCAGGTGGAAGCGGTCCTCCCAGGTGAGCGCGTTGCGGCCGCTGACCTGCGCGAGGCCCGTAATGCCCGGCGGCATGTCCATCCGCCGTGCCTGCTCGGGTGTGTAGCGCTCGCGGTAGGCCGTGATGAGGGGGCGGGGACCCACCAGGCTCATCTCTCCCCTCAACACGTTGAGAAGCTCGGGAAGCTCATCCAGGCTGGCGCGACGTAGGAACCGGCCCAGCGGCGTGAGGCGATCGGCGTCGGCCAGCAACCTTCCGTCGGCGCCACGCGCGTCGGTCATCGTGCGGAACTTCTGGATGCGGAAGGGCCGACCGTGCAGGCCCAGCCGCGGCTGCGTGAACAGCGCCGGCCGGCCCACCCACACCGCAACCAGCGCTGCCAGCACGAGCAGCACTGGAGCCAGTGCGATCAGAGCGATGAAGCTCAGGAAGATGTCGATCGCGCGCTTGGCGGACCGGCGGAGGCCGGTCCATGCTACGGCCCTCTCCATGCGCGCCGCTTTCCCCCCGGTTCGAGCATAGGGGCGCGCAGGACGGCAGCGCAGTGACGGGCCGGCGCGGGGACGCTCCGGCACAGGGAAACCGGACGCAGGGAAACCGGATGCGGTGAAGCCAGGCAGCGCGGAGGCGGAGTGGGACAACCCCGTCCCCGTCCGCAAGCGGCGCCCCCGACGGACCGAGCCGTCGGGGGCGCCCGAGCCCGCGGCTCAGGGTCTATGG
This sequence comes from uncultured bacterium, assembly GCA_964536935.1. GTDB lineage: Bacteria > Deinococcota > Deinococci > Deinococcales > Trueperaceae > JASBRS01. The sequence continues at coordinate 1,737 of CAZIBD010000013.1, read as the reverse complement.
TCTGGGGGCATAGCCTGGGCTCATGGCCAGGCCGAGCCGACCGAACCGCTGGTATCGACGTTCGTGCCCTGGACGTCGTCACCGTCCGGAACGCCCGTCGGGGGACCCCAGTAGTTGCTCGTCGCGTCCACGGCGTTGTCGTCCTGGTTGTCGAGCACCAGGTCGGACAGGAGGTTGCTGTGGGTGAGCGCGAAGCCCGTGCGGTTTTCGACCGCCACCGCGTAGTCCGGCGGATCGGTCCCTTCGATCTGCACGTTGGTGACGCTCACATCCGCCGCCTGCACGGTCAGGACGGTCGCCGAACCCGCCGTGAGGATGCTGCTCCCGCCCGCGCCCGTGATCTCCAGGCCGGACTTGTTCAGGGTCAGCGGGCCCTCGAACGTCCCGGCCCGCACGTCGATCGTGGCGTTCGCGGAGGCCGCATCGATGGCACTCTGGATGTTGCTGCTGCGCGTCTCGGACGGGTAGCCGTAGGTGTTGCCGAAGATCTCGCCGGCGACGAACTGGTTCAGGAGCTGCCCCTCGTTGCTCGGATCGAGGCGCTGCACGAACGACAGCGCTCCATGCTGCCCGTCGCCCTCGAAGTTGAACAGCGCGTCGGCCAGCGCCACCGCCTGGCTCTCCTTGTAGAACCAGTAGTCGCCGCTGCCGTAGTTGGAATCGGTGTTCCGCGCCACGAAGTGGAACTGGTCGGCGGCCAGGCCGACGATGCTGCCGGTCCCGCCCATGTTGGCCTGCAGCTTGTTGACCTCGGCGAAGCTGCCCTGGATGGTGACGTTGGTCATCGTGGCGGTGCCCGGGTCGAGCAGCACGCCTGCCCAGCCGCCGTGACCGCTGGTGGTCAGGCTGGTGGCCGCCACGTTGGAGCTGCCGCCGCCGATGAACAGGCCGGGCTGGTCGCTCGGCCCCGTGCTCGCCGTGATCGCCACGTTCTGCACGGTGGCCGTGGTCACCGCGTAGAGCTCGATGCCGCCGATGCCCGAGTGGGCGCTCGGGGTGCCGGTCTGGTCGTCGATCGCGACGTCCTGCACCGTCAGGTTGGACACCCCGCCGTAGGCGGCCACGATCCAGCTCCCCGGGCCGGGCGCAGTCGCCTGGATCGTGAGGCCGCTCAGCGTCACCCCGTCGACGTTGTATACGACTACGCCCGCCGCCGAGCTGGGGCCGACGGCGTTGGCGTCGACGACGATGGTCACGCTGTTGCGGCCGGCTCCGGCCACGGTCACCGCCTTGTCGAGGAAGAGCTCCTCGGCATAGGTCCCGGCCAGGACGTGCACGGTCCCACCGGTGTTGACGGCGGCGATCCCTGCCGCGATGGTCTGGAAGGGATGGAGCTGGCTACCGTCGCCGCCGGCCGCGGCGCTGTCGTCGACGTAGATGTTGTCGAGGTCGACGACGCCGCCCGTCACCACCGTCACCGTGATGGTATCGGTCTTGGTCCCGTCGAAGCCGCTGGTCGCCGTGATCACAGCGTTCCCCACGGCCACCGCCGTGACCAGGCCGGACGCCGACACCGTCGCCACCGACTTGTCGGACGTGCTCCACGTCACCGCCGTCGACGCGCCGCCCACGGCCTGGACGCTCACCGTGAGCGCAAGCGTGTCGCCAACCGCGAGCGTCTTCGCGTCACCCTGATCGATCGTCACGCTCGCCACGGACTGCGGCGTCACGTTGTTGGTCGCGCATGCCCCCAGGACGATCAGCATCCCCAGCAGGACTAGCGCAAGCGCCATTCGG
>CAZIBD010000012.1:0-59623 GCA_964536935.1 uncultured bacterium | reverse complement strand
CGATGATAGTTGGGGGGCAGCCCCCTGCGAAAGTAGGTCAGTGCGGGGAGATTATTTTTCCCGGCAGCAGGTCTAAGGTTTCGGCCTTAGACCTCTTGCCATGCGGGAGTAGCTCAGCTGGTAGAGCACCACCTTGCCAAGGTGGCTGTCGCGGGTTCGAATCCCGTCTCCCGCTCCACCTCAGTGCCGGTGCCATGGCACCACGGGTCCCTCGATCCCCTCGGGTCGAGGGGCCCGTTTCATGATGGTCGCAGGCCGGGAGCGTGTCGGTCAGTCGGTCGCACGCGTCGGGGGCTGCGGCGCTTGCCGGGCTCGGGCCCGCGATTACGGGCCGAAGGTGCGGCGCGACGCCCCGCGAGCGGAGCTCGCGGCGTCCGCGGCGATCCCGGCCGGTGCGATGGGTCGCAGGCTGCCGCTCGGGAACAGCAGCAGCGCGAGGGCCGCCGCGGCGTTCAGGTAGGGGACGAAGACCAGCGCGGAGATGACCACCGGGGCGTGCATGTCGCGCAGGCGCGCGATCATCTGCGCCTGAATGACCGCCAGGACGATCACCAGCACGGCCAGGAAGCCGAGCGCTTCGGTGGGCTGCTGCGCCTGCACCACGTGCCAGCGCCAGACCAGGACCGGCGCCGAGACGGCGATGCAAGCGACGAGCCTCACGGCGTACTCGCGGCGCCCGATCGTGCGGTTGTACGGGAAGAGCGTTGCCATCACCATCGCGTACCACCTCCGACGCGCCGGGACGATGGTCCCCGACGGGACGTTCGCCCCGACATGGTGCCAGTATGGCACAACGGGCGAACGAACGTTCGGTAGGTGGCACGCCGGAGCGCCGGAACGGCGCCGCCGCGAAGCCGAGAAGCGTCGCGTCCACGTACCCCTCGATCGCTCCGCCCGCCGCCCTCGGTGCCCCGCCGCCCCCGTCCCGCAGGTGGCCGCGGCGCCCGGCGGCGCGTCGGTGCTGGGGCTCGCATCGGACGGCGGGACGCGGCCGACATTGTGTCGAGGCCGAGGCGGCGGCAGGCCGCCCCTGGACACCCTCATTGTACGATGGCTTCTACGGTATTCTACGAGCCTGGCCCGCTCGTCGGCGTCCTGCCGGATGGCGATGCGAGGCGGGCCCACCGATGAGAGCGTTGGCATCTTAAGGAGGAAGGAATGAAAAAGGCTCCCGGCCTGGCATACGTCGTCGCGGTGATGGTCGCATTCGGTGCGTCCTTCGTATTCGCCCAGAGCGGATCCAGCTCGAGCACGTCGACCCCTGCAGCATCGAACTTCCTTGCTGGCGTCGTCACCGACACGGGCGGAATCGACGACCGGTCGTTCAACGCATCCGCATGGAAGGGCCTGGAGGACGCCAAGGCGGCCTACGGGGTCAACATCCAGTACCTGCAGTCGACGAACCAGAGCGACTACGCCCCCAACATCCAGGCGTTCGTCCAGAAGAAGGCCAACCTCATCGTCACCGTCGGCTTCCTCATGGGCGACGCGACGAAGGCTGCGGCGGCCGCCAACCCGAACCAGAAGTTCGCCATCGTCGACTACACCTACGATCCAGCGCTCCCGAACGTTCTCGGGCTGATCTACAACACCAACCAGGCGGCCTTCCTGGGCGGCTACCTGGCCGCTGCGATGTCGAAGTCGGGTGCCGTGGGCACCTTCGGCGGCATGAAGATCCCGACGGTCACCATCTACATGGACGGCTTCGTCGCCGGCGTCCGCTACTACGACCAGCAGAACAACAAGTCGGTCAAGGTGCTCGGCTGGGACCCCGAGAAGAGCCAGGGTTCCTTCACCAACGACTTCACCAACCAGGCGAAGGGCAAGACGGTCACCGAAGCGCTGATGAACCAGGGCGCCGACATCATCTTCCCGGTCGCCGGCTCGGTGGGTCTGGGCTCGGCCGCCGCGGTGCAGCAGCATGACACCTCGTCGCCGAACGACCCCGTCTATATGGAGTGGGTCGACACCGACGGCTGCGTGTCCGCACCTCAGTACTGCAGCCTCTTCCTCACCAGCGTCACCAAGGGGATCGCCAGCTCCGTCAAGGCGGCCGTCGGCGAGGTCCTGAACGGCACCTTCAAGGGTGGCAACTACGTGGGAACGCTCGAGAACGGTGGCACCGGGCTCGCCCCCTTCCACGACTTCGCGAGCAAGATCCCCGACGCCGTGAAGACGGAGCTTCAGACCATCAAGCAGGGAATCATCGACGGCAAGATCTCGGTCGATCCGAAGTCCTATCCCGCTCCGTGACGACGGGTCTAGCAAGACGCGCTGCACGCGATGCGTCTTGAGCTACGTGGCATAACGAAGCGGTTCGGCGAGCTGGTCGCCAACGACCGCATCGACCTCACCGCCGAGGGGGGCGAGATCCACGCCCTCCTCGGCGAGAACGGCGCCGGCAAGACCACGCTCATGAACGTCCTCGACGGCCTCTACCGGCCGGACGAGGGCGGTATCTTCATCGACGGGGAGGCCGTCCACTTCGAGGACCCCGGCGACGCCATCCGCGCGGGCATCGGGATGGTCCACCAGAACTTCATGCTCATCCCGGTGTTGACGGTCGCCGAGAACGTGATGCTCGGCTTCGAGCGCACGCGCCGCTTCGGCTTCCTCGACCGCCGTCGGGCCCGCCAGGAGATCGAGGAGCTGTCGGCACGCTTCCGCTTGGAGGTCGATCCGGACGCCCTGGTGGGCGATCTCTCGGTCGGCCAGCAGCAGCGCGTCGAGATCGTCAAGGCGCTGGCGCGCGAGGCGCAGGTGCTCATCCTCGACGAGCCCACGGCGGTGCTCACGCCGCAGGAGATCCAGGAGCTGTTCCGGGTGATGCGCTCGCTGCGCGAGTCGGGGAAGACGATCCTGTTCATCACGCACAAGCTCAAAGAGGTGCTCGAGGTGGCGGACCGGATCACCGTCATCCGACTCGGCAAGGTGGTCGGGACGACGCTGCCGAGCGAGACCGACGAATCGCGCCTCGCATCGATGATGGTGGGTCGAGGCGTCGAGCTGCAGGTGTCGAAGGGTCCGCCTTCGCCGGGAGAGCCGGTGCTCGAGGTGGAGGACCTGGTGGCCCTCGACGATGCAGGGCAGGTCGCCGTGGACGGGGTGTCCCTCCAGGTACGCGCGGGTGAGATCTTGTCGGTGGCCGGGGTCCAGGGCAACGGTCAGACGGAGCTTGCCGAAGCGCTCACGGGACTGGCCACGGTGGCCGCCGGTACCATCCGCATCGCCGGCAGAGACGTGACCGGCGCCCCACCGAAGGACGTCCTTCGATCGGGCGTGGGCAACGTGCCGGAGGACCGCCTGCGCGACGGCCTGGTGGGCAGCTTCACCATCGCCGAGAACCTCATCCTCGACGTCTTCGACGAGGCACCCTACTCCCGCCGCGGCGCGCTCGACTGGGACCGGATCCACTCCACGGCCGAGCAGCGCTTGAAGGAGTTCGACATCCGCGCGAGCAGCATCCATTCGACCGCCGCGACGCTGTCGGGCGGCAATCAGCAGAAGGTCATCGTCGCCCGTGAGCTCTCCCGTGATATCCGGCTGATCATCGTCGCGCAGCCCACGCGGGGCCTGGACGTCGCCTCCATCGAGTACGTGCACCGGAGGCTGGTCGCGGCACGGGACGGAGGCGCTGCGGTGCTCCTGATCTCGGCCGAGCTCGACGAGGCCATGCAGCTCGCCGACCGCATCGTCGTCATGTACCGTGGGAAGCTCGTCGGGCCCTTCGATCAGGCCGACGTGACGAGGGACCAGGTCGGGCTCCTGATGGCGGGGGGCCGCCCGGAGGAGATCATGGCCGGAGGAGCGCGATGAGCGACGAGCCGGTTCGGCCGGCGCCCGATGCGGGCAAAGGGGGATCGGTCGTCGCGAGGATCGGGCGATTCTTCCTGAGCGGCAACTTCATCATCGTTACCTTCCTCGCCTTCGTGAGCGCTCTCGTCCTCGGGGCGATCATCATCGTCCTCGCGACCCCGGACGCGATGGCCGCCTGGGACCGGTTCGGGCTTGCCCCGGGCGCCGCCTTCGCGCGGAGCTGGCACGCCATCGAGACGGCCTACTCGGCGCTGTTCATCGGCTCCATCGGGAGCCCGCGCGGCATCGTCCAGGCGATCACGAGCGGGGACGGCCACCGGATCGCGAACGCCTTCTATCCGTTGTCGGAAACGCTGGTCGCGACCACGCCGCTCATGATGTCGGGTCTGGGCATCGCGCTCGCCTTCCGAGCGGGGCTCTTCGACATCGGGGGTCAGGGCCAGCTCATCCTCGGCGCCCTCGGGGCGAACCTGGCCGGCTTCCTGGTGCCGGGGCTGCCCATCTATCTTCACCTGCCTTTCGCGATTCTCCTCGGCGCCCTATTCGGCGCGGCCTGGGGCTTCATCCCCGGCATCCTGAAGGCCCGAACGGGCGCCCACGAGGTCATCACCTCGATGATGCTCAACTATGTCGCCCTGAACCTCCTCACGTTCCTCCTCACGACCGCGCTGTTCCAGGCGCCGCCACGCTACCAGCCCATCTCGAAAGCCGTTGCGGCGACGGCGCGCCTGCCCCATCTCGCCGGGCCCTCGCTGCGCGTGAATCTCGGCATCATCCTGGCGGTGGCCTGCATGGTCGGGGTGGCCTGGCTGCTGCAGCGAAGCACCCTGGGCTTCAAGTTCCGGATGCTCGGCGCCAATCGCGAGGCGGCCCGCGTCGCCGGCGTGAACATCAGCCTGCAGTACGTGCTCGCCATGACGCTCGCGGGAGCGATCGTGGGGCTCGCCGGCACCTTCATGGTGCTCGGCGTCGACCACCAGGTCGCCGCGGGGTATGGAGGCACCATCGGCTTCGACGGCATCACGGTCGCGATCCTCGGTCAGGGGAATCCCTACGGGGTCGGGCTGTCGGCGCTGCTCTTCGGCGCCTTCGCGGCCGGCGGCCGGACGATGCAGCTGGACGCCAACATCCCGCTCCAGCTCGTGCAGGTGCTCCAGGCGGTGCTGGTGCTGTTCGTGGCGGCACCCGGCGTCATCCGCACCATCTTCCGCATCCGCGTGCGCGGAGCCGGTCGCGTCTTCGGAGGTTGGTCCGGATGAGTCAGCTCGAACCCACTGCGATCCAAGGCCGCGCGCTTCGCAAGGACCTGGCGGCGCTGCGGCGGCGGGGGCTGGCGATCGCCCTGTGGGTGCTCGCGGCGATCGACCTGCTCGTGTTCGCCCGGACGACGTCTCCCGGCTCGAAGACGATCTTCGAGCTCAACGCTCCGCCCGCCCTCCCGGTGCCTGCCATCCACATCCCGGTGTTCGCCACCCTCCTCGGGCTGGGGATCGTGTGCGCCCTGCTCGGCGTGGTGCAGTACTTCTGGAAGGGGAACACCCGCACCTATCTCCTCCTCGGCATCGGCCTCGTGCTCTCCGGTATCGCCTTCCTCGCCTGGGCGGGGCAGGGAGCGAGGGTCGACGTAGAGGGCCTGCTGATGACCTCGCTCATCGAGGCGGTGCCCCTGACCCTCGGTGCCCTCTCCGGGCTTCTGTGCGAGCGCTCGGGCGTGATCAACATCGCGATCGAGGGGCAGTTCCTGATCGCGGCCTTCGTCGGCGCGGTGGTGGGAAGCGCCACCGGGAACCTCTGGCTCGGGCTGCTCTGCGGGGCACTCGCCGGCGGGCTCGTCGGGCTGATCCTCGCCGTCTTCACCATCACCTATCGGGCCGACCAGATCATCGTGGGCGTCGTTCTCGACGCCTTCGCGCTGGGGCTCACGACCTTCTTCCTGGTGAGCCTGCTCGTGCCCAAGCAGATGACGCTCAACAGCCCGGCGGTCTTCGGGCCGATCCCCATTCCGCTGCTGGACAAGATCCCGATCCTCGGTCCGCTGCTGTTCAACCAGAACATCATGGTCTACCTCACCATCGTCATCCTGGCGCTCGTGCAGGTGACCCTCTTCCAGACGCGCTGGGGGTTGCGGGTCCGGGCCGTCGGCGAGCATCCCCGGGCGGCCGAGACGGTGGGCATCAACGTGGTGCGGGTGCGTTACCGCAACGTCATCCTCGGCGGCATCGTCGCCGGCATCGGCGGCGCCTCCTTCACCATCGGATCGACCGGCCAGTTCGCCCACAACATGACCGCGGGCCTCGGCTACATCGCCCTCGCGGCCATGATCTTCGGGCGGTGGCGCCCGCTGGGCGCTCTCGGCGCGGCCCTCCTGTTCGGGTTCTTCGACGCGTTGCAGTTCACCCTGTCGGCCCTGAACGCCCCGATCCCCTCGGACTTCCTCTCGATGTTCCCCTACCTGGCGACGATCCTCGCGGTGGCAGGGCTCGTGGGCCGGGTCGTGCCGCCTGCGGCCGATGGGCAGCCCTACGCACGTGAGTGAGGGGGAGCCCGCCCCTGCGGGCGACCTCGGCGTCGATCGCATCCGCATCGGAGGGCTGCCGAGCGCGGAGCAGCTGCGGGCCTTCGCGGCCGGTGCAGGCCGCGACCATCGCCGGCTGGTGGTGGGCGCCCTCATCCACGACGCGACGGGACGCATCTTCGTGCAACGGCGCAGCCTGCAACGCGCCCTCTACCCTGGGTGCTGGGACGTCGTGGGCGGGCACGCCGAGCCCGGCGAAGGCGTGGTGGAGGCGCTCGGGCGCGAGATCCGAGAGGAGACCGGCTGGCACCTCGCCTCGGTGGGGCAGGTCGTGGAGATCCTCGACTGGGAGGCGAACGGCGAGCCCAAACGCGAGATCGACCTGCTGGCCACCGTGACGGGCGATCTCGCCGCGCCCGTGCTCGAGCCGGGCAAGCACACCGCCTGGCGCTGGCTCGCGCCCGGGGAGCTGGCGGTGCTGCTCGAGCGGCGCGATCCGGACGACGTCTTCATCCACGACATCGCGCGTCGCGCGTTCGAGCTGCTGGCCCGACACCCCGCCTAGCCGCGCACGCGCCGGCCGCGGCCGGGCCGTCGAGCCGGCCACGTGGAACAGCCGCCTGGGAAAGCCCACGCAGGTCTAACCGTCCGTTAACGAGGGTTCGGCATACTCCATCCATGCCTGCCCACGAAGTCACTCTCCCACATCCGTGGTGCGCGCGGTGACCGTGCGCGAGCAGGACGCGGGGCTCCGTAGCCGCGCCGTTCTCCACCCCGGCGACCGCATCGGTCTCCTTCTTCTGAGGCTCGGACTCGGCGGTGTGCTGGTGTGGTTCGGCGCGGCGGAACTCCACGACCCGAGTGCTTGGGCGGTGTTCGTTCCCAAGATGTTCGATCCCGTCCAGGCGCCGCTGATGTTCGTCCACGCGACCGCCCTGCTCATCACCGGCGCGCTGCTGTTCGCCGGCATGTTCCACCGCGTCGCGGCCTGGCTCGGCGGCTTGATCCTCCTCGCCATCCTCGGCGCTCTCGCCATGACCGGTTCGATCGACAGCGTCTTCGTGCGTGACGTGGGCCTCGCCTGCGCCGCCTTCGCCCTGGCGCTCTCGCCCACATCGGCCCGGCTGCCCGGAGTCGATCGCTGGCTCGAGCAGCGGCCGCACCGTGGCTACGTCGTTCCGGCCGTCAGCTACGGCGTCCTCCTGGCGGCGATCGTCGGCTTGCTGGCCGCCACGGCGGTGAAGAGCACCGGTTCCACCACGGCGCTCAGCCATCTCGGTGGCCTGAACGGCGTATCCACGCTGGGCGGCTCCTCGGGCGGCGGCGGGGCGACCTCGAGCGGCTCCGGCCTGGGTGGCGGCGCGCTCGGCGGATCGTCCGGCGGCGGCACGGCACCCGGCACCCCGGCACCGAACGGCGCCTCCACCTCCTCGTCCGGGCCCACGGCGAGCGTCCCCCCCGGCGCCTCCGCCTCCGCCTCCACCTCGACCGGCTTGGCATCGCTCGGCGCTGCGGCTCCGGGCGGGAGCGGCCACTGATCCAACTCGTCCGCGCCGCGCCGGCGCGACCGGCCGGCACGTCTGCCTGAGGGCGGCTCGTGCCTCCAGCCGGGGCCCCGAGCGCTCCGGAAAGTGAACCCTGGTCGGCGCGTCTGCCGACAAGCTAGGAGACCTATCGTGAACGAACGGCATACCTCCGCCTCTCGCCCGGCCGCCTCCCCCGACCCGGCGCGCCGCCGCCCGACGGCGCTCGCGGGGCTCCTGCTGGCCGGCCTGCTCGCCTCCCTTCTCGGGTCCACGGCGTTCGCCCAGAGCTCCAGCTCTTCATCGCAGTGCCGTCGGCTGCAGGCCACGCAGTACTGGCAGGTCTCCCACCTCATCGCGCCCATGCCGAATCCCGAGCCTTCGCGCACGCAAGCGGCCATGGACGGGTTCACGATCAACACCTCGAAGAACGCCGACGGAACCCTGAACGTCGACATCGAGCGCCAGGGCGCGTCCGACAACGAAACGAACGAGAAGCCGGACCAGGACGACATCAAGGTGGACGCCTCGAAGCAGAAGCTGTACTTCCTGGAGGGTCAGTTCGGGGACGACGCCGTCGGCATCGACACCCAGCTCAACGACGAGGCCGTCGTGCTCACCGACCAGAACGGCTGCATCCTGCACTAGCGATCGACCGCTTCGCGCCGCGCTCCGGCACGCGATACCTTCGCGCGCCGGAGCGTTGCTGTGGGTGCGCCCCCAAGCGTGCCGTCCCCCCGAAGCGCTGCCGTGCCCGCTCGGGCGGGACGCCTGTCGACCCTCCTCTAGGGGAGGCTCGCCGTGGTCGTCGCGAAGCGCGGATAGAGCGCGCGGTACACGGCTTCGTCGGTCAGGACCGATTGCATGTACTCTCGCGTCTGGTAGGCGTCGATGGCGCGGTAGAGATCGTTCATGTTCTTGTGCACGGTCGATCCGTCGTAGAGCGCGTGGATGTAACCCTGACCTCGATTGTAGGAGGGCACGGCGAGCTCTACGTTGCCGTGGAAGTAGCGGCGAAGGTACCCGAGGTAGTACGTCCCGTATCGGATGTTCGCCAGCGGGTCGAACGGATTGGCCGGTTTGGCGTCGCCCTGGAGCTGCGCCAGCCAGTCCCACGTCGGCTTCGTGACCTGCATCAAGCCGATGGCGTCCGAGGTCGACACCGCCGCAGGCGTGAAGCCGGACTCCTTGCGCATCACGCTCCACACGAGGAGCGGCGATACGCCCGCCGATGCCGCCTGCCGCTCCACCGTCTGCGCGTAGGGGGTGGGATAGGCCAGGCGCCAGACCTCGAGTGAGCGGCTGCCCCGCGTGATCAGCAGACGCGCGGCGTAGGTGCTCTGGCGGTACTCCCCGAGCCGCTGCAGCAGCTGGGCGATGGCGACGATGCGAGCGGTGTCCTGGGCGGAGGGCGTGCCCTTGGCGTCGGTGGTCGCGCCGAGCTCGCGAAGCCGGAAGAGGAGCTCGCCGACGGCGTCGTTGGGCCGGTGCACGCCGACCAGGGCATGGGCGAGCTCGATGGCCGGAGAAACGCTGTCAGCTTGCGGCCGCAGCGGGTCGGGTACGGCGATCGCCGACGGCCCGGTCCCCAAGGCTCCGGCCCCCAGGGTTCCGGTGGCTCGGGGCTGCGGCACGCTGGGCGGCTCGCCGAGCACCATGGCGAAGAAGCTGTTCTGGGGGACCAACGACTTCGCCTTCTGCGCGGTCTCGGTCATGCCGAGCCGGCGCCCCAGGATGAAGGCGCGGTAGGCGGAGTCATCGGCGTAGCCGGTGCTCCCGCGCGCGAGCGTCATGTACAGCGGAAGCGCGTCGCGGTAGCGGTGCGCCTTCTCGAGGAAGGTGGTCGCCTCCCACAGGTCGTCGGCGCGCCCGGTGCTCTTCAGCAGCGCCACGGCGGTGTCCACCTCGCCGAGCTTCTCGGCCGAGAGCGCATGCCCGTAGATCGCGCTCTCGCCGTGGGCGCTCGCGAAGATGCGCTCGGCCTCCCGGTAGTCCTGGAGCTCGTAGAGCGTCCAGGCGAGACCGGTGCGCGCGTCGTTGTTGGACGGCTCATCGGCGGACCAGGCGGCGAATCCCTGCAACGCCTTGTCGTAGTTCCCGAGCCGGTACTCGGCCTGGGCGCGGATCTGCGGTGCAGGCGCGAGCCCGACGGCGTCGAGCGCGTGCTGGTACATGCGTGCGGCGAGGAAGTCCTTGGCGCGCTGAAGGGGGTCGCCCTCCAGGCGCGTCAGCCCGTCGACGGCTCCCTGCAACGGCAGTGCGTCCCGGTAGTAGCGGATGGCGACCTGGATCGCTCCCGCTTGCTCCGCGGTGCGCCCCACCTCGAGATCGAGCGACCTGATCTCGTCGCGCGCCGCCGGGTCGTCGATGCGGAGCGCGAGCGCCTTCCGGTAGTAACTGAGGCGGGTGCTGGCGTCGATCGTCTTCCATCGCGCCAGCTCCAGGTCCGAGCGGTAGGCGAGGTAGCCGCTGCCCTCGGCCAGGCGTTGGAGGGTCAACGCGTCGCCGGAACGCACCGCGTCGAGGTACGCGCCGTAGGGGCGGAGGAGAGGCGAGGCGTAGGGACTGAAGGTCGCGACGAGCTGGGCGTCGGCGGGCCCATCGCGTCCCGGGAGGCGAAGAGCGCCCAGCAGGAGCACGCAGGCCGCTGCCAGGGTGACGAGCATGAGGCGGCGGCGTGCGGTCATGGCCCAGTCTACGGGCGTCGGCGCGGTCGAGCTGCGAGGTGCTTCCCAAGAGATCCGAATCCCTGCCGGCCACAAGGAATTGAGTGCCCTACACTCATGGATTCTGCAGCGGCGGTGAGAAGTGTGATACACTCGTCAACGGTCAGCTTGACCCAAGCTTCAGTCCGACCGCCGAATCAAGCGGGAGACCCCTCTTTCCGTTCTACGTGCCCGTCACGCAGGAGGTATCTGTGAAGAGACTGACCGTTTTCGCACTCTCCGCACTCATGCTCGTCGGAGGCCTCGCCTTCGCGCAGAAGTACAAGAACGACACGCCGATCCGAGTCGGGTCGAAGCAGTTCGCCGAGCAGAAGATCCTCGGCAAGGTGATCGTCGAGGCCCTTCGCGCCAACGGGTACCAGGTGATCGACAAGACCAACCTGGGGGGCACCGCGGTGGTGCGCAAGGCGCTCGAGCAGGGTGAGATCGACGTCTACCCGAACTACACCGGCACCGCGATCAGCAACTGGTACCGTGACATCCCCTGGGCCAAGGCGTCCATCCCCGCCGGCGCGTCCGGAAACCCGTACGAGTCGTACGCCATCGTGAGCTCGCTCGATGCGGCGTTGCACGACCTGGTGTGGCTGGCCCCGGCGCCCGCCAACAACACCTACGCCTTTGCGGTCACCGACAAGTTCGCCAAGGAGCACAACCTCAAGACGGTCCAGGATCTGGCCGACTACATCAACAACGGCGGGAAGGTGAAGATCGCCACCGGTGACGAGTTCGCTCAGCGGCCCGACGGCATCCCCGCCTTCGAGAAGACCTACGGCTTCAAGTTCAAGGAAGGCCAGGAGCTCATCATCGCGGGCGGAACGCCGGCCCAGACCGAGCAGGCGCTTGCCAACGGCTCCAACGGCGTCAACATCGCCATGGCCTACGCGACGGACGGCGCGTTGAAGGCGTACCACGAGGTCATCCTCGAGGACACCAAGGGCGCGCAGCCGGTCTTCCAGCCCACGCCGGTGTTCCGCGGCGCGGTCATCCGCAAGTACCCCGAGATCGTCGGCATCCTCAACCCCATCTGGGCCAAGTTCACCACCGTCGAGCTGCAGAAGCTCAACGCGCAGGTCCTGGTCGACGGGGACAGCCCCGATCAGGTCGCCAAGAACTTCCTCAAGGAAAACGGCTTCATCAAGTAGGGGCCGGCACGCGCGGCGGGGGCCCTCGGGCCCTCGCCGGCCTATCTTGTTCCCTTCGCTCATGACCGAGGCGCGACGAGATTCCATCGCGGCCGCGAGGCGCCGGCAGGTGAGCTGTGCCCGCCTGGCGCTCGAGCCTGGCGCCGTTCCCGGATATCGGGGGCGACGCTCGCCTACGACCTGGAGGTGAGCGCCATTCCGAATCGCATTGCCATCCTGGGGAGCGCCGTCGCAGCGCTCGGCTTCTTCTTTCTGCCCATCATCTCGCTCAAGCCCAACCGGCTCGCCTCCGGCGTGTCGTTCAACCTGCTGCAGATCCAGGGCGACTACCGGTACATCCTGCTCTTCGCCCTGGCGCTCGTGCCCCTGATGGTGGCCTTCCGCAAGGACGTCACCACCCGTGGCTGGCTGCTGGTGGCGCTAGGGAACCTGCTGCTGCTGTTGACGCTGGTCCTTCCGGCCATCGCCGGGCGCAACCTGCTCGCCGACCCTACCCGGTACCTCGGCGCGAACGCCTTGATCCGCAACCCGCGTGTGCTCCCGACGGGAGGGCTGGCGCTTGGGCTCGTCGGCGGGTACATGACGCTGTTCGCAGGCCTGCGTGATCTCGAGCGGTCCGGCGTACAGCGCTGGATCCGCGGCATCGCAGCGTGGATCGGCGTGCTGTTCATCGTGATCCTGCTGCTCGCCGGCTCGTTCAATGTCTACTCGATCATGGTGGAGTTCCACAACAACGGTGCGGCCTTGGAGCAGAAGTTCATCGAGCACCTGATGTTCGTCGTCGTCTCCCTGGTCGTCGGCTTCGTCGTAGGTGTCGGCCTGGGCCTGTGGGCGTCGCGCGACGAGCGTATCGCCCCGATCATCCTCTATGCCGTCGGTATCATCCAGACCATCCCCAGCCTGGCCCTGTTCGGGGTCCTGCTCGTGCCGCTCGCGCGCCTGGGGGATATGCACTTCACGCCGGTCGCCGTCTTCTTCCTGGTGGCGGTGGCGATTGCCGTCGTCGTCGGTCTGGGGTACCGCTTCGTGGCCGCGCGGCTACCCGGGCGCGCGCAGACCGCCGCTCTGATCGTGACGGCCCTGGTTGCGGGGGTGCCGCTGACGCTGTTCACCGGCATCTTCGTCAGCTTCGTGTACAAGGCCGCGAACATCGGCTTCAGTGGGGACTTCCGGGGCCTCGTCAGCGGCCTGCTGTGGCTGGCCGCGGTGGGCATCGCGCTGTGGGTTCTGAGGCGCTGGCTGGTGCATCGCAAGGGGGCGTTCCGGACCTTCCTCCGGTGGGCGTACATGGCCGCTTACACGGGTGCGCTGGCGGTGCTGGTGCTGCTCCTGGTCCGCGCTGCCGAGACCGACCAGTTCCTGGGTAGCGTGCAGAGCCTGGGCGCACTGACCGTCCGCAACCTCGGCGTTTCCGGAATCGGCGTGGCGCCGGCGCTGGTGGCGCTGACGCTGTACTCGCTGCTCCCGCTGGTGCGCAACACCTACGCGGGGTTGGAGAACGTCGACAACGCCATCATCGACTCCGGCCGCGGCATGGGCATGACGCCCGCCGAGATCTTCTTCCAGGTGGAGCTCCCGCTGGCCTTCCCCGTCATCATGGCGGGCGTGCGCAACGCCGCCGTCGCGCTCGTCGGCATCGGGACCGTCGCCACGGTCATCGGCGCCGGTGGCCTGGGGGACTTCGTGATCCAGGGGATCGTCAACACCTCGATCGACCAGATCCTGCTCGGCGCCATCCCTGCCATCGGGCTGGCGATGGCGCTCGATGCGCTGCTCCGCTTCGTCGAGGGGCTCCTCACCTCGCCCGGCATCCGCCACGCTCAGAATGCCTAGGAGGCACCCGTGATCGAGTTCCAGAACGTCGTCAAGCAGTTCCCGGACGGCTTCCGGGCCGTGAACGGCCTGTCGCTGACCATCCACGACGGGGAGATCACCGTGTTGATCGGCCCGTCGGGCTGCGGCAAGACGACCTCCATGCGGATGGTCAACCGGCTGCTCTCGATCTCCGACGGCAGGATCATGGTCGAGGGCAGGGACAACCGTGACTTCCCGGCCGAGGAGCTGAGGCGCAAGATCGGCTATGCGATCCAGCAGGTCGGCTTGTTCCCCCACATGACGGTGCTGCAGAACATCGCCGTCGTGCCGCGCTTGCTGGGCTGGGAGGAGGACCGCATCCACAAGCGCGTGGACGAGCTGCTGGAGCTCGTCGGACTCGACCCCGACGTCAACCGCGACAAGTACCCGCGGCAGCTCTCCGGCGGGCAGCAGCAGCGCATCGGCGTGGCCCGTGCGCTCGGTGCGGACCCGCCCATCATGCTGATGGACGAGCCCTTCGGGGCCATCGACCCCATCACGCGTGAAGTGCTCCAGGACGAGTTCCTGGAGATCCAGAAGCGCATCAGCAAGACCATCATCTTCGTCACGCACGACATCGACGAGGCCATCAAGATGGGTGATCGCATCGCCATCATGCGCGAGGGGTCTCTGGTGCAGTACGACACCCCGGACACCCTGCTCGCCAAGCCCCGGAACCGTTTCGTTCGAGACTTCGTCGGCGCCGACCGCCAGCTCAAGCGGCTGGGATTGCTGCGCGTCCGCGAGCTCATGGCCAAGGAAACGCCGCACGTCAACCTTCGCGACAGGGCCGAGGACGCCAGGAGCGCGATCGAGCGCGCCGGGGTCAAGAGCGCCTTCGTCGTGGACGAGGACGGCGTGCTCCGTGGCTGGGTCGATCGAGAGGGGTTGCGAGAGAACCCCGATTCGCTCCTCGACGCCATGAACGAAGGTGACTACCGGGAGATCGGCGTGCGCCAGAGCGCCACCGCCCGCGAGGCGCTGTCGGCGATGGTGGCGCGCGGCTTCCGGATCACGCCCGTGGTGAACGAGAAGGGCGTGCTGGTCGGCAGCATCACCTTGCGAGCACTGCAGGAGCTCGCCGAGCAAGGATGGGCGGAAGGGGATCAGGCCACGTGAGGGGCGCGACGGGCACCACGGGACGGACCGTGAACGGCGGGCTCGGGGAAGGTCCCCGGCCCCTGGCGGCGCTCGGTCGCTTCTTCACGCCGGCTGCCCTGGTGTGGCTGGCGTTCGCGGCGCTGCTGTTCGTTGCGATGAACGTTCGCGAAACCATTCACGACCCGCAGCTCAGGGCCGCCGGCGTCAAGGAGGCGACCATCGTTCCCGACCTGTGGCTGCCGGTGTTCAGCTTCAACCCCTCCACCGTGGTCGCCATCAAGGGGAGCGATGACCTGCGCGTGCTCAGCTTCGGCGGGTTGCCCGCGGTGGTCAGCGACAGCCCGAACCCGGCCGCCGCAAGCGACAAGGCGGGTGCCCCGTGGCGCGTGACGCTCGGGTGGTTCGCGCTGTTCATGGTGCTCGTCGAGGGGTTGCTGGGGGTGCGCTACGCGCAGCGCGACGAGAAGCTGGTGAGGCCGCTCGTCCGCGCGGCCGGCATCTTCCTGGTGATCTGGTCGATCTACGGCCATGAGCCGTTCTGGGATTGGCTGCTGCACGGGATCTTCCCATCGAGCCCCGACCTGCTGTACAACTCCAACACGGTGATCAGCCTGGCCGGGCAGCACCTCACGCTGGTGCTGATCTCCTCGGTGATCACCGTCGCCATCGGGTTGGCGCTCGGCATCATGGTCACGCGGGCGGAGTTCCGCGAGTTCCTGCCGCTGGTCTCCGACATCGTCAACTCGGGGCAGACGGTGCCGACGCTGGCGATCGTCGCCATCATGGCGCCGATCATCGGCTTCGGCTTCTGGCCCGCCATCGTGGCTCTCATCCTGTACGGCCTTCTTCCGGTGGTGCGCAACACCATCGTCGGGTTGGAGGGGGTCGATCCGTCCATGATCGACGCCGCCCGTGGCATGGGGATGACGGCGTCGCAGATCCTGTGGCAGATCGAGGTGCCCAACGCCAGCCGCATCATCCTGGCCGGCGTGCGCACGAGCGTCGTGATCAATGTCGGCACGGCGGCCCTGGGCGCCTACGTCGGCTCGGGAGGCTTCGGCAATCCGATCGCGTCGGGGCTCAACCAGGCGATCCAGCCCTGGGTGCTGCTGGGCGCCCTCTCGGCGGCGCTGCTCGCCATCCTGCTCGACTACATCCTCGGGCGCGTCGAGTACGTCATGACGCCGAAGGGCCTGATCATCGAGCGCTAAGAGGCCTGGCAGCGAGGCGTACCGGGGCGACCCGACGCTCGTGTTAGGTTGGCGGTTAGGCAAACGCGATCGCCTCAGGCGCGCGGCGCTCGAAAGAGCGCGGCGCGCACGCGGGCGTTCGTGCTCGCAACGAAGTGAAGGACCCCCGCCTTGTCCGGAAGGATGTGGTCATCCACGTGATCCGAGCCCAAGGCGTCACCAAGATCTTCGGTCCGGACCCGGAGTCGGCGCTCCGACTCGTCGAGCAGGGGCGCAGCAAGGACGACATACGGGCCGAGACCGGCCACACGGTAGGCGTCAACAACGTCAGTTTCTCCCTCGAGCCCGGCGAGTTCTTCGTCATCATGGGGCTTTCCGGCAGCGGCAAGTCGACGTTGCTGCGGTGCATCAACCGGCTCATCGAACCGACCGCCGGGCGCGTCCATCTCCAGACCGAGGACCAGGGGGAGGTCGATATCACCGGCCTCGACCCCGCGGGTCTCCGGGAGCTGCGCAAGATCCGCATGAGCATGGTGTTCCAGCGCTTCTCGCTGTTCCCGCACCGGACCATCCTCGACAACGTCACCTACGGCCTCGAGATCCAGCGCCGGCCGCGCAGTCGGGCGAAGGAGATCGGGGAGGAGATGATCGGGCTGGTGGGTTTGTCGGGCTACGAACGCTCCTATCCCTCGGAGCTCTCGGGCGGCATGCAGCAACGCGTGGGCCTGGCAAGGGCTCTCGCCACCGAGGCCCACGTCCTGCTCATGGACGAGCCCTTCAGCGCGCTCGACCCGCTCATCAAGATGCAGATGCAAGATGAGCTCCTGAAGATCGAGGAGAAGCTCGCGCGCACCATCCTGTTCATCACCCACGATCTCAACGAGGCGCTCCGCCTCGGCGACCGTATCGCGATCATGGAGTCGGGTCGGGTGGTCCAGATCGGGACGCCCGAGGAGATCATCGTCAGTCCACGCACCGAGTACGTAGCAGACTTCGTGGAGCACGCCGATCCTACCGGGGTGATCACCTCGCAGACGGTGGCCCTGTCGCTTCAGCACCCCCGCTTCGTGCTCGACCATCGCGAGCCCGGTGTCCGCTACGTCCGCCACAAGGCCCAGCCGGACGTCCTGATCGGCGTCGACGAGGCCGGGGCGTTCCGCGGCGTGCGCGTCGCGGGCAAGGAGGTGCCGGCGCGTCCGCTCCTGGAGGTGCTCGAGGAGCCTGCGCCCGACACCCGTCGCCGCGACATGGTGTTGACGTGCCCGCCGGACGTGACGCTGCGCGAGCTGCTGCGGGGCCGGACCTACGTGGCGCTCCCGGCTATCGTGGTCGACGCCGCGGGTCGGCTGCGCGGGGTGGTCACCGAGCGCGAGCTGGTCGAGGGCATCCTCGAGAAGCGCGGCAACCAGGACCTCGGAGCGGTGGAGGAGGCGCCGCCCGAAGCCGACCCTGCTCCTCTCGCGGGGGTACCGTAGATGCTCGCCGACCTGTTCGGGTACCACCTGTTCGACAACCACACCATCCCGGTTCGGGAGTGGATCGCGGCGGCCGTGACCTGGCTCTACTCCAACTACCGCCCCTTCTTCCAGACCATCAAGAAGCCGGTGGAGTGGCTCCTCAACGGGATCAACGCGGGCCTGCACGGCGTGCCGCCGCTGGTGATGCTCCTCGTCATCTTCGCGCTGGCGTGGTGGGCGGCGAGCTGGCGCGTGGGCGTGTTCAGCCTCGCTGCGCTCGGCTTCGTCGGCTTCCTCGGCCTGTGGGGCGACACCATGACGACGTTGGCGATGGTCATCAGCGCGGTGGTCTTCTGCGTCGTGGTCGGGGTCCCGCTGGGCATCCTGGCCTCGCGGAGCAACGGCTTCGCGACCGTACTGCGGCCCATCCTGGACGTGATGCAGACCACGCCCGCCTTCGTCTACCTGGTTCCGGTGGTGATGCTGTTCAGCATCGGCACGGTGGCCGGTGTGATCGCGACCATCGTCTTCTCGATGCCGCCGCTGATCCGGCTCACGAACCTCGGGATCCGGCAGGTGCAGGGTGACGTGGTGGAGGCGGCGACCGCCTTCGGCTCGAGCCCGCGCGAGATCCTGTTCAAGGTGCAGATCCCGTTGGCGCTGCCGACCATCATGGCCGGCCTCAACCAGACCATCATGCTCTCGCTGTCCATGGTCGTGATCGCGGCGCTGATCGGAGCCGGTGGTCTCGGGCTGCCGGTGTTCGAGGGGCTCAACGCCCTCAAGACCGGCCTCGCCGGCATCGGCGGGCTCGCGATCGTGCTGCTGGCCATGGTGCTCGACCGGGTCACGCAGGGGCTGGGCGAGCGCGGTCGCCACCGTTGAGGCGCTCGTTAGGCCGGCGCCCCGCGCGCGAGGCATGACGGCCATCCTGTAGGCCAGCTAGCAGACATATCGTCCAGAACGCTTATACTTCCGGCGCATCAAGAGTCTTGCCGCTTCCGGTGCCGACGCGACCGGACGCGCGCACCGTCACGCGGTCTCGACCGTTGCGAAGCATTCAGAGAGAAGGAGGCATGAGATGAAGCGATCCGTCATGGGTACGGTGCTGCTCGCGCTCGTCCTGGCGTTCGCCGGTTCGGTGATGGCGCAAGGCACGAGCATGCCCGGCAAGGGCGTCACCGTCCAGCCGGCCGTCGCCACGTGGAGCTCGGCGCAACCGCTCGAGGCGATCTTCGCCACGCTGCTGGAGGACCTCGGCTACAACGTCAAGCCGGCCAAGGCCCTCTCGAATCCGATCTTCTACCAGTCTGTGACGCAAGGCTCGGTCGACTTCTGGGCCAACGGCTGGTTCCCGTTGCACAACGCCCAGCTCCCGAGCGACTTCCACCAGAAGGCCGAGATCCTCGGGACGATCGTCAAGCACGGCGCCATCCAGGGCTTCCTGGTGAGCAAGAAGGCGGCCGAGAAGTACCACATCACCTCGCTCGCCGACTTCAAGAAGCCGGCGGTCCGCAAGGCGTTCGATTCGACCGGCGACGGCAAGGCCACCCTGGTCGGGTGCCCCCCGGGCTGGGGCTGCCACGATGTCATCAGCCACATCATGGACGTCTACCACTTGCACCCCTACATCCACGTGGTGACCGCCGGCTACGCAGCGGCCTTCGCCGACGCCCTCGCGCGGTACAAGAGCGGCCAGCCCGTCCTCTACTACACCTGGACGCCCAACTTCACGGTCTACGACCTGAAGCCCGGCAAGCAGGTGGTGTGGATCAACGTGCCCTACAACGCGCCCACCAAGGCGCAGAAGCCGTTCGAGAAGGACATGACGCAGAAGAACATCCCCGGCGCCGTCACCAACCCGATCAAGATGGGCTTCGTCGCCAACAACATCCAGGCCGTGGCGAACAAGAAGTTCGCCAACGACAACCCGGCGGCCAAGAAGCTCTTGGAGGAGGTGACGATCCCGCTGGCCGACATCTCGAGGATGACCTACGCGATCAACCAGGGCAAGGACAGCGCCAAGCAGATCAAGGCGATGGCCCAGACATGGATCAAGGACCACCAGACCGAGGTCGATCAGTGGCTGAGCGCGGCGCGCCAGGCGGCGACGCAGGCCAGCGCGCAGTAGAAGCGGGCGCACCGCGTCGACGAAGCGCGCGAGCGTGCAGCGTCGCAGCGCAGCGCGTCCGGCAGCCGCCTCCGATCGGAGGCCTCGAAGGACGTACAGCGCCCGATCACGCGGCAGGAGGGTCGACCCTCCTGCCGCGTTCGTCGTGGGGGAGGCGGAGGCGGCCGGGGCGCATGCGTGCACCCTGCGGGCACCGCGCGTGGTGCGTTGCACGCGTTCTGCACGCGCGATGCCGTACACTGGCACCGGCCGGCCGGGCCCCGAAGGTCGAGCGCCTCTGGAACGATGCCGACGCCCTCCCCGCTGGGAGGGTTCAGCACGGACCGAACGGCCGGCTGTGGCGGGCTAGAATGGCTGGTACAGCGAGCGCATGCTTGGGCTCGCCCCCAGCGATGGGGGCCGGCCGATTCTCAGATGGGCATCGAGCAGCACGGAGGTTGACGGTGGCGAGAGTACGTGTCACACAGGAGGGCTACGAGCGCCTACAGGTCACGCTCGAGCAGGAGCGCGAGCGCCTGGAGGAAGCCACGCGCATCCTCCGGGAGTTGACCGGTTCATCGGACGACTACGACGACTCGGGGCTCGAGGAGGCGAAGCGCGAGAAGGGTCGCATCGAGGAGCGCATCGACAACCTCGAGGACCAGCTCGGACGCGCCGAGATCATCGAGGCGCACGAGATGGACAGCGTCGACCTGGGCGCGGTGGTGACGCTCCAGGACGCCGGGTCGAAGGAAGCCTTCGAGATCCAGGTCGTGTCGCCGGTCGAGGCCGGCGTCCTCGAGGGCGACATCCCCAAGGTGTCCGACGAGTCTCCGCTGGGCAAGGCGGTGCTGGGGCGCAAGCCGGGAGAGACGTTCAAGGTCACGATCAACGAGAAGACGACCGAGTACACCCTGATGTCGATCAGCTGATCGACGTGGCTCGGCGCTCTCCCCAGGGCGATAGCGATCCCGCTCTGACGCTCTGGGCCATCCCGTGCCGGAGGGTACCGACCTCGACCTGGTGATGCCCGGCTGAGGCGGCGACCGCGGTCCCCGATGGGCCCCAGCGGCACCGCGCCGCGCGCGCACCCCGTACAATCAGGGGTCATGTCGCAGAAGTCGCTCCAGGAGCAACGCCAGCAACGTCTCCGGAACTTGGAGAGCCTCGCCGAGCGGGGCTTCGAAGCGTACCCCTACCACTACCGGGCCAGCCACCGTGCCGCCGAGCTCCAAGCGAGTCACGAGGGCGCTCAGCCGGGTGACGCGTTCCCCGACGAGGTGGTCACGCTCGCGGGCCGTGCGATGACCGTGCGCAACATGGGCAAGGTCGCCTTCGTGACGCTGCAGGACCCGAGCGGCACGCTGCAGGCCTACTTCCAGCGCGACCGGCTGGAGCACTACAACGCCGTCAAGAAGATCGACCTGGGCGACTGGGTGGAGGTCAGCGGTCCGCTGTTCGTCACCAAGACGGGCGAGCTCACCGTGGAGGTCCATGCGTTCCGGCCGCTGGTGAAGAGCTTGCGTCCGCTCCCCGACAAGTACCACGGCCTCACGGACAAGGAGGCGCGCTACCGCCAGCGCTACCTCGACCTGATGGTCAATCCCGAGGTGAAGCGCGCCTTCGTGCTGCGCAGCCGCGCCATCGCCTACATGCGCCGCTACCTCGACGGCCTGGGCTTCCTCGAGGTCGAGACCCCGGTGCTGCAGGCGGTGCCGGGCGGAGCCGAGGCACGCCCCTTCGTGACGCACCACAACACGCTGGACTACGACTTCCACCTGCGCATCTCCCTCGAGCTCTACCTCAAGCGCCTCATCGTCGGCGGCTTCGAGGCGGTCTACGAGATCGGCAGGAACTTCCGCAACGAGGGCATCAGCTTCAAGCACAACCCCGAGTACACGATGCTCGAGCTGTACTGGGCGGGCCGCGACTACCTCGACATCCTGGAGCTGGTGGAGCAGATGTACGGTGGGCTGGTCGAGGAGCTCACCGGCTCGAGCGTGCTCGCCTACCAGGGGCAGACCCTCGACTTCACGCCGCCGTGGCCGCGCGTGGACTACACCGGAGCGCTACGCGAGCGCGCCGGGCTCGACTTCGATCCGCTCGACGAGGAGCGCCTGCGAAGCTGGGTTCGCGAGCATCACACCCCGGCCGCCAGCGAACCATCGCTCGCCGAGCAACCCATCAACCATGTCTACGACAAGCTCTACGACATCTACGTCGAGCCCCACCTGATCGGGCCGGTGTTCGTGATGGATCACCCCGAGGCGATCAGCCCCCTGGCCAAGCGCCACCGCGATCGGCCGGGACTGGTGGAGCGTTTCGAGCCGGTGGCGGCGGGGATGGAGCTGGGCAACGCCTTCAGCGAGCTCAACGATCCCCTCGACCAGCGGCGGCGATTCGAGCGCCAGCAGGCGCTGCGCGAGGCCGGTGACGAGGAGGCCCAGATGTTCGACGAGGACTTCCTCACGGCCCTGGAGTACGGCATGCCCCCGACCGGCGGGCTCGGCCTCGGTATCGACCGGCTCGCCATGCTCCTGGCCGACACCCCGAGCATCCGCGACGTGATCCTGTTCCCGCTGCTGCGCCCGGAGTGAACGGCGGCCTCAGGGGCGCGCCGGTCGCAGGGTGGGTTGGAGCGCGGCTCGAGCCGCAGACCGGGCGCGGGCTTAGCGCTCGCGGGCCCGGTCCTCGCGATGAGGCGCGGTGAGCTGCGTCGACAGCTCCTGTTGCGCCCGGTCCCACAGCACCCCGTAGAGGCGCTCGAGCAGTTGCCGGCGTTCGTCGTCGGCCAGCTCCCGGTCCCGACGGATCTCCACCATGAGGTCGCCGAGGTCCTGGAACGGCCACGAGCGTACGCGTTCCAGCAGGTACGCGAACTCGGCGAACCTCGGCATCGCCGTCTCCCTCCTGCGCCGCCCGGCGCAGGTCCCCCCAATCGCTGTCGCAAACCGGACTGCTTCCGTCCCCGAGTCTAGGGAGGCGCCGCCCTTCGCTCCAGGGCCATTCGTCCTCTGCTGGACGGTGCTCTTGCGCCCCGCGGTCGTGCGTGCCCGGGGACGCGTGGAAGCTTCTCGGTCCGCACCCGTCTCGGGTCCCCCGGGAGAGGGCCCGCGGCGGGCCGTAGAATGAGCGGCATGCAAGCGGGTCCGATCGACGTTCCGGACTGGGTCCAGGACGCCGTCTTCTACCAGATCTTCCCGGATCGGTTCGCTACGAGCGCCCGTGTCGCCAAGCCGTCCGGGCTCGAGCCCTGGACCGACCCTCCCACCGTCCACGGCTACAAGGGAGGCGACCTGCTGGGGATCGCCGAGCGCCTGGACCATCTGGAGGCCCTCGGGGTCACGGCCCTCTACCTCAACCCCGTGTTCCAGTCGGCCTCGAACCACCGCTACCACACGCACGACTATCACCGCGTCGACCCCATCCTGGGTGGCGATGCGGCGCTCCGCGAGCTCATCGACAGCGCCCACGAGCGCGGCATGCGGGTGGTGCTGGACGGGGTCTTCAACCACGCCTCGCGTGGCTTCCTGCAGTTCAGCGACATCGTGGAGAACGGCCGGCAGAGCGCGTACCTCGACTGGTTCCGCGTCCACCGCTTCCCACTAGACCCCTACGGCGACGCCGAGCCCGGCTACGACGCCTGGTGGAACTTGCCCGCGCTCCCCAAGTTCAACACCGCCACGCCCGCGGTGCGCGAGTTCCTCTGGGGCGTGGGTGAGCGCTGGCTCGCCTTCGGCGCGGACGGCTGGCGCCTCGACGTGCCCAACGAGATCGACGACGACGCCTTCTGGCGAGAGTTCCGGCGCCGCTGCCGGGCGGTCGATCCGTCGTGCTACCTGGTCGGCGAGATCTGGGACGATGCGAGCCGCTGGCTGGCCGGCGACCAGTTCGACGCCGTGATGAACTACCCGCTTGCCCGTGCCATCTACGGCTTCGTCGGCCACGCCTTCGCCGACAACGAGGTGGCGCGCAGCGGGCTCCGGAAGCTCGAGCCTCTCGACGCGCCCGCCTTCGCCGACACGCTGACCGAGCTGCTCGGTCGCTACCCCGGCGAGATCGTCTCCGCGCAGCTGAACCTGCTGGGATCGCACGATACGCCGCGCGCGCTGACCGTCCTGCGCGGCGACGCCGCGGCCTTGCGCCTGGCCTACCTGCTGCTGTTCACGCTTCCGGGAGCGCCGTGCGTGTACTACGGCGACGAGGTCGGCCTGGAGGGCGGGCACGACCCCGGCAGCCGCAACGCCATGCCGTGGGACGACGGGGCCTGGGACCACGAGCTCTTCGACTGGATGCGGCGCCTGGGGGCGCTGCGCAACGAGCGCGCCGCGTTGCGCCGGGGCGCCACGGTGGTGCTGGCCAGCAAGGGTGACGTGCTGGTGTTCGCCCGGCAGCATGGAGAGGAGCGCGTGGTGGTGGCAATGAACGCGGGGCAACGGGCGGCGACGGTGCCGTCGGCGGCCGGTCTCGCGGGGCGCTACCGGGAGCTGCTAGCCGGCGAGGAGTTGACGCTCGGCCGGGGCGGCCGGCGCTTGCCGGCGCGTGCGGCCTGGGTGCTCGAGCGGGTCGACGCCTGAGCGGCGGCGACGCCTAGCCGGTCTGCACCTCGGGGGTGACGGCGGCGCCGTCGGTCTCGCCCGTGCGGATACGCACCACGCGGTCGACCGGCACCACGAAGATCTTGCCGTCGCCGACCTCGCCGGTGCGGGCGCCGCGGAGGATGGCGTCCACCGCGGGCTGGACGAACGGCTCGGTGACGCCGATATCGAGGCGCACCTTCTCGACCAGCTCCATCTTCACGGTCATCCCGCGGTAGGTCTGGACCGGCTCGCGCTCGCCCCCGTGGCCTCGCACCGGGGTGACGGTCACGCCGTAGACCGAGGCCTCGAAGAGCGCGGCCAGCACGTCGTTCAGCCGTTCCTTGCGGATCACCGCGGTGATCAGCTTCACGCTTCGCTCCGGGCCGTCTTGGCGACCGCCGGCGCGCGCGGGTCGACGCGGCCGACCGGCAGCAGCAGGGCACCTTCACCGTCGGTGTAGGCCTCCTCGCCGTGCATGCCGACGTCGAGCCCCTGGGCCTCGGCGTCGGCGTCCGCCCGCAGCGGCAGCAGCCGGCCGACCAGGGTCGCCACGATCAGCGTGCCGACCGCGCTGTAGCCGATCGCGCAGGCCACGGCCAGCGCCTGGACGCCGAGCTGCGCCAGCGAGCCGTGCACGGGCGCACCCCAGGCCGGGTCGGCGAAGAGGCCGGTCAGGAGCGCCCCCACGATGCCCGCCACGCCGTGCGCGGCGAACACGTCGAGCGCGTCGTCGAGGCGACTACGTGCACGCCACAGCATGAGCGCGTAGCTCGGGAACGCGGCGACCGCGCCGATGACGAGGGCGGCGGCCGGCCCCACGAAGCCTGCGGCGGGGGTGATCGCCACCAGCCCGACCACCAGGCCGGTGGCGATGCCCACGGCAGTGACGCGACCGCCGCGGGCCATGTCGAGCAGGGCCCACACGACCATCGTCGCGGCGGGTGCCAGCAGGGTGTTGGTGAACGCCAGCACAGCGGTGGCGTTCGCCGCCTGGGCACTCCCCCCATTGAAGCCGAACCACCCGAACCACAGCAGCCCGGCTCCAAGCAGGGTGTAGGGGACCTGGTGGGGCAGCATCGCCTTGCGGCCGTAGTCGCGCCGCCGGCCCAGCACCAGGGCGAGCACCAGCGCGGCGACGCCCGCATTGATGTGCACGACGGTCCCGCCGGCGAAGTCGAGGGCGCCGAGCTGCTGCAAGAAGCCGCCGCCCCACACCCACTTGGCGAGGGGCGCGTAGACCACCACGCTCCACAGGGCGATGACGAGCATGTAGGCGCCGAAGCGCATGCGCTCCACCACCGCCCCTGACACCAGGGCGGCGCTGATCATGGCGAAGGTCGCCTGGAAGGCGAACGCCAGCAGGGCGGGCAGGCCGTTGGCGGGGGAGATGCCCAGCCCCCGCAGGAACACGTGCTGCAACCCTCCGAGCAGGGCCGAGCCGGGCGAGAACGCCAGCGAGTAGCCGACGGCCGTGAAGGTGAGCCCCACCACCCCGAGCGCTACGAAGCTCATCATCATGGTGTTGAGCACGTTCTTGCGCCGGACCAGCCCACCATAGAAGAAGGCCAGCCCGACCACCATGACCAGCACCAGCGCGGTCGAGGCCATCATCCAGGCGAGATCGCCGGCGGACGCGCCGCCGACGCCGGCGGCACTGGCGCCGCCCGTGAAGGCGGCGACCATGACCGCTGCGGCCAGCGGTGGGAGGGTGACCTGCAGGGGAGGGAGCCGGAGCGGAACCGGCAAGGTGGGGCGGGGCATGCGGACCTCCGGGCGGCCGGGGCCGCGCGATGCATGAGGCTAGCATGCGGTTGTCAAGGCGTCAAAGATGGTTGGGCCTCTTGGCAAAAAGGTCATGTACAGCGTGTGCGTGTGAGCGCGTTAGCCTGTGGTCGGGCGATATGGAGGCGCTAGGTGTGCAGGAAATAGGAAACGGCGCGCACCGTGACCTTCCGTGTGCGCGCCGTCGTGCGAGGCCCGGGATCGGCGCCTCCCGGCCCGTCGGAGGCGTGGGGCCGGGAGGCGTCCCGATCAGACCGTGGCGGCCAGGGGAGCCCCGATCGGGGTCAAGGCCTCGCTGTCTTCCTCTCCCGTGCGGATGCGGACCACGCGTTCCAGCGGCTGGACGAAGATCTTTCCGTCGCCCACCTCGCCGGTGCGGGCGGCCCGAACGATGGCGTCGATCGTGGGTGGCACGAAGGCGTCGGAGACCGCGATGGAGAGCTGCACCTTGTCGTGGAACTCCACCAGGAAGGTGCTCCCGCGGTACTGCTCATGGACGGCCGGCTGGCCGCCGTGGCCGCTGACGCGGCTCAGGGTGATCCCTTGCACGCCGGCCCGGAACAACGCCTCCTTGACGGCGCCGAGGCGCTCGGGACGGACGATGGCGGTGATGAGTTTCATCGAGTCACGCTCCTCGAGGCCGCGGCCTCAGTCCCCCGCACCCAGGATCACGGGTTCGCCGAGGGCGTCGGCGGGCACGTAGGCTTCCGTGCCGTGTTCGGCCACGTCCAGGCCGCCGATCTCCTCGTGCGGAGCGACGCGGATGCCGATCGTGGCCTTCAGCACCAGCCACAGCACCACCACGGTGCCGAAGGCGAAGGCGCTCATGGAGACCGTTCCCAGCGTCTGGATCAGCAGCGAGTGGATCCCGCCGCCGGCGAACAGGCCCGCGGCCCCCAGCGCGGGGAGACCGAACAGGCCCACGGAGATCGTTCCCCACATGCCAGCGATGCCGTGCACGGAGACCGCCCCGACGGGATCGTCGACCCCCATGGCGTCGAACATCGGAATGGCCAGCACGACGATGGCGCCGGCGACGAGGCCGATGACCACACCGGCCGCGGGGCTGACGAAGGCGCAGGGCGCCGTGATGGCCACCAGGCCCGCGAGGAGGCCGTTCATGGTCATCGAGAAGTCCGGCTTGCCGAAGCGCAACCAGGAGACCGCCATCGAGGCGATCCCGCCGGCGGCCGCGGCGATGTTCGTCGTCAGGAAGATGCGCGCCACGAGGCCGGGCTGGCCGACGATACCCATGGTCGAGCCGGGGTTGAACCCGAACCAGCCGAGCCACAGGATGAAGACGCCCAGCGCCGCGAACGTCATGTTGTGTCCGGGGAAGGCGTTGACCTTACCGTTCTGGTAGCGACCGATGCGCGGTCCGAGCACCACTGCGGCGCCGAGCGCCGCGAAGCCGCCGACGGCGTGCACGACCGTCGAGCCCGCGAAGTCGATGAAGCCGAGCTGCGAGAGCCAGCCGCCGCCCCAGGCCCAGTGACCGGTGACGGAGTAGATGAAGGTCGTCATCACGACCGAGAAGATCAGGTAGGCCGGGAACTTCACGCGCCCGCCGATCGCGCCCGAGACGATGGTGGCGGCCGTGCCGGCGAAGACGAGCTGGAAGAAGAACTTGGCGAACAGCGGCACGTCCGTCCAATTGAGCGAAGCGAAGATGCCGTGATAGGCCGAACCGGTGAGGGGGCTGTTGTCGGGACCCGCCAGGAACCAGCCGTGGAGTCCCAGCAGCCCCGTCCCGTTGCCGAACATGAAGGCGAAGCCGAAGGCCCAGAATGCGATCGACGCCACCATGAAGTCCGAAGCGTTCTTCATCAGGATGTTGACCACGTTCTTGGCGCTCTGGAAGCCCGCCTCGACCAGGGCGAAGCCCGCCTGCATGAAGAACACCAGCGCGGCGGTGAGCAACACCCAGGCGGTGTCGACGGCGACCGTGATCTTGGTGGTGGCGTCCGCGGCCTGCGCGCCGGCCAGACCCGCCACGAGGGCGGCGGCGACGACGGGGACCGTCCGGCCGACCCAGCGGCGACGGCGCGGCGTGTGGGTGACCACGGGACGTGCCGGCACGGGGCGCTCGGTCGCGGTGGTACCTGCGGGTTCTGTCGGCGCCGCTAGTCGTTCGGGGCCGGCAGCGACGGGCGGGGCTGTCGGGATACGGAGCTTCATCCTCACCTCCACGGGGTGGCGCTGACCGAGTCCGCCTCGAGGTCCACTTCGAACGGTCTTGCCTTCGGTTCCAGCCTGCGAGCTCTTCCTGCGCGAGATCTTCGTGCCGGCCGGTGCCGGGGTAGGAGACCGCTGGGTGAGGCCGCTAGGTGAGGCCGATGGGCGGGACCGCTGGGTGAGACCGTGGCGCGAGGCCCTGGCTCGGTCTGCGAGGCTCGGCCGGTGGCGGTGTGCGACCCGGTATCGGTGACTGGGTGTCGGGGACCCGGTGTCGTGCCCGCGTGAGCGGACCGGCGAGCTTGGCCAAGCATAGGTGGAACTGTACACGATGTCAAGCATGGAGTTGCATAATGTTCATAGAACGGATGACGATATCGTCTATGGAGCCGAATTCTGTGCGAACTGTGCTTTAGAAAGTTGCTGAGTGTTCGCTAAATGTATGACATGGAGTCTTTCCGAGATCTCGTTCGGTCAGATGGGCTGCGCTTCCGTGCCGCGTGGACCGTGCGAAACGGTCGACCTCCTCGCTTGTGTCAGACTGCTACGATGAGCGTGCAGGATGGAAGGAGGCGGCGATGGCCGCTCTTGCGATCTGGACGCCGGGGCAAGCGGGGGGAAGGCCCATCCCTGCACCAGGGCCGGCGCAGCGCGTCGTCGCAGCGCTGCTACGCAGCAAGGACACCAGCCCGGCTGCCCTCAGTCGGAGGGTCGAGCGGGGCCTGCCGTTCCGCCTCTTCACCGAGCTCGCGGTCGAGCTCGGGCTCACCCACGACCGCTTCGCGGCGCTGCTGCGCATGAGCCCGAGCACGCTCTACCGGCGTCGCCGTGCCGGCCGCTTCGAGCCCGACGAGAGCGACCGCCTGTGGCGCTATGTCCAGCTCTATGC
This sequence comes from uncultured bacterium, assembly GCA_964536935.1. Lineage (GTDB taxonomy): Bacteria > Deinococcota > Deinococci > Deinococcales > Trueperaceae > JASBRS01. The sequence continues at coordinate 30,763 of CAZIBD010000012.1, read as the reverse complement.
GACGGCGGTCGAGGTGCTGGAAGGCCGCGATGCCGCGGCCCGCTGGCTGGCCGCGCCCTTGCCGGCGCTGGCCGACCGCACGCCGCTCGAGGCCGCATCGGACGCTCCGGGCGCGCGGGCGGCCGAGGACGTGCTGGTCCGTCTCGAGTACGGCGTCTTCGGTTGAAGCTCGGCACCTTGCCGTGATCGTCGCGTACCGCATCACCAAGGCCCGTCATGCACGCCACGCCTTCGACGGCGAGGGTGCCCGGCGAGCCGGCGGACGGTGGAACCGGCCCGGCCTCGCCGCCGTCTACCTCGGTGAAGGCGTGGCCATCGCCACCCTCGAGGTGCTGGTCCACGGCCCCCGGGCGCGATTGCTGTCCGACGCTTTCCGCCTCATCCGGGTGGGCATCCCGGAGGACGCGGCGCTCGACCTCCCCGAGACGTCGCTGCCACCCGGCTGGGCCGATCCGGCCTCGCACGTCGTCTCCGCCCCCATCGGGAGCCAATGGCTTCAGGAGGGCGCCAGCCTGGCACTCCGCGTCCCCAGCGCGGTGGTGCCCTTCGAGCACAACATCCTGCTGAACCCTGCCCACGGGGACGTCGCGCGGCTCGAGATCGGAGAGCCGGAACCCTTCCTGTTCGACGAGCGGTTGGCCCGCAGCTAGCGCCGCGGCGAGCTCAGAGCTCTTGCAGCAGGATGCGGCTCTCGTCGCCGACGATGAGGCGGTGCGTGCTGGGGCGGCCGCGATGCCCGGCCACGTGCACGTCCTCGCCGATGAGGCTGCCCTGGATCCGCGGGCCGACGTCTTGAATGGTGGACCGCGCGCCCACCACGGCGTACTCGATCTCGGCATTCTCCACGTGGACGCCGTCACCGATCGACGTGAACGGTCCCAGGTAGGCGTTCTCCACCCGCGCGCCGCGTCCGATGATGGCGGGGCCGAAGATGGTGGTGTTGCGGACCACCGCGCCCTCCTCCACCACCACCGCACCCACCAGCCGGGTGTCCTCGATCTCGCCGCGGACGTCCTCCTTGAGACGCATGAGTTGCAGGCGGTTGGCGTCGAGGATGTCGTCGGGCCGGCCGGTGTCCTTCCACCAGCCCGAGACCTGCACCGGCGCGACCACATGTCCGGCGGTGATGAGCATCTGGATGGCATCGGTGATCTGGTACTCGCCCTTGGCGCCGGGCTCGAGGTGCTCGATCATGTCGTGGATGTGCTCGTCGAAGACGTACACGCCCGCCACCGCCAGGGTGCTCGGCGGCTCGGCGGGTTTCTCCACCAGTCGCGTGATGCGACCTTCCTCGACCACCGCCACGCCGAGCGAGCGGGCGGCGTCCCGTGACACCGGGATCAGCGCGCAGACGGCGTTCATGCCGCGCGCCGGGTCGAACGAGCGCACGAAGTCGACGATGCCGTTCTCGAACAGGTTGTCCGAGAGGTACATCACGAAGGGATCGTCGGCGAGGAAGTCGCGCGCGACCTTGACGGCGTGGGCCAGCCCCTTGGGCGGGTTCTGCAGGATATACGTGAATTGCGCGCCCCGGTAGCCGGCCAGGGTCTCCTTGATGCTCTCCACCGTCAAATAGCTGACGACCACGCCGATGTCGGTCACGCCGGCCTCGACGAGGTTGTCGACGGCGTAGTGGATGAGCGGCTTGTTCGCGACGTTGATCGTCGGTTTGGGCCTGAGGCTGGTGATCGGCCGCAGGCGTGTCCCCAGGCCGGCAGCTAGGATGAGTCCCTTCATGCGCGTTCCTCTCTCATGATGGCCGATCGTACCGTACGCGTCCACGAGGCGCTGTTCGCCTCCGACCACCAGGATCGGAGTCCCGGGGCCCGGCATGGCGCCGCCCTTCGGCCGCGGCCGCGCCGCTAGCATGGAGACGTGGCCGTACGCGTCGTCAAAGCCCCACCCGACTCCGGTCAGGTTGCCCTGGGTCGTACCCTGCCCTCGCTGCTCGACGAGGCCGTCGAACGACGGCCCAACCCGCGTGCCCTGAACCAGCGGGGCCCAAACGGCTGGGAGCCGCTCTCGTCGGCCGACTTCCGCCGGCGCGCCGAGGCGCTGGCCCTCGGCCTCCTCGGGCGGGGGCTGGAGCGCGGTGACCGGGTGGCGTTCTTCGTCCACAGCGACGTCTCCTTCGTCCTGGGCGACATGGCCTGCCTGCTCGCCGGCCTGGTGACGGTTCCGATCTACCTCACCCATGCCGAAACGGCGATCCGGCACATCCTAGGGGAGTCGGAGGCCCGGGCGCTGCTGGTCTCCGACCCCGACCTGCTGGGCCGGCTGGACGACCTGCTGGTCGACGAGGAGGCGCTCGAGCTCGTGGCCCTGTGGGGCGGCGAGCCCCCGGCAGGCAAGACGGGGCGGCTGCACGTCACCACGTATCGGACGCTCGAGGCCGAAGGGACGCGCGTGGCGGAGGCCGACCCTTCGGCGGCGCCTGCGCTGCGACGTGGGATCGCCCCCGACGACGTGGCGACCCTCATCTACACGTCCGGGACCACCGGCCTGCCCAAGGGCGTGATCCTCACCCACGAGAACCTGTCCTCGAACGTGGTGGCCGCCTTCACCGGGCTCACCACCTACCAACGCGGCCCCGGCGAGGTGGTGCTGTCGTTCCTGCCGCTCACCCACATCTTCGCCCGCACCCTCCAGTACGGCGTGATGTGGTACGGCTCCAGCGTCTACTACGGCGATCCGTCGCGCGTCAGCGAGGACCTCCCCGATGTCCGGCCGACCTTCTTCGCTTCGGTCCCTCGCGTGCTGGAGAAGGCCTACGAGCGCATCCAGGCAGCCGGGGACGCCCTGGGCGGCGCGCGCGGTCGGCTCTTCGCGTGGGCGCTGGCCCTGGCGCGCGCCTACGACGTGGAGCATCCGCCGTCGGGCATGGCGGCGTGGGCGCACACGCTGGCGGACCGTCTCGTGTACCGTCGCTGGCGCGAGGCTCTGGGCGGGCGGTTGCGGACCGTCATCGTCGGAGGAGCGGCGTTGAGGGCCGAGCTGGCCATCGTCTTCAAGGCGGCCGGGATCGATGTCCTTCAGGGGTACGGCCTGACCGAGACCAGCCCGGTGATCACCTACAACCGTCCGGACCGCAACCGGCCCGGCACCGTGGGCGTACCGCTGGCCGGGACCGACGTGGGCATCGCCGACGACGGCGAGGTGCTGGCTCGCGGGCCGAACGTCATGAGGGGGTACTTCAACCGTGACGACCTCACCGCAGAGGTCCTGGACGGTGACGGCTGGTTCCACACGGGCGATCTCGGCGCCGTGGACGAGGACGGCTACGTCACCATCACGGGTCGCCTCAAGCACCTCTTCAAGCTCTCGACCGGCAAGTACGTCATGCCACAGCCGATCGAGCAGAGGCTGGAGGCGAGCCCGCTGATCGACACCGCCCTGGTGGTGGGCGAAGGTGAGAAGTACTGCACGGCGCTGCTGTTCGTCGCGCATGCCGCGCTGACCGAGGCGACCGGCCGGACCGTGGAGCCGTGGGTGCTGGCGCGCGCCGACGTGCAGGGCCGCTATCGGGACCTGGTCGCCGCCGCCAACGGCGACATGCCGCACTGGTCGACCGTCAAGCGCTTCGCGCTGGTGCTGGACGCGCTCACAATGGAGAGCGGACACGTGACCCCGAAGCTGAGCGTCAAGCGCGAGACCGTGCTTCGGGCCTACGCAGGCGTGCTCGAGGCGCTCTACCGGGGGATCCGGCCACCTGAAGGCGTGGCCGTGGTGGAGGTCTGAATCCGCCCGGGCGCAGCCTCGTCCACCCGAGGCGTGGGGGACGGCACGCTCAGCCCGTAGAGGTCTGGACGCCGGTGGCGACCGGCTGGGGTCAGGGTTCCTTTCCGTCCAGGGAGAGCAGCGGTCCATAGAGGTCTGGACGCCGGTCGCGGAAGAAGCCGAAGCCTGCTCGGAAGCGCCGTGCCGCCGCCAGGTCGAGATCGGCGTAGAGGACGGTCTCCGAGGAGCGGTCGGCCTCGGTCAGCAGCTCGCCGCGGTAGTCGCTGACGAAGGAGCTTCCGTAGAAGGTGGTACCGCCTTCGACGCCGACGCGGTTGGCGGCTGCGAGGTAGGTGGAGTTGCAGACCGCGTGTCCTATCATCGCGCGCCGCCACAACGGTTGCGTGTCGAGCTCGCCGGACTCGGGTGGCTCGCTGCCGATGGCGGTGGGGTAGAGCAGCAGGTCGGCGCCCTTCAGCGCCATGGCCCGTGCGGCCTCCGGGAACCACTGGTCCCAGCAGACCCCGACTCCGATGATCCCGTACCGCGTGCGCCACGCCTGGAATCCACTGTCGCCCGGGTTGAAGTAGAACTTCTCCTCGTAGCCCGGGCCGTCCGGGATGTGGCTCTTGCGGTAGACGCCCAGGCGCCGACCGTCGGCCCCCATCATCGCCAGGCTGTTGAAGTACGCCTGCCCCGCCCGCTCGAAGAACGAGACGGGGAGCACGACCCCGAGCTCGCCGGCGAGCGCTCCGAAACGCTCGAGGAAGGGGTGGTCGTCGACCGGATGGGCCAGCGCGAAGAGCTCGTCGCGCTCGAGCTGCGGGAAGTACAGGTTCTCGAAGAGCTCCTGGAGGAGCACGATCTGCGCCCCCTGCTCCGCGGCCTCGCGCACGAAGCCCTCCGCCTTGTCGAGGTTCTCCTCGAGGCGGTCGGAACACGCCATCTGCACCACCGCCAAGCGCACCGTCTCGTTCATCCTGGCCTCCGCCTCTCCCGCCCGGGCGTCAGGCGCCGGGCGCATCCTCTGGAACGGTCTCGCCCGCCGGTTGCTGTTGCGTCACGCAGTGGAAGGCGCCGCCTCCGGTGATGAGGTGCGCGCTGCCCAGGCCGATCACTTCGCGGCCGGGGAAGAGCGGGCCCAGCGTCGCGAGGGCGACCTCGTCGTTCGCGTCCTCGTACTGCGGCACGACCACGAAGCCGTTGCCGACGTAGAAGTTGGCGTAGCTGGGGGGCAGCCGCCGGCCGGCCAGCTCCAGGCGCCGGCGCGGCAGTGGTAGCGCCACCACGCGGTAGGGTACGCCGTCTGGCGCGCGCAGGCCGCGCACCGCCTCGAGATTGTGCCGGGTCGGGGCGTGGTTCGGGTCCTCGACGTCTTCTTCCAGGGCGCACACGATCGTGCGGTCGTCGGTGAAACGGACCAGGGTGTCGATGTGGCCGTCGGTGTGATCGCCTTCCAGCGCGCCCTCCAGCCACACGACGTGCCGGACCCCGAGCATGCGAAACAACAGGGCCTCCAGCTCGGCCTCGTCCAACCCGGGGTTCCGCTCGCGCGACAGCAGGCAGGAGCGCGTCGTCAGGCACACGCCCTCACCGTTGACCTCGAGCGAGCCGCCCTCCATGACGTAGGGGGCCTCGAAGCGGCGCATACCGAGGTAGCGGGCGACCGCCCGCGGCGCCCGATCGTCGTCGTCCCAGGGAGCGTACTTCCCGCCCCAGGCGTTGAAGCGCCAGTCGGTGAGGGCCACCCGGCCCGCGGCGTCGCGCACGAAGATGGGGCCGTTGTCACGGAACCAGGCGTCGTTGAGCGGCACCCGGTGGAAGGTGACCCGCCCCTGCGGCGCGCCGAGCGCCTCGAGGCGCCGGCTCGCGTCTCGCTCGACCTCGCCGTCGCGAACGTTCACGACCACCGGCTCGAACCGGGCGATGGTGGCGACCAGGCCCGCCACGTCGTTCCGGACCCCCTCCAGCTGCCCTTCCCACAGCTCGTCGTCGAACGGCCAGCTCGTCCAGGTGGCGGTATGGGGGTCCCACTCGGGGGGCATGGAGAATCCGAGCTCGGCGGGGCTGGGCATGCTCTCCTCTCGCGTCGGACGTGGCCGTGCCCGACGGCGAATCGGCGTGGGCGCGCGGGCTCGCGGCGTTCCGGCCCGCGGCGCCCCTGATGCTAGCAGAGGCCTGCGGTCTCCGACGCGCGGCACTCGTGTCGACACGGCTTTCGAGCGCGCCCGCCACGTGCTACGCTACGCGCGCTCGACGCTGGTGCCGCTTGTAGCGCCCGACGAAGCCGGGACGAGCGGGCCGGCGAGCCCCGAGGGCGCCGCTGCAGCACTCGCACCCCTGCGGCACGCCCGCCGGAACCGGCGTCCGGGCGCCAGGAGGGCTCGATTGAACCACCCCACCAGCCTCGGGAAGCCCAGCGAGCCGATCTTCAAGGTCTCCGACGCCGAGGAGCTCTACGGCGTCCGGACCTGGTCGAACGGCTACTTCGACGTGTCCGACACGGGCGAGCTCACCGTCTCCGTGCGGGAGTCGGGCTCGGTCTCGCTTCGCCGCATCGTCGACGACCTGCGGGCATCCGGACACGCGCTCCCCGTCATCCTGCGCTTCCCCGACGTGCTCGAGGACCGTATCGATCGCATCAATACCGCCTTCGCGGACGCCATCGCCGAGGCGGGTTACCAGGGGCGCTACCAGGGCGTCTTCCCCATCAAGGTCAACCAGCGTCGCGTGGTCGTCGAGACCGTCGCGGCGTACGGGGAAAACTACCGCACCGGCCTGGAGGCCGGCAGCAAGGCGGAGCTGGCGCTGGCGCTGGCCCAGGAGGGCCACCCGGAGTCGCTGGTGTGCTGCAACGGGTTCAAGGACGACGACTTCATCCGACTCGCGCTGTGGGGGCGCAAGCTGGGCCGCAACGTCATCATCACCCTCGAGAAGTACAGCGAGCTCGAGCGCGTGCTTCGCATCAGCCGGGAGATGGGCGTGCGCCCGGCGCTGGGCGTGCGCTTCAAGCTTCACGCTCGCGGCAGCGGCCAGTGGGAGGCGTCCGGCGGGGACGACGCCAAGTTCGGCCTCACCGCGGCGGAGCTCCTCAACGTCGCCCGGCGGTTGCAGGAGCAGGGTCTCGGAGACGCCCTGGAGTTGCTGCACTGTCACGTGGGCAGCCAGCTCACCGACATCCGGCGCATCCGGGTGGCGGTCCGGGAGGCCGCGCAGGCGTACGTCGAGCTGGCCGAGATGGGCGTCGGCGTGCGGTACCTCGACGTCGGGGGTGGACTGGCGGTCGACTACGACGGCAGCAAGACCACCTTCTACGTGTCCGCCAACTACGGACTGCGCGAGTACGCCGACACCGTCGTGTACACCGTGCTCGAGGCCTGCCAGGAGTGGGAGGTGCCCCAGCCCACGCTGGTGACGGAGTCCGGGCGCGCCCTGACCGCGCACCACGCCGTGCTGGTGTTGCCGGTCATCGACGCCATCGGACCGACGCGCGACATCCTCGAGCTGCCGGAGATCGAGGGCGAGGTGCACTCGCTCATCCGGGACATGCGCGACCTGCTCGAGGGGATCACGGTCAAGACCTACCGCGAGGTCTTCAACGAGGCGGTCAGCAACAAGGACACCATGCACAGCCTCTTCGACCTGGGGTACTTGAGCCTGCTCGAGCGCGCCCACTTCGAGCAGCTGTTCAACCGCATCATGGTGCGGGTCGCCAAGGTGGTCGAGAACCTCGAGTACGTGCCGGAGGAGTTCGAGGCGCTGCCGCGTCACCTGGCGGACAAGTACGTGGTGAACTTCAGCGTCTTCCAGAGCCTCCCCGACCACTGGGCGATCCACCAGCTCTTCCCGATCATGCCGCTCCACCGGCTCGACGAGCGCCCCACCCGCAACGCCACCCTTGTCGACATCAGCTGCGACTCCGACGGCAAGATCGATCGCTTCATCGACCTCCGCGACGTCAAGAGCACGCTTCCGGTGCACGAGCTGAGGCCGGGCGAGCCGTACTACCTCGGCGCCTTCCTCACGGGCGCCTACCAGGACGTCCTGGCCAACGCCCACAACCTGTTCGGCCGGGTGAACGAGGCGCACATCCGTTTGCAGGGCGAGGGCTACCAGCTCGAGCGCTTCATCAACGGCCAGAAGGCGCGTCGGGTCATCGAGAACATGGGGTACGAGACGCCGCTGCTGCACGGCGCTCTGGCCCGGCTCGCCGACGAGCGGGCGACGGCGGGGGCGCTGAGCGACGCCGAGCGGGCCGAGCTGCTCGAGCTCTACGACGCCGAGCTGGTGGGCTACACCTACCTGGAGGCGCTATGAGCGATTCCGGCGGGAACCGCGTGACCGCCAGGCGCGGCGCTCGGGTGCGCCGACCGATCGCCGGCGCGGTGCTCTGGCACCCCGACGGCACCGTGCTGCTTCAACATCGTGACGATCGCGACGGTGTCAAGGACGCCGGCAAGTGGTCGCTGTTCGGTGGCGGCATCGAGCCGGGCGAGGACCCCGAGACCGCCATGCTGCGCGAGCTGGAGGAGGAGATCGCCTACCGGCCCGAGCGCTACCATCCGTTCCTCGTCCTCGAGGCCCGCGACGCGGTCTTCCACCTCTTCCTGGCCGGCATCGAGGCGCCCCTCCACCGGCTCCGCCTCGGCGAGGGGCAGGGTTTCGCCTACCTCGCGCCGGAGACCGCGCTCGCCCACTACGACCTGTCCGACACGGCGCGCACGGCGCTCGGGGTCCTGCAGCTCTACCGCGACTTCAGGGCGGGCCAGGGACTGAACGGCGTCCTCGACTGAGGGGTGCTTCGGCGCCGGATCGCCTCGCTTCGTGGGCTGGGGCGCGGGCGTTCGAGCCGGGACCGATTCGGGGCCCGAAGGCCCCAATTTCCGGCGTTTGAACCGTGTGGGTGGGCGTTCGGGCGCAACGCCTTGACGAATACCGAATACCGGGGTATGTTGACTTTATAGGCGCTCGGCAGGAGCGCTTCTTTTTTTGTTCTGCTCCGTCCACCCCCGTCTCCAACGTGCCGCTGCCGCACAGCCGATCCCGTGCGGGCGCGCGGCCGCACCGGAACGATGCGCGGGTGGAGCCCGCCAGCCTGTCGCAAGTGGTCAGAACGTCAAGGTGTCGCCGTCGGACCCCAGCGCCACATCCGGGAAGTGCGCCCGCGCTTCGCCGAGAAGCCGCTGGGCATGGTCCCTCCCCGGTGCGATGTGCACCAGCCTCAGGCGCCGGACGCCGGCGCGGGCCGCCAGCCTGGCGGCGTCGGCGGCGCCGGTGTGGCCCGGCCCGTCCCCGGTGGCCTCGTGCACCAGCAGGTCGGCGCCAGAGGCCAGCCGTTCGATCGCTTCGGACGGCTCCGTGTCGGCCGAGTACGCCATCACGCCGCCCCCGGTCACATCGCGGATGCGCAGTCCCGTGACGGGAACGGCATGCCGCCCCGGAGACGCGGTGATCTCCCAGTCTTCGTTCCGTAGCACCGACGCGCCTTCGTCGAGCGCGACCTGGTGGTAGCGCACCTCCGGATAGCCCGGCCAGGCCGAGGTATCGAAGGCGTCGTGGAGACGCCGGACCTGGTCGATCGCCGGTGCGATGCCGTAGACGTCCAGGGGTCGGGAACGGCCAGCCAGCCACAAGCGCTCCATCATCAGGGGAAAGCCGGACACGTGATCGGCATGCTCGTGCGTGACGACCAGCGCCTCGACGCGGTCGAGATCGATGCCGTGCGCGAGCAGCCGGCGCACCACGTCGCCGCCGCAGTCGATCACGATGACGGAGTGCGGCCCCGTGACCGCAAGCATGGTCGTCGTCCGGTCCGCATCGGACAGCGCGGCGCCCGTGCCGAGCAGATGCAGCGTTGCCACCCGTGCCTCCACAGGGAGCGCCAACACTCCCACCCCCGATCGGCACATCGACGCCATGCGCGTCCCTGACCGCGTCTCGATGCGCTGCGACCCATGATAGCTCTGCATTCGCGACGCCGGTGCGCGTCTGCCACAGCGTCCAACGATCGACCTGCAGACCCGTCCGGCGCGGTCCGGATCGCCCGCTGTCCCGCCGATCCGGGGTGGGTCGCGAGCCGATAACGCTCCAATAACGCAGGGTTCGCTAGGCTTCGCGCGTCTTCTCGATGAAAGGAGCCGTTATGAAGCTGAGGTTCGTCACCCTCCTTGCCGTGGCCGCGCCCATCGTGGCGCTGCTCACGGCCTGTCCTTCCGTCCAGACGAGCAGTGGCGGTGGGACGCCTCCCCCGTCGGCGAGCTGCACCGCGGCGGTGACACTGCCCTACACCATTTCCACCGCCACCACTCTGAAGGCAGGCTGTTACCTGGCGCCGGGCGACGTCAACGTGGACGCCCCCCTCACGCTCGACCCGGGCGTCACCATCCAGTTCCCGCAGGACGCAACCATGACCGTCGAGCAGGGTACGGGCACGGTCGGTTCGCTCTACGCCGTCGGCACCTCGGCGTCCGGTGGCGCCATCGTGCTCGAGGGTGTCCAGGACACGGCCGGCTACTGGGGCGGTGTCACCTTTTACACCAACAGCCAGCAGAACGACCTCGAGTACGTCCATGTGCGCGATGCCGGCGATTCCAACACCTCCAGTGACGCCAGCGTGTGGGTCGAGTCGGGGATCCCCTTCACGATGAAGCACAGCACCCTGTCGTACAGCGGCATCAACGGGCTCGACTTCGACGCGGGTGCGCAGGCCAATCAGATCACCCTGCAGGCCAACACCTACGATCACATCGCGGTCTACCCGGTCAGCCTCGGAGCGGACGCGGCCGGCGCGCTCGACCCCGCGAGCGTCTACACCAACGACCCAGGCAACGCTGTCGAGGTGTTCGGCGGGACCGTGTCGGAGAGCCAGACCTGGCACCACCTGGGCGTTCCCTACCTCGACGACAACGGCGACGTGTCCGTGGACGCCGTGCTGACGGTTGCGGCCGGGACCACGGTGCAGTTCTCCAAGGACTACGGCCTGACGATCGACAACGGCAGCATCCCGAACCCCGGCGGCGCCATCCCCTACGGTCTGGTCGCGGTCGGCGGCAGCGCGGCCGGTCAGGAGATCACCTTCGAGGGCGCGGTGACCAAGCGCACGCCCGGCTACTGGAGCGGGATCGTCGACTACGGCGCCGGCACCGATCTCGAGCACGTCGTGGTGCGCGATGCGGGCGGGACCAACGGAGGGCAGGGGGCGGACGTGTGGGTGGAGTCCGGCATCCCCTTCACGATGAAGGACTCGATCCTGTCCTACAGCTTGACCGAGGGGTTGGCATTCGACGCCAGCGCGGCGGCTAGCCAGATCACCCTTCAGGCCAACACCTACGATCACATCGCCACCTTCCCCGTGAGCCTGACCGCGAACGCGGCCGGCGCCCTGGACGCGGCCAGCACCTACACCAACAACACCGACAACGTCGTCCAGGTCTACGGCGGTACGGTGTCGGCGAACCAGACCTGGCAGGGCCTGAGCGTCCCCTTCTACCTCGATCAGGACGCGGACATCGCAGCGGCGTTGGTCATGGCGCCGGGCGCCACGGTGCAGTTCGGCCAGGACAACAGCCTCACGGTGGACGCCAGCCCCGCTGGCAGCCTGACGGCCGTCGGGCAGGCCGCGGACCACATCACCTTCACCGGCAAGGTATCGGGGACGCCGGGCTACTGGGGCAGCATCACCTTCGACAGCAACGACCCCAACAACCAGCTCTCGTACGTCGACATCAGTGAGGGCGGGAGCCAAGCGAGCGCCGAGACGGCAGAGGTGTACGTGCTCAACGGCGGCACCGTCACGCTGGACAACACCACCATCTCGGACAGCCCGGTATACGGCGTGTGCTGGGATGGCGGGACGTCCCAGCCCAGCCTCACCACCGTGACCTTTGCCAACACCGGGGCGACCAGTCCGGCCACCAACTACTGCGCGCCCTGAGCGCCCGCCTTCCACCCGCGTGTCCCGGCCGCCCTTGCGGCCGGGACACGCCGCAACCGCGAGGACCGATGGACGAAGCCGCCAACCACACCTTTCTGCTGCGCGTCTGGAAGGAGGTCGAGCACGGCCACCCGCCCGCCTTCCGCGCGGCGCTCACCGACGTCTCCACCCGCGAGACGCGCTACTTCGCGGACGCAGAGGCACTGGCCCGGCACTTCGTCGCGCTGCAGGGCGCGAAGCGCGAGCCGGACGGATGAGCGCTCACCGCTTGGCCGTGGTCGTGCGCCCGCGAAACACTCGCAGGAAGAACTGCATCAGCGGCCCGATCCCGAGGGCGAACAGCACGGTGCCGAGGCCCACGGCGCCGCCCATCAGCCAGCCGCTGATCAGCACCAGGATCTCCAGCCCGGTACGGGTCACGCGCACACTGGTCGACAGCACCCTCGCCAACCCCAGCACCAGCCCGTCGCGCGGCCCCGCGCCGAGCCGGGCGGAGATGTAGAGGCCGGTCCCCATCCCCTGGAGGACCAGGCCCACGAGGAACGTGCCGACACCGATCACATAACCCGGTGCCGGATGCAGGAGAGGCAGCGGGCGGAAGAGGTCGACCCAGGGACCCACCAGCAGCATGTTCAGGGCCGTGCCCAGCCCGGGGCGCGTGCCGGTGAGCAACCAGCTCACGAGGATCACGATCAGACCCACGCCCTGCATCACACGGCCGAAGCTGAGGCCCGTGACGAGGCTGAGCCCCTCATGGAAGACCGTCCAAGGGCCCAGGCCGATGCCGGCGTCGAGCATCACCGCAATGCCCAGCCCGACGATCAGCAGCCCCAGGTTGAGCTGCAGGAGCTGGCGCCAGAACTCCCCGCTCGCGAGCGCGCCCCACACGGCGGCGCGGACCCTGGTGACGGCACGCGGACCGCGACTGGCCATGAGCGCGACTGTACCGTGCCCGCCGCCCGCGCGCCGGGGCGCACGTCCCGCGACCGCTGCGACGGGCGGTGGCGGCAGGCGTCAGCGCGTACTGACCCAGATCGACTTCACCTCGGTGTAGAGCTCGATCGCCTCCTCGCCCATCTCCCGGCCGAAGCCCGACTCCTTGAAGCCGCCGAACGGCGAGGCGGCATCGAAGACGTTATAGGTGTTGATCCACAGGGTCCCGGTCCGCACCTCCGCGGCCACCCGGTGGGCGCGCGCAAGGTCGCGGGTGAACAGGCCGCCTGCCAGGCCGTAGCGCGAGTCGTTGGCGATCTGAATCGCCTCCTCCTCGGTGTCGAACGGGATGATCGCGCCGACCGGCCCGAAGATCTCCTCCTGCACGATGGCCTGCCGGGTGTTCTCGGTGACGAACAGGGTGGGCTCCAGGAAGAACCCGGGGTCGTGCGGCGATCCGCCGGCGACCAGCGTGCTGCCCGCCGCTCGGCCCTGCTCGATGTACCCGAGCACGCGAGTGCGCTGCTCCTCGCTGATGAGCGGGCCCATGGTGGTGCCCTCGTCGAGTCCCGGGCCCAGCCGCGTCCGGCGGGCCTGTTCGGCGAGCTTCTCCACCACCTCGTCGAGCACGCCGCGCTGCACCAGCATGCGGCTGCCGGCGGTGCAGAGCTGCCCCTGGTTGTAGAAGATGCCGAGACCGAGTCCGAACAGCGCCGTCTTCAAGTCGGCGTCGTCGAACACGATGCTGGCGGACTTGCCGCCCAGCTCGAGCGACACCCGCGCCAGCCGGCTCGCCGCCTCGGTCATGATCTGCTTGCCGACCAGGGTGGAGCCCGTGAACGTGATCTTGTCGACGCCCTCGTGCTCCACGAGCGCCTTGCCGGTGCGGCCGTCTCCGGTCACGACGTTGAGGACGCCCTTCGGGAAGTCGATCTCGTCCAGGATCTCGGCGAGCCGGAGGGCGGTCAGCGGTGTCTGCTCGGCAGGCTTGAGCACCACCGTGCAGCCCGCCGCCAGCGCCGGCGCCAGCTTCCAGGAGGCGATGAGAAGCGGGAAGTTCCAGGGCACGATGGCGCCCACCACGCCGACCGGGTCGCGCAGCGTGTAGTTGAGCACACGCCGCGCCGACACCGGCACGGTACGCCCGCCGATGGTGGGCGCCAACCCGGCGAAGTAGCGGAAGTGGTTGGCGGCCAGCGGGATGTCCCCGCGACGCGACTCCTTGAGCGGCTTGCCGTTGTCGAGGGTCTCGATCTCGGCGAGCTCGTCGGCGTGTGCTTCGATGGCGTCGGCGATGCGGGTGAGCCAGCGGGAGCGCTCGAGCGGGGCCAGGCGCCGCCACCCGTCGAAGGCTGCGTGTGCGGCCCGCACGGCGGCGTCGACCTCGGCGCGGCCCGCGAAGGGGACCTCGGCCAGCGTGGCGGCGTTGGCCGGGTTCAGGGTGGGGAAGGTCTCGTCGGCGGCGATGAACTCGCCTCCGATGAAGAGCTGCTTGGGTCGTCCCAGGAAGGCCTCGGTGGTGGGGAGCATCGTCAGGGCGTCCTTTCTCGGTGGGGGCTCGGGCACAGCCGCATGGGCCGGCAGGTCACGGGCTCGGCTCGAGCGCGCCGCTCAGCAGCTCGAGGAGGGGGGTCGGGTCGCGGAGGTCGGGGACCACGCGGCGGGCGCCGGCCTCGGCCAGCGCGTCGGCGCTCCAGGGCCCGGTGGCGACGCCGAGCACCGGCACGCCGTGGGCGCGCCCTGCCTCGACGTCACGCGGGGTATCGCCGACCAGGAGCAGTCGCAGCGGTCGCTGCGGGCCGCCCTGCGAGGCGAGGTAGCGCTCGCGCGCCAGCCGCACCAGGTCGGCGCGCTCCGCTGCATCGTCGCCGCAGACGCGCACGGCGAACGGGTCGGGCTCCCCGGCGCGAACCAGGCCGGTGGCCTCGAGCTTGAGGGCGGCCACCACCCGCACGTTGCCGGTCAGCACGCCCAGCGCCACGCCCGGCTCGCGGTCGAGGCGGGCGAGCAGCCCGCGGGCGCCAGGAAGTGGCCGCAGGCCGTGCACTTCGCGGCGCATGGCGGCGAGGTAGCGTTCGAAGAACTCGGTCGCCCGGTCGTGCAGGTCGAGGTGGGGGTGGAGCCCGGCGAGCTCGGCGAAGATGGCGGGGTCGAGCTTGCCCGACGGGTCGAGGCCGTCGACCGAGAAGGCGTCGCCGTAGAGGGCGCTGCCGGCCTCCAGCATGGCGCGCCGTCCCGCGCCGCCGGCCGTGACGAGGGTGCCGTCGATGTCGAACAGCACCAGCGTCACGCGCTCGTCCGGGCGCCCGTCCATGAGGCTCAGCGCCCCGTCCAGCGGGGTTCGCGCTTGTCGAGGAAGGCGCGCACGCCCTCCTTCTGATCCTGCGTGCCGAAGAGCAGGTAGAAGCTGTGGCGCTCGAACGCCAGCCCCCGTTCGAGAGGCGCGTCCTGCGCTTCGAGGATGGCGCTCTTGGCCATCCGGACCGCCAGGGGCGCGCGCGACGCCACCTTGCGCGCCAGCTCCACGGCGGCAGGCAGGGTTTCGTCGGCGGGGGTGACGCGGTTGACCAGGCCGTGCGCCAGCGCCTCCTCGGCCGTCAGCAAGCGCCCTGCCAGCACGACCTCCATGGCGAGGTACTTGCCGAGCTGCCTCGTGAGCCGCTGGGTGCCGCCGGCACCGGGCATGATGCCCAGATTGATCTCGGGCTGGCCCAGCTTGGCGGTGTCGCTCGCCACGATCATGTCGCACAGCATGGCGAGCTCGAGCCCGCCGCCCAGCGCGTAGCCGGACACCGCCGCCACGAGCGGCGTGGCGAGGGCGCGCAGCGCCTCCCACTGCTGGAAGCGGTAGCTCCCGAGCATGTCCGCGACGCCCTTGCCGTCCATCTCGGTGACGTCGGCGCCGGCCGCGAAGGAGCGCTCGTCCCCGGTCAGGACGATGCAGCCGATGGCCTCGTCGACGTCGAAGGCGGTCATGGCGACGCGCAGCTCCTCCATGGTCGCCTGGTTGAGGGCGTTGCGGCGCTCGGGCCGGTGGATGCGGATCAGTCCCACGCCGCCGTCCAGGCGCTCGACGATGAGATTGGCGAAGTCCGGCACGCCTCAGCCCACCTCCTCGGTGTTGGTGATCAGGACCGTGGCGATGCCGCCGGCGAAGCTCTTCAGGTCCGCGGTCAGACGCCGGTTCGCCTCCGAGCGCATGGCCGTCTTGAAGGAGGCGGCGTCGGCGAAGTGCATCTCCGCCACCAGCACGAACTCCGGCTCGCCCCCGAAGGCGTCGGCGGTGACACGGTTCACCACCAGCCGCTGGAGGCCGGGGAGCTGCCTGGTGAGGGGCGTGTGCACCTCCCGGTAGTGCTCCAGGAAGGCGTCGAGGTCGTCGGGGCGCCGGAACAGCGCGATCAGCTTGGTCATCGTCCTCCTCCTTCGTGCCACGTCGCCGCCGCCGGGGTTCGCTGGCGGCCCCGCCGGCCCGTCACCCCTTCCGCTCCTCCAGGCCGTCCACGCCGGCCGGTGCCTGCGGGCCCGTCTCGCCGCCTGCACGGGTCTCCTCCCAGCGCGCACGTAGTCGCGCGAAGGCGGCTCCGAGCTTCGCGGCCGGCAGGACGACCTGCGTGGTGCCCCCCTCGCCGACCACGTCGCCGAGCTCGTTGACGGCGCGCACATCGGCGAACACGCGGTTGCCTTCCTGCCCCGTGAAGCGGGCCGTCAAGCGCACGCGCATGCCGGGCAGCGCCGAGGCCAGATGGGTGACGCGAACGGCGTGCCCGATCCCTTCCTCGCCCGGCTCGAGGAACGGCAGGATGATCTTGCGGCTGACCAGCTCGATGTGCTTTGTGAGCCAGTAGGTGGCGTAGACGGGGTGGAGCCGGCCGAGCCGCGGGTCGTCCTGGCCGAAGTCGACCGTCATGGCGTCGGTGACGGTGACCTCGAACTCGGCGCGGTAGCCCTCCGGGATCGTCTTCACGGTGCTCCCGCTTCCATGGTGCTACAGCTCGCGCTCGTCGAGCGTGCGCCGCAACTTCCCACCGGCCGAGCGCGGTGCCGACCCGGGGGCGAGCAGGCTGACCTTGACGGTGATGCCCAGGTTCTCTCGGATGCCGTGCTGGATGCGGTCGCGGAGCGCGTGGACCTCCTTGTCGACCTGGAGGGTGCCGTCGTCGAGGACGCCCTGGCCGATGCGTTGGAAGGCGGGCTCGGTGAGCTCGAGCCGGAGCTCGAGCTCGTCGAGCGTCCGTACCCGCCGCACCACCAGCTGATAGTGCGGCGACGCCTCGTCGATGTCGACGAGCGCCGCCTCGATCTGCGTCGGATAGACGTTCACGCCGCGCACGACCAGCATGTCGTCGGCACGCCCTCGGATCATGCCGATGCGGGCGTGCGTTCGCCCGCCGGCACCCGGCTCGCGCGTGAGGCTGGTGATGTCGCCGGTCCAGTAGCGGAGGAGCGGGAGCGCCTCCTTGGTGAGGGTGGTGATGACCAGGACCCCGTCCTGCCCCTCGGGGCGCGGCTCGCCCGTCTCTGGGTCGACGATCTCGGGGTAGAAGTGGTCCTCCCAGACGTAGCTGCCGTCCTTCTCCTCGACCGCCTCGTTGGCGACACCCGGCCCGATGATCTCGGAGAGCCCGTAGATGTTGGTGGCCTGGATGCCGAGCCCCTGCTCGACGTCGCGGCGGATCGTCTCGGTCCACGGCTCGGCGCCGAGGATGCCGTACTCGAGGCTGATCTCCCCGGGCGCGACGCCGTGGCTGGCGAAGGCCTCGGCCAGCGTCTGTGCGTAGGAGGGCGTACAAGCGATGACCTTCGGCTCGAGGTCGCGGATCAGCGTGACCTGGCGCTCGGTCATGCCACCGGAGACGGGGACGACCGTGAGGCCGAGGCGCTCCCCTCCGTAGTGGAGGCCGAGCCCGCCCGTGAACAGGCCATAGCCGTACGCGTTGTGGAACAGCATGCCCGGGCGAGCGCCGCCGGCAGCCAGGCTGCGGGCGTTCACCTCGGCGAAGACCGCGAGGTCGTTGCGGGTGTACCCCACGATGGTGGGTTTGCCCGTCGTGCCGCTGGACGCGTGGATGCGGATCACGTCCTCCTGCGGGACGGCGAAGAGCCCCATCGGGTAGTTCGCGCGCAAGTCGTCCTTCCTCGTGAGCGGAAGCTTCGCCAGGTCCTCCACGCCGTGCACGGCGCCGGGCATGACCCCGGCCTCGTCCATGCGTCGACGGTAGAAGGGAACACGCTCGTAGACGTAGCGTGCGAGGTCCCTTGCGCGTTCGTCCTGCAGTGCGCGCAGGCGGTCTCTGGGCAGGGTCTCGAGCTCCGGATCGAACATCCATCACCTCCAGGCGGCGCCGCCCTTCGCGGCTCCCGTTCGGTCGTCCCCTCGGGTCGTCGCCTGAGCTCGCCTTCTCAGCTCGCCCCCGTGCGCCGCTCCCGCCGGTAGACCGTCCCCACGAAGAGTGCGACCGGCTCGTAAACGGCGCGCCCGTCGTCGCCTTCGCGCTCGCGTGCCACCTCCACCCGATAGGTGGCCACCCGGCGCCCGAGGTGCTCCTCGCTGGCCCGTGCCTCGAGGATGTCGCCGGGAAAGACGGCCAGGAAGTAGTCCATCGTCACCGACAGGGCGACGGCGTCCGCCTCGCGCGAGTTGGAGGCGAGGGCGAAGGCCTCGTCGGCGAGGCTGTAGAGGAAGCCGCCGTGCGCGCTGCCGTGCATGTTGACGTGCTCCGGCCCGACGATCGTGCGCAGGCGCGCGCGGCCCGCGCCGGCCTCCAGGGTCTCGAAGGCGAGCAGCCGCGCGAACCTCACGACGCGCCTCGCGCCCGCTCGGGAAACCGCGTGGCCCCGACGGCCGCCAGCCGGGTCAGGAGCGGTTGCGGCGCGAACCGCTCCGCCAGGGTCTCGGCGTGGAGGCCCCGCAGCGCCGTGGTCAGGTCCGCCAGACCCAGCTCGACCGCCCACGCCAGCGGGCCTCGCGGGTAGCGCGTCCCCAGCCGCATGGCCGTGTCGATAGAGGAGGCGTCGGCGAGCCCCTCGGCCAGCGCGCTGACCGCCTCGTTGGCCAGAAGCGCCACCAGACGGAAGGCGACGCCGCCGGCGCCGTCGGGGAGCGTCAGCGTCGCCAGGCCGTTCGCCTCGAGCGCGCCCCGCGCCGGCTCCAGCACGGCGGGGTCGGCACCTTCGGGCGCCATCAGCTCGACGATCGCGGGCTCGGCGGGCGGCGTGACCAGGCTGAAGCCCGCCAGCTGGCGACCCGTGCGTTCCACCGCTCGGCTGGCCGAGTGCGCCCAGCACAGCGTTGCCACCGGCACGCCGGACAGCTCCGGCGGGAGGCCCTTGTCGGCCAGGTCGACGCGCGCGTCGAACACGATCGCGGCCTCGGACGGCCGGGCGGCCGTACGGAGGCGCTTCCGCAAGGCGTGGGCGACCGCGCCCTGGCCCAGCACCGCCGCTGCCGGTGGCGCCGGCGCGCGCGAAGGCGCTTCGGGCCGCGCCGGCGGCCCCATCTCGCCGGCGCCGTAGCGGTAGAAGCCGTGCCCGCTCTTGCGGCCCAGCCGGCCGGCCTGGACCATGCTCGTCTGCAACGGGTGGGGGCGGTAGCGCGGTTCCTGAAAGAAGGCGTCGAAGACGCTCCGGGTAGCCGACAGGTTGACGTCGATGCCGATCAGGTCGAGGAGCTCGAACGGCCCCATGGGGAAGCCCGCCCCCTTGACCGCCCGATCGACGGCGTCGACCGGCATCCCCTCGCCGACGAGGCGGAGCGCCTCGCCGTAGAAGGGGCGCGCCACGCGGTTCACGATGAAGCCGGGGCGATCCTGCGCGATGACCGGGGTGCGGCCCAGGGCGCGCGCGACCGCCGTGGCCGCTGTGACCCGCTCGGGCCGGGTGTGCGCTCCGGGGACCACTTCGACCAGCGGCATCAGCGGCGCCGGGTTGAAGAAGTGCATCCCCACCACGTCCTCCGCGCGGGGGCAGCCGGCGGCGATGGCGGTCACCGACAGCGTCGAGGTGTTGGTCGCGAGCGCCGCGCCACGATAGGTACGCGCGGCGGTCCGGAACAGCGCGCGCTTCACCTCCAGGTCCTCGAAGACGGCCTCGAAGACCCAGTCCACACCGTCGTCGGGCGGTGGCTCTCGGTGGTACGTCAGCCTCGCCGCGACCGCCGCGGAGGGCTCGGCGAGCTTGCCCTTCCCTTCGAGCATGGCGAAGACGCCGTCGAGCGCCCGTCGGGCGTCGTCGAGGACGCCGGCATCGGCGTCGCACAGCGCGACCCGGCTGCCGGCCTGGGCCAGCAGCTGGGCGATGCCGCGACCCATGGTCCCGGCCCCGAGGACGACGGCCCGCGCCGGAGCAGCGGCGTCCTCCGCGTCACGGGCGATCGCGCCCGTATGGGTCGTCTCGCTCACCCTTCCCTCCATGGAGCCGAACGAACGTTCGTGGACACTATAGCCCAGCTCCTTCCGCGCTCGTCGAGCGCTTCCGCCCACCGCGGCCGAGCGTGCGCGTCACGCCCCATGGCGTTCCAGCATGGCGTCGACCTGCTCGGCGAGGTGGAGCTCGGCGAGGGTCTCGGGACGTTGCAGGGGCTGGCGGATCAGCCCCTCGATGCGCTTGAGGCGGTAGCGCAGGGTGTTCACGTGGATGTGGAGGCGCTCGGCCAGCGTCTGCAGGTCGTCGGGGTTCGCGAGGTAGGCCACCAGCGTGCGCCACAGCTTGCCGTCGTCGGCGGCCTTGACCGGGCCCACCAGGCGATCGCGGAAGGCTCGGAGGTTGGCTTCGGGTTGCTGACGAAGGACCCAGGAGACCGGGTCGAAGGTGTCGAAACGACCGACCCCCGACGTGTGGGAGACCGCCTGCGCCGCCAGCGTCGCCTGGCGGTAGGCGTCTAGGACGCTACCCAGGTCGCGGTGGGGCAGGCTGACGCCCACGCGGACCGGCTCGCCTTCCGGCACGGCGGCGTCCAACGCGCGCAGCAGGCGTTCTCCGTGGCTGTCGGGTGCGCCGCCGGCGACGACCCACAGGCAGTGCTCGGCTCGGGTCTCGGACAAGGCACCGAGGCCCAGGGAGCGGAACAGCTCGTCTCCAGCCGCCCGGAGGCGCTCGAGCCGCTCGCGGCGCTGGTCGCGGGCGCGGCCCGGCGTGGGGCGCGGCCCCCACTCGGCCACGGCCACGGCGTAGGGGTTGTCGAGATCGAGGCCGGCAGCGCGAAGGCGCCCCGCCAGGGCGTCGGCCGACTGCGGGGTCGCCAGCCATTCGGCGAGCAGGGCGCCTCGCTGGGCATCCTCGCCCTTGGCCTCGGCCGCTCGGGTGAGGGCCGTGACCGCCAACAGCGAGCGTGCGAGCTCGAGCCAGGGAGCGCTCGCTCGACGCGCACCCGTAGCGAGCAGGACCGACCGCAGACGCCCGTCGGCGACGACGCGCAGCACGCGCACCTCGCGGCCGCCGAGGCGCATGAGGCCCTCAGGCAGCTCCGCAGCCTGCGCGGCGGAGCCGCGCCAGCGAAGGTCGCCGGCGCGGGCGAGCACCGCTCCCCAGGGCGCGAGGAGGGTCGCGCTCTCGCCGGTGAGCTGCTGGAGGCGCTCGAGCAGGTCGCGTTCGGGTTTGGGGCTCTGCAGCGAGCGCAACAGGTAGCGCTGGGCGCTGGCGGCCGCGTTCGCTGCGCTCCCAGCCTCGTCGGCGAGAGCGCGCAAGGCGGCTGCTTCGAGCCTTCCCATGTTGACCGTGGGGGGCAGGGCGAGCAGCACGACGTCCCCGGCCCGCGCCCGCGTCACCAGGTCCGCCGGCACGTCGCGTCGCTGCGGGGTGAGGGCGTACACCAGGGCGGCGGGAGGGGGAGCGAAGAGCGGGTCCGGCTCGGGACGGGGTCGCGCATACGGGGCCTCGGTCACGCGCAGGTCGCCGCCGCCGAGCCAGGGCCGGTCTTCGGAGAAGTCGGCCGAGCGCACCGCGTCGAACACCACGTCCTCCGCCGAACTGCCGGACGGCGACGCGTGCACGGTCAGCGCGAGCGAAGCATCGTCGAGCAATGCCTTCAAGGTCGCCACGGGGATTCCTCCTTCGGCTACGAAACCCGCTCTTGTCGAGACATCCAATATATACCCGAATCCCTGTGGTTTCCGACGCTTGACCGCTGCCGAGGGGCTGCCTACACTCGGGCCACACCCGACAGGCACCGGTCGGCGACCGGCGCGCCCGTTGGCACGTCGGGTCGCGAGGAGAGCACGTGATGATCGATCCCCGAGAGTTCCGCCGCACGCTGGGGCGTTTCGCTACCGGCATCACCGTGGTCAGCATGCGGTACGAGGAGCACGTCTACGGGATCACGGTCAACGCTTTCATGTCGGTCTCGCTAAGTCCTCCGCTCATCGCTGTGTGTATCGACAAGCGAGCGCAGGCGCACGCGACCCTCCTGGAGAGCGAGCGCTTCGGGATCAGCATCCTGCGCGCCGAGCAAGAGGAGCTTTCCGATCGGTTCGCGGGCCGGACCGTACCGGCGGCCGCCGATCCCTTCGAGGACCTGCAGGGCTTCCCGGTGGTCGGAGGAGCGCTGGCGCAGCTGGTGTGCCGCACCTACGATGTCGCCGACGCCGGTGATCACAGCCTCTTCCTGGGCGAGGTGGAGGCGCTCGCCGCCTTCGAAGGCAGGCCGCTGCTCTACTTCGAGGGTCGCTACGGCCACGTCAACGACATGGAGCTCACGGACTAGCACCTGCCACGCCGGCGCCAAAGATGCCGCTCCGGCGAGGGCGGCCGTTACGGAAGCGCGCCCCGCACCGGCCCTAGACTGCAAGCAGGGCCCGCGCGCGTTGCGCACACGCCGCGCGGACCAACCTTGGGAGGTGCCGTGGTTCATGCCTCGGCTCCGCGTCGGCGTGCGCGCCGGCGGCGGTGGATAGGGATCTCGGTCGGCGTGGCGGTGGTCGCTGTGGTGGCGGTCTTCGTCGTCATGCGGCCGCGCGGGCCGGCGCCACAGCGCGTGTACCTCGAAAGCGTGCGGCGTGATGCGTTCGTACGCGAGGTCAGCGGCACCGGTACCGTCGAGCCCGCTCGCAGCCGGCTTTTGGTGTTCTCGTCGGCCGGCACGGTTCTCGAGGTCGGTGTGGTCGAGGGCCAGCGCGTGGCAGCCGGTGAGGCGCTCGCGCGGCTCGACACCCGGACCCTGGCTCGCGACCTGGCGAGCACGCGATCGGCCCTCGCCTCGGCGCGCGCGGATCTGGAGCGCGTCCTGGCGCAGCAGGCGATCGATCGTCTCGATGCCAGCGCCGCCGTCACCGGCGCGCAGAACCGGCTCGCCGACGTGCGCCAGGCGCTCGCCGACGCTCGTACCCAGTGGGCCGCCACCGAGCAGCTCTACACCGCCGGCGGCGCTTCGCTCAACGAGCGTGATGCGGCCCGGACCGCGGTCGATCGGGCCGAACGCCAGGCGCGCGAGGCCGAGCTCGCCCTGGAGACGGCGCGCGCGCGGCTCCAGAGCCTCGATGCCCTGGCCCTGGCGCAGCGACGCAGCGGCGAGGCCAACGTGCAGCGGCTCGAGACGTCGCTCGCGAACACCGAGCAGCAACTGGGCGAAGGGACGCTGCGCGCGCCCTTCGAGGGCGTCGTTTCCGCGGTTCCGTTCAAGGTGGGCGATGCCGTATCGCCGACCGGCCGGCAGGGGATCGAGCTCGTCGACGACACCACGGTGAGCGTGCAGGCGGAGTTCGACGAGAACCGGTCCGTCGACCTGGCACCCGGCCAGCGCGTCACGGTCACGCCGGACGCGGCGCCCGACCTGGCGCTTCCGGCGGTCGTGACGCGCGTCGACCCGGTCGCGGCGCGAGGCGATGGGACCGCGCGGCTGCGCGCCGAGATCGCCTTCGACCCGCAGGGGGGCGAAGAGATTCCGCGGTCGGCGGTCCGCCCGGGCTACACCGTGACGGCCAAGGTCGTTGTGCACCGCATCCCGGGCGCCCT
Source organism: uncultured bacterium (assembly GCA_964536935.1). Lineage (GTDB taxonomy): Bacteria > Deinococcota > Deinococci > Deinococcales > Trueperaceae > JASBRS01. The sequence continues at coordinate 7,233 of CAZIBD010000012.1, read as the reverse complement.
GGTGCTGCCCCTCGAGGCCATCGAGAGCCGGAACGGGGTTCGCTACGTCTACCGCGTGCGCCAGTCCGGTACGTGGCGCGGCCTGGGGCGCGGCGTGGCCCAGCGCGTGGAGGTCGAGGTGCTCGACCGCAACGCGACCCTCGCGGCCGTGGCCGATGGCGCCCTGACCGCGGGCGATCGGATCGCGGCCACCAATGTGGACAAGCTTGCCGATGGCGACGCCGTCAGCTTCGAGGCGCCGGAGGGCGGGGGATGAGGCTCGCCTCGGGGCGCCGGCCGGGGCGACGCACCGCCCTCACCGCAGAACGCGGCCCGGGCGGCGAGCCGGCCGGGGGGAGGGTGCGTCGCCGCGCCGAGGGCCCGGTCATCGAGGCGCGGGACCTCCACAAGGTCTACGTCATGGAGGGCGGGCTGGAGGTACGGGCGCTGCGGGGGCTCGACCTCTCGGTCGACGACGGCGAGTTCATCGCGATCATGGGACCGTCGGGGAGCGGCAAGTCGACGTTGCTGCAGATCATCGGGTGCCTCGACTCTCCCACGACGGGGAGCTACCGGCTGGCCGGGCAGGAGGTGGCCGCCATGAGTGAGGACGAGCTGGCCGGGGTGCGAAACAGGCGCATCGGATTCATCTTCCAGGCGTTCAACCTGCTGCCGCGGGCCACGGCGCTTCGCAACGTGGCGCTGCCGCTGATGTACCGGGGCGTGGGTGGGCGGGAGCGTGCCGAGCGTGCTGCCTCGGCCTTGGAGCGGGTGGGGCTCGGCGATCGCCTGGGTCACCGGTCCAACGAGCTGTCCGGTGGGCAGCGCCAGCGCGTAGCGATCGCGAGGGCGCTGGTGAGCGAGCCCGATATCCTGCTCGCCGACGAACCGACCGGCAATCTCGACAGCCGCACCGGCGAGGAGATCCTGGCGCTCTTCGGAGCCCTCCACGGGGAGGGGCGCACCGTGCTGATGGTGACGCACGAGGACGCCGTGGCCCGCCACACCGAGCGCATCGTGCACATCCGGGACGGCGTCGTCGAGTCCAGCGAGAAGGTGGGTCCCGGGACGTCGACGGGAGCGCCGTAGCATGCTGTTCGAGAACCTCCGGACGGCGCTCGAGGCGCTGGCGGGGAACCGCCTGCGCTCGGTGCTGACGCTCCTGGGCGTGATGATCGGCGTCTTCGCCGTGACCACCACCATCAGCCTCGGCGCCATCGCCACGGCGGGCATCACCTCGCAGCTGCAGTCGTTCGGCAACCAGGCGCTGTTCATCACCCCGAACGAGGACAACCCGCGCTCGACCGAGTTCAGCGATGCCGACATCGAGGCGCTCTCGCGCCTGCCGGTCAGCATCCTGCGGCAGCGCACGGTGCGGGGCTTGGCGCGGGCCGGCACCGAGGAGGCGCCGCTCAGCCTCAACGGCGTCACCGCCAACGCCCCGGAGGTGGACCGGACGCTCAAGCTGCAGCGCGGACGCTACTTCTCCGAGGAGGAGGACCGCCGCGCCGCCCCGGTGATGGTGCTCTCCGCGGACGCGCGGGAGTCGCTCTTTCCCGACGACCCCAATCCGGTAGGGCAGGAGGTCTCGGTGACGGTGGCGGGCTCCCGCACCTTCTACACCGTGATCGGCGTGAAGGAGCCGCTCACCGGCGCCTTCAGCTTCGCGGCCAGCGCCGCGGCCGATATCCCGTTGCAGACGCTCTACCTCAACTATCCCTCGGTCGAGCGCGGACGCTACCCCTTCCTGCCGGTCACGGTCAGCCTGGAGCGCGACCTCGCCGACATCCAGGCGCAGGTCGATGCCATCCTCACCCGACGCCGCGGTGCCGACACCTTCCGCATCCAGACCATCGAGGGGGCGCTGACGCTGTTCAACACCATCACCACCATCCTGCAGGCGGTGCTGGGCGGCATCGGCGCCATCAGCCTGCTGGTGGGCGGGATCGGCATCCTGAACATCATGCTGGTATCGGTGACCGAGCGGACTCGTGAGATCGGGCTGCGCAAGGCGCTCGGGGCGAAGAAGGGAGTCATCCTGCAGCAGTTCCTGATCGAAGCGGTGGCGCTGACCGCCGTCGGCGGGCTGGTCGGGCTGGCCCTGGCCATCGGGGTGCTCTACCTGGCGGTGGCGCTGGTGCCTTTCCTCGACCAGGTGGTGCTCTCACCCTTCACGGTCCTGCTGGGGCTGTTCGTCAGCGTGGCCACGGGCGTGATCTTCGGTGTGTGGCCGGCGAGCCGGGCGGCCAACCTCAGCCCGATCGAAGCACTGCGCTACGAGTAGACGGAGGCGAGCCGTTCGGCGCGGGCCGTCCTTGACGGGCCACCGGGCCGGCGGTAGCTTGGGCGCTGTCGCACCCGCGGCAAGAGACGGTCACCGAGGCTCCCGCTCAGAGCGGCTGTCCGAGCCGTCGGCGGTGCGGCACCCGGCGGCACAGCGTCGCGCGGAGACTGGAGGATCCATGGACGACAAGCTTCGTGCAGCGCTCGGTGCGGTCGAAGCGCACGCGGGCGGGTACGTCGACGACCTCGCGGAGTTCGTGCGCATCCCGAGCGTCAGCACCGTACCCGAGCACCGCCCCGACCTCGCCGCGGCCGCCGTGTGGGTGGCGGCGAGGCTGCAGCGGGCCGGGGTGCCCGAGGTGCGGACCATCGACACGCCTGGAAACGCCGTCGTGGTCGGGCGCTGGCAGGTCGATCCCGCCCTCCCGACGGTCGTGATCTATGGCCACTACGACGTGCAGCCCCCCGAGCCGCTCGAGCTCTGGGAGTCCCCTCCGTTCGAGCCCGAGGTCCGCGACGGTCGCCTCTTCGGCCGCGGCGCCAGCGACGACAAGGGCGCGGTCCTCGTGCCCATGCAGGCCGTCGAGGCGTGGGCCGCCACGGCGGGCGCGCCGCCCGTCAACGTTACCTTCGTGGTCGAGGGCGAGGAGGAGATCGGAAGCCCCAACCTCCCCACCTTCCTGCGGGAACACCCCGACCTCCTCGCGGGCGACCTCGCCATCAGCGCCGACGGAAGCATGGTGGGCGTCGATCAGCCCTCGTTGACGGTGGGGAACCGCGGGCTGGCCGGCTGCCAGATCGACCTGGTCGGCGCCGCGAGCGACCTCCACTCCGGGGGCTACGGCGGGGCGGTGCCCAACCCCCTCGAGGGGCTGGCCCGCATCCTGGCCCGCATGCACGACGAGCGCGGCCGGGTCGCGGTGCCGGGCTTCTACGACGGCGTGAAGGAGCCATCGAAGGCCGTACGGGACGCCATCGCGGCGCTCCCGCGCGACGAAGAGGCGGAGCTGGCGGCCGTCGGTCTGGCGGCGTGGATCGGCGAGGAGGGGTACTCGCCGCTCGAGCGCCTCTGGGTGCGGCCCACCTTCGAGGTCAACGGTCTTTGGGGCGGCTACCAGGGGGAAGGCGTGAAGACGGTGCTCCCCAACGCGGCCCATGCCAAGGTGACCTGCCGCCTGGTCGCCGGGCAAGATCCGGACCGGGTTCTCGACGCCATCGAAGCGTACGTGCAAGAGTGCACGCCGCCGGGGCTCAAGGCCAGCATGCAGCGGATGCCCGGCAAGGCGCGCGCCTACGAGATCCCCCTCGACCACCCGTCCCTGGCCGTCGCGGCGGACTCCCTCGAGGCGGTCTACGGCAAGAAGCCCGCGCTCGTGTGGGGGGGCGGCACCGTCCCGGTCGCATCCGACTTCCGCTCGCTCCTGGGCATGTGGTGCCTGTACTTCGCCTTCGGAGAGCCCGACAACCACGTCCACGCGCCGAACGAGTTCTTCCGGGTGGCCGCGATGCGTCGCGGCACCATGGCGACGGTACGGCTCCTCCACGACATCGCCCGGCATGCGGACGCGTTGAAGGGGGCCTAGCGAGTACCGTCTAGGCCCTGTGGGTCTGGTTGCGGGTTGGTAGGGTCGTCTAGCGGGACGTACCGAGCGTCTCCGCCCTTTCGCGCCCGGCGGAGCCTACGTGCCATCCTGGAAGGGCCGGTCCGGCGCGAGGTGAAGACGGGTGTGCGGCGAAGGCGCGGGGGTCGCCGTTGCGAAGTGCCGCTGTCGGCTCGCGGCTCAACGGCAGGAGGAGCGTCATGGACGACGATGCACGGACCCAAGCGCTGGCGTACGCCGAGAAGCGCATCGACGACTACACGCAGGATCTGGTCGACTTCGTGGCGATCCCGAGCGTGAGCACCGACCCGGAGCACGAGCAGGACATCGGGGCCGCCGCGGTGTGGGCGGCCGCCCGCCTGCAGCGTGCCGGCGTGCCCGAGGTGCGGGCCATCGATACCCCCGGTCATCCGGTCGTGATCGGCCGCTGGAAGGTCGATCCGAGCAAGCCGACGATCGTGATCTACGGCCACTACGACGTGCAACCTCCGGACGACCCGGAGCTGTGGGAGACGCCGCCGTTCGAGCCGTCGGTGCGCGACGGCCGCGTCTACGGCCGGGGTGCCAGCGCATCGAAGGGCAGCGTGCTGGTGCCGATCCAGGCGGTCGAGGCCTGGGCCGAGACGGCGGGCGCGCCGCCGGCGAACGTGACCTTCGTGCTGGAGGGGGAGGAGGTGCTGCTGAGCCCGCACTTCCCCACCTTCCTGCGGCAACACAAGGAGCTGCTCGCGGGAGATCTGGCCATCAGCGCCGACGGCGCCATGTTCGGACCGGACCAGCCCTCCCTCACGGTAGCGTCGCGCGGCGACTGCGCTTGCGAAGTGCAGGTGCGAGGGGCCGCCGTCGACCTGCACTCCGGAGCCTACGGCGGCCCCGTGCCCAACACCGTGCTCGCCCTGGCGCGCATCCTCACCAGCCTCCACGACGTCAACGGCAGGGTCGCGGTGCCCGGCTTCTACGACGGCGTCACGGATCCGTCGGAGGCGGTCCGGGCGGCGGTGGCGAACATCCCCTTCGATCCCCGTGCGGAGCGGGAGAGGATCGGCTTGAGCGCCTGGACGGGAGAGGCCGGTTACACCCCTCAGGAGCGCATGTGGCTTCGACCGTCGCTGGACGCCAACGGCATCGGCGGCGGGTACCAGGGCGAAGGGATCAAGACCGTGCTGCCGAGCGAGGCGCAGGCCAAGGTGAGCTGCAGGCTGGTGCCGGGCCAAGATCCGGAGCGCATCCTCGGCGCCATCGAGACCTTCGTGCGCGATCGCGCTCCCGAGGGGGTCAACGTCCGCGTGACCCGGCTGCCCGGCATGGCGCGCCCCTATGCCATGCCGCTCGACCATCCGGCGCTGGAGACGGCGGCCCGAAGCATCGAACCCGTCTATGGCAGACGGCCCTTCCCGATGTGGATGGGCGCCACGGTGGCCGCGGCGGAGCAGTTCCATGCCATCCTCGGCATGTGGTGCCTGTACTTCGCCTTCGCCGAGTTCGACAACGGCCAGAACGCGCCGAACGAGTTCTACCGTATCGACACGTTGCGTCGCGGGACGGCCGCGACGATCCGGCTGTTGCAGGCCATGGAGACCGCGCCGCTGTCATGAGCTCGTGGTCCGTGTAGGCTTCGACAAGCTGTTGACGTGCGTTCGTCGGTTCCCATCATGGCGGCCGCGTGAGGCGCTGCCCTACACTCCGGCCAAGGCACGGCGTCACGGGGCCCCGGCGAACCCTGGCTCGTCCCGTCCGGGGCGCGGGCCCACGGAGGGCCGGCCGCTCGACATTGTGGCGCCCGGGGACGGGGCCCGCCTGCTGCGCACCCTCGAGGAGCGTCGCATCCCCAGGCTGGGCGCCTGAGGGGAGGATCCAGGATGCCGATACGCACCGGTCGCGAGTTCCTGGAGGGGCTCAAGCGCAATCCGCCCACCATCTGGGTGGACGGGGAGAAGGTCGACGACCCGACGACCCACCCCGCCACCGCCAACGTCGCCCGCTCGATCGCCTGCCTGTACGACCTGCAACACCGGCACGACCTGACCGACGCCCTCACCTTCGAGAGCCCCGGCTCGGGCGAACGCGTTGGCCTGAGCTTCCTCGAGACCACGACCAGGGACGATCTGCGCCGTCGGGGGCGCATGCACAAGCTGTGGGCCGACGCCAGCCTCGGCTTCATCGGCCGCAGCCCCGACTACCTGAACGTGAGCCTGATGGCGGCGGCGCGGGCGGCCCCGTACTTCGATCAGGGCGACCCCCGTTTCGGCGCCAACATGCGGCGCTACTACGAATTCGTGCGCGAGAACGACCTGTGCCTGACGCACGCGCTCACCAACCCGCAGGTCAACCGGGAGAAGCGGGCGGATCAGCTGAGCGACCCCTACATCGCGCTCGGGCTGGTCAAGGAGACGGACGAGGGCATCGTGGTCCGGGGCGCGCGCATGCTGGCGACGTTGCCCATCGCGGACGAGATCCTCATCTTCCCGTCCACGGTGCTCAAGGAACAGGAAGAGATGACCCGCTACGCACTGGCGTTCGCGGTGCCCTGCGCCACACCGGGCCTCAGCTTCCAGTGCCGCGAGCCGTTCGACGTCGGGCGCAGCCACGAGGACCACCCGCTCACCTCGCGCTTCGACGAGATGGACGCCATGGTCTACTTCGACGACGTGCTGGTGCCGTGGGAGCGCGTCTTCATCGTCGGGGACGTCAAGCTCGCCAACGGTGCCTACGCTGGCACAGGGGCCGTCTACCACATGGCCCACCAGGTGCTCGGCGTGAAGATCGCCAAGGCCGAGGCCTTCCTGGGCGTGGCCCAGGCCATCGTCGACATGATCGGCAGTGAGCGGTTCCAGCACGTGCAGCAGAAGGTCGCCGAGCTCATCATCGTTCTCGAGATCATGAAGGCATTGCGCACACGGGCCGAAGAGACGGCCGAGCTCGACGCCTACGGGACCATGACGCCCGGCAAGGACGCCGTGACCGTGGCCCGCACCTACTTCCCGCAGGTCTACCCGCGCATGGTGGAGATCGTCCAGCTGCTGTCGGCGAGCGGGCTCGTCATGATCCCCACCGAGGCCGATCGGAAGGGTCCGATGGGCGACAGCATCGACAAGTTCCTGCAGGCGCGCAACGCCGACAGCGAAATGCGCATCAAGCTGTACCGGCTGGCCTGGGACATGACCATCTCGTCGTTCGGCGGGCGCCAGAGCCTGTACGAGACGTTCTTCTTCGGCGACCCCGTACGCACGCAGTGCGCGCTGTATCAGGGGTACGACAAGCAGCCGTTCGTCGACCGGGTGCTCCGGTTCGTAGGGCGGGGCGACGGGCCTGCGCCGGCCCCGCAGGCGGGGGACGCGTGAGGACGGCGATCCTTCGAGGCCTCGCCATG
>CAZIBD010000011.1:36119-60508 GCA_964536935.1 uncultured bacterium | reverse complement strand
GCTGGACGTTGCGGGGGTTGCCGTGGCGCGCAGGTGCAGTTGCCGGTCGGGGGCCGGTCGACGGTGCAAACGCTGCGGCCGCCGGGATCCTCGGCCGTCTCTGGCGCTACGCACCGGCCATGGTCTGCGTGGTGGGCCGTCCCGTGTTGCGAGTTGTGTTGCGAACGTAGCCGAACTCAGCACACCTCTGACGACGCCACGCAGCCAGGCCATTAGCCGAGGTAGGCTCCAGCACGATGCCCTGCCATCCGGCGGGCACCAGAACGAGCATCTACCCGAACGAGCCTATCGACTCATAGTCGATTGGTCGCTGGTTCAAGTCCAGCAGGGCCCACCAACGCTTTGCGCCACCTACAGCCCGCGCCCTGCTCTCGTGCATGGGTATCGATCTCGGGTGACTGCAGGCGGCGCCTTCTCTTGCCCGATTCGGCCCGCGACCACCGGTGTCCGGCGCCGCCCGGCCCTGGCTTCAACCGATCAGGGTGAGCCCGAACAGCACCGGGTTGGCGACCCCGCCGGAGCTGACGAACTCGATGCGGTCGATTCTCACATCCGGCTTGGGGTTCGTCCAGATGAGCTGGTAGACGGCTACGGGCAGCCCGTTGGGCGTGCGTCCTTGCCACGGCTGCTGCAGGTCGATCGAGTCCACCTCGGTCTGGACCCAGCAGGCGATGTTCACGGCGTACCGGAGGGGGATGTCGAGGTGCGAGCCACCCGCGTAGACGACCCGGTAGTGCCCGACCGGCTCTCCGGTCGCCGGTGCGAACCAGCCCGTGGCGTGCAGGAAGGCCAGCGCGGTCGCGGTTCGTCCGATGGGGATGCTCACGCGATCGGGAAGGCCCGCGGCGCGCCGGGTCTGGCCGCGTAGCGCGACGGCCGGGCCGAGCCGGTAGCGCACCCCGCCGAAACGCAGGCCGGGCCGTAGCAGTTCGTTCAGCGCATAGTCCGGGTCGAGCCCTAGGAAGCCGCTCGCCGGTGGCTGGTTGCCGACCCCTGTCAGGTCCACCAGCGCACCGGAGCTGGCGCGGTCATGCTCGTGGCCGAGCCGGGTCGCCCGGAACCACGCCGCCCGGAACCAGGCTGGCGCGCCCAGCGGGGGCGTCGCCGCTGGGTTCCAGGCCGCGGCAGCCGCTGTGACATACGCGTACACCTGCGGATACTGACCCTGGAGCATGGTCGCGTTTCCGAAGTAGCCCGTCCACCGGGTCTGGATGGTGCCCGCGGCATGCAGCTCGTGTGCGGCGCGCGCCACCGCTAGGATGTCGGCCGGGTCCGACCAGGAGGCCAGCAGCGTGCGGAAGCCGGCGCGCTTCGCGAGGTCGACCTCGGGGTAGGTCCCGGCCGCCTGGTACTTCCATACCGCGACGACGAGGTCGGAGGGGAAGTCGTGCCAGTACGGTCGGACGGGGTCCGAGAGCAGCGTGTCGCCCCAGATCATCGTCCCGACGCCCAGCCTCGCCAGGTGATCGTGGATCCGGGTGACGTCGTCCAGGAAGAGTTTCCCGAAGCCAACAGCGCGCTGCTGAGGCGTGGCCGGGAAGGCGTTCACGTGTCCGACCTCGTCGTGTCCGATGTGCAGGTAGCGCGGGTGGAAGATCGCGACCAGCTCGTCCAGGATGGGGAAGATCGTGTCGTACGTCGCCGGGTCGAGCGGGTTGTAGTGAAAAGGCCGCGAAGCCGAGGGATCCGCCATCAGATCGCGGTTGGCGCCGTTGGCGAAGAGCCACTGGCTGTGGCTGAGCGTGTCGAGCAGCGGGATGGGCTCGAGCAGGTTCTCGCGCGCGGTGGCCGCCAGGCGCACGGCCGCTTCGCGCGTCGCCCCCTGCGGGACCTGGAGCTCGGGAGCGCTCGCCCACTGGAGGTAGTCGCTCATGATGAGCACGGCGTTGAACTTCAGCTCGCCCAGGATCGGCAGGAGCTTGCCGTTGACCGCCTCGGAATCGGCATCGAGGTACACCATGGCAACGCGCCACGGTACCGTCGGCCAGTCGCGCACGACGACGCCCCGCACCTTCGGCGTGTCGCCGAGCAACTGCCGCAGGCTCTGGACGCCGTAGAAGGTGCCGCGCTCGTCCGCGCCGAGGATGGTGACGCCCGATGGCGTGACCTGCAGGAGGTAGCCCTCGGCGTGTCGCACGGGAGAGGCGGTCGAAGGGCCGGTGCCGGCGGTGGGTGGCCGAGCTGTGCCGCCGGGCGTTGCGCCTTCGCCGCCGGAGGGCGCCGGGCCCAACATGTCGACCGTGATGGCCGGTACGCCGGGCGCCAACCCTTGCGACCCGTCCGTGACGCGCAGTTCGATGCCGTACCGCGAGGCGATGTCGCTGACGAGCTCCTGCACCGCGTAGCGCAGGGCCGGTGTGCCGTGGTTCAGGACGATGACGGTCCCGGGCTCGAGCGTGAAGCCCGCGGCGAGGTCCGTTTCCTGCTGTGGGGTGGGAACGATGCGAGTGCTGGACGCCTCCGGAACGAACGCATCGGGGACCGCCAGCACGGCGGCCCCGGCCTGCGCGGCGGCCGTCGGCAGCGACGGCAGCAGGATCAGCAGCACGAGCAGCATGCGCGGTCTGCGACCGGCACCGGCCAGGGCGCCCGGGGCGGTTGGCCCCCGCCTGTCAGAGCAGTGCATCCCAGAACCTCGTCGCGATCGCCAGGGCGTCCTGGGGGCTCCTGAAGCCGGTAAGGGCCTCTTCGACCTTCTTCTGGAAGTACGCGAAGAGCTCGGAGGCGTTCGGAACGTGCACCGTCAGGTCGCGCGCGTAACGGAGCTGGGCCGCCGCCACCTGGCGGGCCCGCTCCTCGGGGGTGGCGCCCGACTCCGCGGCCTGGAAGTACGGGTCGGCGGCGGCGGCGCGCGCCGATGGATCGATCGCCGTGACCTTCGCGAAGGCGAGCTGGCGCTCGCTGCCGGTGAGGAAGCGCACCAGGTCGAGCGCCTGCGAGGGGGCGCGGGATGCGCTGGTCACGGCCAGGCCCATCAAGGGTGCGTGGATGACGTCGCCGGGCCCGAGCGGGTAGGGCGCGATGCCGACGCGCGCGTACAGGTCCGGGTTGCTCGCCCGCATCCGGGTCAGGATCTGGGGGTTGGCGGTGAGCATCGCCAGCTTTCCTGCCAGGAACGCGTCGGCGGCGCCCGCCGCGCCCTGGGTGAAGGCTGCCGAGGGGATGACGCCCTGCTGGTACAGCGTGGCGAGCTGCCCGAGGTAGCTCGCATGCTCGGGCGAGTCGAACACGGCCCTGGTGCCGGCCGCGTCGAGAATGGGAAGCCCCGCCTCCTCGAAGCGGTAGAGGAGCTGTTGGCCCGCCAGGTTGGGCCAGATGCCCGGGATACCGAGCCGGTCGTGGAGCTGGCGCGCGTCCGCGAGGGCCCCGGCGCTGGTCGCCGGCGGTCTCGCCGGGTCGAGCCCGGCGCGGGTGAACAGCTCGGGGTCGTAGAACAACACCGGTACCGTCAGGTACCAGGGCAGCGCGAGCTGTCGCTCGCCGATGTGGAACGACGCCAGCAGGTTGGCGAAGTAACGCGCCCGGTCGGCGGTGTCCAGCTCGGGCCCCAGGTCGGCAAGCCAGCCCCGCTCGGCGAAATCCAGAGCCAGCGGGACGTTGACGTTGACCACGTCCGGTGCACTGCCGGCGGCCTCTGCCGCCGCGAGCTCGGCCTCGAAGGTGGCCAGCGGGGCGTCACGCCACACCACGGTGACGTCCGGGCGCTGCTTCTGGTAGCGGGCCAGGCTCTCTCCCATGTACCCGTCGAACGTGGGTGCGAGCTCGATGGTCCACAGCTCGATCTCGGTGTGGGCCAGGGCCACGCCGGCCAGCAGTGGGCCGACCGCGACGAGCGCCAGGCGAAGCCAGGACCACCGACGGCGACGGGCGTGCATTGCGCAAGTCTACTGGCTCGACGACACTTCCGACAGAGCTGATGGGCGCCCCTCAGGTGCAGCGGGCCGGGGGCGTTGGCCGTGCGCCCGCCCCCCATGAACAGTCATGGTCTTCAGGAGTCGCTCCTGGGCGACGCGGTCCGTTGCCGCAGGCCGTTCCGAGTCGAGAAAGTTGGGCCCACCACGTCGTTCGGAGCTGGGGCGCACTCGCTTCGAGGTTCGGCTCCCCCCCTCGGAGACCACCGCGGGAGTCGAGAGGAACTGGAAGTCGCGCGCTAATCCGTAGGCAGTTCGACGGTCCCCGCGCTTCCGTCGACCGTCACGATCATGCCGTCGCGCAAACGGCTCGTCGCTCCCTCCGCTGCAACCACGGCCGGGAGGCCGTACTCCCGAGCGACGAGCGAGGCGTGCGCCGCAACGGAGCCGCCGTCCGTCACCACGGCCAGGGCTCGCGCGAACAGCGGCGTCCAGGCGGGCGAGGTCGTGGGCGCGACCAGGATCTCACCGGCACGCAGCCGCTCGAACTCCTCCGGACCGCGAACGATCCGCACCGGTCCTTTGGCCCGGCCCGGGCTCGCCGGCATGCCCACGAGGTGCGCCCCTTCGACCGGACGGCTGCGCATCGCCAGGATCGCCGCGCTCTGGGTAGCCTCGAGGAGCTTGCTTGGTTTGCCGATCACAAGGGGGGGCGCGAGGCGGCGTTGGCGGTCCCGTGTGCGGATGCGCTCGGCCACGTTGACCGGCACAGCGTGGTCCGCCAGGGCGTCGTCGATCTCGGCCCGCTCGAGGTAATAGACGTGCTCGGGCTCTTCGAGCAGGTGCGCATCCACCAGGTGCTGGCCGAGTCTTCGGAGCGCCCGCCGCATCAGGGGCCAGCCCAGGGTGGCGTCGAGCACCTGCTCGTCGCGGATGAGGGCGTAGCGCTGCGCCAGTGCGAGCAGGCGATCGAAACGCTTCCGTAGGGCCGGGCTGAGCGCTGCTCGGCAGCGCTCCTCCAGCTCCGTTCGTTCGAGTTCCATGGCGGCGACCCGTTCGGCCGGCGGGGCGCTCCACGGCAGGTGCAGCTCCCCCATCGTGGGCGTCGCCGGGTCCAGCGAGACGACCGCGTGCGGGGCGGGCGCAACGGGGGCCCGGAGGCCTCGCAGGAGAGGCTGATGCGAGCCGCCGAGGTCGTCGCGCAGGTGCTTCGCGTAAAACTTCGCCAGGAATCCTTCCGTCTTCCATCCGAACCCGGCCACGAGCTGCATCGACCAGAACATCTCCCCGGCCAGACGCGCCAGGTCGGAAACGAGGACCACCAGCTGCCGTGGCTCGAGCTCGTCCAGCTCCCTCGTGCCCCGCTCGACACGCTCGATGTAGCGCGGGAGGCGCTCGTCACGCCAGCGCCGCTCCTCGGGGTCGATCGCCCAGCGCACGGCGAGATCGGGATTGGCCATCGCAGCCATGAGCCCCACGATGGTCTTCGGACGCCGGAACAGCCCGAGCAACATCTGGGCGACCATGCGTATGTCCGACACCCCGCCCGAAGGCGCGTAGAAGCACCAGCCGTTCACCAGCGCGTGCGTTCCCGTCATCGGGTTGCCCCACCAACGTTGCCCCTCCTCCGCCATGGCGGACTCCATGCTCGGAAGCACGTGGGAGGCGAACAGCGGGGTCACCGGTTCCGGTAGCCACTCGCCGATCCGGAAGTTCCTGACCCAGGCCGTGTTCGGATCCGGTGGCTCCCATGCCACGGGCTCCGGCAGTGCGGTCATCGGCCGAGCCTGCAGCACGTGGAGTACGCCGTCCTCGAACGCCCACTCGACATCCTGGGGAGCGCCGAAATGCTCCGCGATCCGCCTGGCCACGGCTGCGACCTCGAGCACCTGTGCGGGTGCGAGGGCCTCGACCGGCGCGCGCAAGCGCGTCGCGGCGCCGGCTCTGACGACCCACTCCTCGGCACGGCTCTCGCCCGACACCAACTGCTCGCCCACGGCGGGCACCGCGCTGATCACGATCTCGTCACGGGCTCCCGTCACGGGGTTCGTCGTGAAGGCGACCCCCGCAGCTTCCACCCGCAACATGCGCTGCACGAGGACGGCCATCGCCGCGGCCGCTTGGCCTTGTTGCCTCTGGTAGAGGGACACGCGAGGATCGCAGGCGGACCGCCAGCAGTGCAGCACCGCGGTGGCGAGTGCGTCGCGCCCGCGGACGTTGAGGACCGTCTCGTACTGCCCGGCGAACGACGCCCCGGCGAGATCCTCCGCGATGCCGGACGAGCGGACCGCGACCGGCTCGACGGAGCCGACGAAACCGTACAGGGCGTCGAGCAGCTCGTCCGGTAGCTCGTCAGGCGTCCGGTCGGCCGCGTAGGTGGAGAATGCTGAGGCGGGAACGACGACGCCGTCAGGGACCTGGACGCCCAGGCCCATCAGCGTCGCCAGGTTGGCCGCCTTCGCGCCGCTCACGGCGACATCTACGGCAGCGTGCAACGGGACGACAGCGTCCATGGCAACCTCCTCCTTGCGGTTCGCCACCCCTGACGGTCCGACACGGGCCGCTTCCGGCGACGAGCTGCTCTTCAATGGATTTCGCCTACTCTAGACGGCCAGGGCCTCGGGGAGTCGCTCCCGGGCGACGTGGTCCGTCGCGGCAGGCCGCGCCAGACCGAGAAGATCCTGGTCGGCAGGCAACCTGTCGTCCCTCACGGGGTGACTGGGAGAGAGCGGTTGGCCATGGACCGGGGATGACCCGTCTCCCTTCCGTCCGCTGCGCCGTTCCCGATCCACCGGGGCCGTCTCCGGGTGCGCTGTCGAGCGTTCTGGAAGGGCCGACCCGGCCGCATCCTCGGGGACAATTGGCTCTGGAACGAGCCCAGTCCGGGTGCTACCCGTGGGCCAGCACAGCCGCATCGCATGAAACGCGTCGTGTTGGGTCGAGGGGACTGGCGTCGTGTGGTGGTCGACGCGCTCGAGTGTTGCGCTGCGGCGGCTCGTCCTGGCGTCGGAGACCCGCCGACAGCGAGAGCAGGGGGAGGGGACCGTGGCACCAGCGGCGGTCGTGTGCGTGATCGCCGGCGTCCAACCGGGCGTGCAACACGACCTCATCGACACCCCTCAGGGAGGGGGGTGAGCGACGCGGGTCCGGATGTCGGACCGGCTCGTCGCGTCGCTGCCGAGGAGCGATCGCGCCCAGCCGGCAACCCCGCTCGGCGCAGGCGCGGGGTGCGCCTGCGATCTGGGAGGTCACCTTGAATCGCTCGCTTAGAGCCACCCTTGCTGTGCTGTCCCTGGCGCTTCTGTTCATCCTTGCCACAGCCCAGGCGACCAGCGTGATCCGCGTGTCGTTCCTGGACGACGTCGCGACGCTCGACCCGGCCATCGGCTACGACGTCTACAACTGGCCCATCGAGCACGCACTGTTCGCGACCCTTCTCGACTACCACGACACGACTCTCTCCCCCTGAGCGGCCGCGTCGATGCCTGACGTGAGCGCCGACCTGAGAACCTACACCTTCCACATCCGCCCCGGCATCACCTTCGCCGACGGTGAAGCGGTCGACTCCGCCGCCTTCCGTTTCGGGATCGAACGAGTCCTGGATCCGGCGACGCAATCCCCCCAGGGTGGTATGGGAGGTTGGTTCGGCGGTCTCGAAGGCGCCCAGGACTTCGTCGACGGCAAGTCCCCGCACGTTGCCGGCATCGCCACGCCCGACCCCCTCACCATGTCCTTCACGCTGGTCCGACCGGACCGCACCTTCACGAACATCCTCGCGACCCCCTTCTCCTCGGCCGTGCCGAGGCAGGCGGTCGAACGGTGGGGCAGCGACTACGGGCACCACGTCGTCGCCAGCGGACAGTTCACCCTGCAGTCGTGGGTGCCCGGCCAGAGCATGGTGCTGGCCAGGAACTCCGGCTACTTCGACCCCGGCACGGCAGCGAAGGTCGACGAGATCGAATTCACCTTCGGGCTCGACCCGCAGGCCGCCCTCGAACGCGGCAAGAGCGGTGAGATCGATGTGGTCGGCGATAGCCTCACGCCCGAACTTTGGCCCACGGTGGCGGCCGACCCCACGTACCAGCCATTTCTACGGCACGGCACCCAGGCGGCGGTCAACTTCCTGTTCATGAACACCCAGATGGCGCCGTTCGATGACCCGCTCGTGCGCCAGGCTGTCAGCTATGCCGTGGACAGGGCGGCTATCGTTCGCGTGATCAACGGCCGGGGAGAGGTCGCCGACCAGGTCCTGCCGCCGTCGACGCCCGGCTATGACCCCTCGGTCGAGCCGACGCCGTACGATCCTGCGATGGCCAGGCAACTCCTCGCGCGGGCAGGGTATCCCGAGGGGATCCGGGCCGAGTTCGTCACCTCGTCGTTCCCGCCGGGTCCGGACGTCGCCGAGGCGTTGAAGCAGCAGATGGCAGCGGCCGGCATCGCGCTCGACGTCAAGGCTCTGTCGACGGACGAGTACTTCGGCACGCTCTTGACGCGGGGCAAGGCAGCGATCGGGTACGCCGGATGGGTGCAAGACTATCCCGATCCATCCAATTTCCTCGACGTCCTGTTCAACTCGGCCTACGCGCGAGACGGGGCGTTCAACGTCTCCGAGTACCGGAATGCAGACGTCGATGCGCTCCTGAACGAGGCTCAGGGGCTCCCGTTGCAGCAAGCCATCCCGCTCTACCGGCAGGCCCAGAAGACGATCCTGGCGGACAACGCCTGGGTCCCGCTCTTCTACCCTGTGCAGTACGTGTGGGCCAACCCGGACGTGAGCGGCTTCAAGATCGGTGCCGTGTGGGCGTTCGACTACGCGCACTGGTCTCGCTAGGAGGTCCGGCCCGCAGTCTTGCGTTGGGGGTCACCGCATTCAAGCGGTGGCCCCCAACGCTGAGGATGGAAGGTGCTCCGTCGGGCCTCACGCGTCGTCGACGAGGCGTTCCGGGGCGGCGCCCCGGCTGTTGCCGACCACGTCGAGCTTGCGCATGACGCGCTGAAGCGCCTCGAGATCGTCGTCCGTGAGGTGACGGCTGAAGCGCTCGGCGATCTTGCTGTGATGCTCGAGCATGAGGCGCGCGTGCACCGACGCGCCCCGCTCGGTGAGCACGGTGTAGGCACCTCGGCGGTCGCCGGGCACCGGCTCGCGGCGCACCAGGCCCGCCTTCTCCATGCGGTCGATGAGGCGCGTCAGGCCACTGCGGCTGAGGATGACGCCTTCGGCGAGCTCCTGCATGCGCAGGCGCCGTTCCGGGGCCAGGACGAGTTGAACCAGCACGTCGTACTGAGGGAGGGCGAAGTCCTCGGCCTTCATGTCCTCCTCGAAGGTCCGGACGAGACCGGCGACGGTGCGCAACGTCAGCTCCCACGCCTCCACCCCTCTGTCGTCGCCGGGAGCGTCCCGGGTGGGATTCTGCGCTTCGTCGGGGGTCTTGGTCGATCCGCTCGAGCGCGCCATGGCTCCAGTGTGGCCGACCTTGATTGATTGCGCAAGGGTTGACAACGCAATGATCTATCGCTACTATTTGCGCATGCAATCGTTGCACCCGCAAAGAAATCCCGTGCTGCGGTTGATGGGGCGCGTCGGGATGGGAAGGGAGGCACGACCGATAGGACGCAGCGGTGCCGGCCACCGGGCCGGCCACGACCCTCGGCGATGGGAGGTACGAGATGATGCAGGAACGCGGGACGGTGCTCGTCACGGGCGCCACCGGAACGGTCGGCAGCGGGCTGGTCGGCGCGCTGCGGGCGAGGGGTGCAAGGGTCCGCGCGCTCGTCAGGGATGTGGGCAAGGTGGAGGGCTTGCGCAGGCAGGGAGTCGAGGTCGCGCTCGGAGACCTGGACCGGCCCGAGACGCTCGGGCCCGCGCTCGAGGGCGTCGACAGGGTCTACCTGTTGACGTGGAACGGCCCCACCAGCGTGGCGCAGTCGCACAATCTGATCGAAGCGGCGAAGCGGGTCGGTCGGCCGCACATCGTCAGGCAGGGCGGGCACGCCTCGCGCAAGAGCCGGATCGTGCGGGATCACGAGGCGATGGATGCGGAGCTCGCCGGCTCGGGGCTACCGTTCACGGTGTTGAAGCCCACCTGGTTCATGCAGAACGCCATGATGGCGGCCGGCAGCGTGGCCTCCGAAGGCGTCATCTGGATGCCCTTCAAGGACGGCCGCGTCGGCATGGTGGACACACGCGACGTCGTCGACGTGGCCGCCGAGGTGCTCACGGGGAACGGGCACGAGGGCGAGACCTACGTGCTCACGGGGCCGGCGTCGGTGTCGTTTCACGACCTGGCGGCGGCGCTCTCGCGCGAGCTCGGCAAGACGGTGGCGTACGTGAGCGTGCCCCCGGACGTTGGCCGGCAAGGACTGGTCTCCATGGGCCTGCCCGAGTGGATCGCCGACGGTTTCATCGAGCTCATCGAGGAATTCGCGGACGGCTGGGGCGATCACGTCACGCAAGACGTCAAGCGCGTCACGGGCCACCCGGCGCGCTCGATCGAGGCCTTCGCGCACGACTTCGCGCGCGTCTTCAGCGGGCAGCCCGCCGTCGCGGGTTGAAACCGGACCGCCCCGGGTGAGTTCGCGACCCCTCACCCGGAGCGGACCCGCGCGGCCTCACGACCCGGCTGGCGGCCGGCCGTCGAGCGCCTCGCCCACCGGCGGGTCGCCGATCGCCGGGCGTGGTTCGGCCGAGTCGCTGCCGGCGGCGGCCAGGCGGTCGGCGGCCGAGCGGATCGGCACCTCGCGCAGCAGCAGCGTGGTGGCGAAGGCGAGCAGCGCGGCGACCACGCCGATCCACATGGCGCCGGCGAGCGCGAGCGAGAAGGCCTGGTGGAAGCCGGAGACGAAGGCTTGCTGCAGCGCTTGCGGCAGGTGGGCTACCAGCTCTCCGATGCCGGCCGAGGGCCCGTTACCGACCGACGCGAGCTGCCCGATGTCGAACCCGGGGGGAGGGCTCGAAGGCAGGATGGCCGCGGGCGCGCCGGCATGGATCACCTGGGACCGCAGCAGGCCCCAGCTGAGGTGATCCCGGAACGCGGTGAAGATCACGCTCATGCCGATCGATACCCCGGCCTGGCGGAAGAGGGTGAGGTCGCTCATGGCCACGCCGGCCTCGTCTTCGGGAGCGGCGTTCTGGACGATGACCGCGAACACCGCCTGGGCGGGCCCCGCGCCCAGCCCGATGAAGGCCATCCAGATCCAGGTGGTGGCGGTGGCCGTGTCCGCCTGCAGATTGGTGAAGAACGCCAGCCCTGCGGCCGAGACGAGCATCGCCCCGGAGATGAGCCATCGGTAGCGGCCGGTACGGCTCACGATCTGACCGGAGACGATCGAGCTGAACATCATCCCCAGCAGGAAGGGGAACAGGTCGTAGCCGGAGGCGGTGGTGCTGGCGCCCTTGACGACCTGGAACCACAACGGAAGGAAGATGATGGCGGTGGCGAAGCCGGTCGATTGGAACAGCAGCGAGATGAGGGAGACGGACACGGTGCGGTTGCGGAAGAGCGCGAGGGGGATGATGGGGTCGGAGGCCCGCCTTTCGACGAAGATGAACGTGCCCAGCAGCGCCGCGCCCACCACCAGCGGTACCACCACGTTGGCCGCCGCCCACGAACCGGTCTCCGCGTTCGTGAGCGCCAGCAAGATGGAAACGATCGCGCCGGTGAGGACCACCACACCCGGGTAGTCGATGCGACGTGCCAGGCCTCCGGGCCTGACCATCGGCAGCAGCCGGCCGATGATGAAGAGCGCCACCAGCCCGATCGGCACGTTGACGTAGAAGATCCAGTGCCAGTTGAGGTGATCGGTGAGGTAGCCGCCGACGAAGGGGCCGACGAGGAAGGCGATGCCGAAGACCGCGCCGAGCACGCCCTGCCACTTGCCGCGCTCACGGGGCGGGAAGAGGTCGCCGATGACCGCCAGCGTGATAGGGAAGAGCGAGCCCGCTCCCAGGCCCTGGACGCCGCGGAACACGATGAGCTGCCACATGGTGTGGCTGAGGCCCGAGAGCGCCGAGCCGATCAGGAACAGCCCGATGCCGGCCATGAACAGCGGCTTGCGGCCGAATCGGTCGGAGAGCTTGCCATAGATGGGCACGGTTGCGGTGCTGGTGACGAGGTAGGCGGTGACGACCCAGGTGTAGTAGTCGGCGCCCTGGAGGCTCGCCACGATGTGCGGCAGCACGGGGCCGACGATCGTCTGGTCGAGCGCGGCCAGGAACATGCCGAGCAGGGTGGCGATGAGGATCTCCATGCGCCGGCGGGGGCTGACGTCGAGGATCTGGCCGAAACCGGCCGCCGACGCGGCGCCGCGCGTCATGGGCGTGCCCCCGCCTCATCGGCAGATCGAGGAGGCTCCGCCCGGGTCCCGCTCGGGACGACCGTCCGCGCGAGCTCGAAGAAGCGCCGGAATGCGCGCCGGAACTCGGCCCGCTCCTCGGCGGTCATCGCCTCCAGGACAGCCACCACGTGGCGGCGGCGGGCGAACTGGAGCTCCGCGAGCAGCTCCTCGCCGGCTTTGGTGAGGGTGACCTGGACACGCCGTTTGTCGTCGCCGGGGGCCGGCTCCTTCGCCACGAGCTGTTGCTGGGCCAGTCGGCTGACCATGAACGAAGCGTTGGATTGGGCCACGCCACGTAGCTCGGCGATCCGGCTGATGCTGGCGGGTCCCTCGACCTGCAGTACCAGCAGCAGGTCGAGCTGGTCGATGCTGAGGCCCCGGTTCCGCCAGCGGCGGACCATCTGGCAGCGGGCGCGCTTGGCCTGGTGCTCGAGCTCGTTGGCGATGGTTGCCGGGTCGGTCTCAGCGCGTGAGCCAGCAGGATTCATATGCTTACGGTAAGCATAGGAAGATGAGCGCGGGCTGTGTGCATGCCGTCGGTCGAGGCGGGCGGCACGCGGTATCGGCCCTGTCGCCAGGCGCCATCCATGCCCGACGTTCTGTCAACCAGGTGGTCGACACGGGAATCGCAGACCGCTATGCTTGCCATCCGGTCGGGGGAGACCCGTCGAGGAGGCAGCATGCCAGAGCCAGCATCTTCCATGCGCGAGGGCGTCTCGAGCGATGAACGGCGCCAGCAGATCATCTCTGCCACCCAGGCCGTGATCGTCGAGAAGGGCTTCGAAGGCTTGCGAGTTCGCGACGTTGCCGAGCGCGTAGGTATCAACCATGCCACGCTGCTCTACCACTTCCCTACGAAGAGCGCCCTGATCCAGGGCCTGCTCGAGCACATCGTTCACAATCTGGATCGCTTCCCTCCAGCGAGCGAGGAGCTCTCCCCTCGCGACCTCCTGCAGGCGCACTTCGCGCACATTCTCGAACAGATGAACGATGCGCCGGAGAAGTTCGCAGTCCTCAACGAATTGTTCGTGCGTGCCGGCCGCGATGCCGAGGCGCGGCGCCTGCTCGAGAAGGCGGACGCCGACTGGCTTGCGTTCCTAGGTCAACTCCTTCGAAATGGTCGCGCCGCAGGCGCCTTTCGAAGAGGGCTGGATCCGGAGGCGACGGCGATGCTCGTCACCAGCTTCTTCAAGGGCATAGGATTCCAGCTCGCCGCCTCGCCCGAGCAGGTACGCACCGCAACGGCGCAGCTCGAACAGTTGATCGTGGGGGCGAGCGCTTGAAGCTGGCGTTGCTCGGAGCCACCGGTGGAACGGGACGCCACATCCTCGAGGAGGCTTCCGGCCGTGGCCACCTCGTCACGGTGCTCGCTCGCACGCCCTCGAAGCTGGCGGTTGCGGGCGCCGCCGCGCGGGTCATTCAAGGGGACGCGCTCGACCCCGCTGCCATCGATGAGCTGGTCAGCGGTCAGGATGCCGTCGTTTCGGCGCTCGGGATCACGAGTCGGGCCGCTACGACGCTCTATTCCGATAGCGCTCGACTCATCCTCGATGCCATGAGGAGACATGATGTACCACACTTCGTTGCCATCACTGCGGGTGCCATCGTGCGCGACCGGGCGTTGCCTACGATGTTCCGGTTCGTCGTTCAGCCCATTTTGCTTCGGGTGTTCGCGGGGACGTACCGGGACATGATGCGCCTGGAAGAGCTCGTTCGCCAGAGTGACCGGCGCTGGACGCTGGTGCGCCCATCTCAACTGACCGACGCTTCGGGAGTCGGCAGCTACCGCGTCAGCGAGCAGCCCCTGCGCCGTGGCTGGTGCGTGTCTCGTGCGGATCTCGCCGACGCGGTCCTGCGGTGCGTCGAGGATCCCGGGCACGGCAACAGAGCCTTGTTCGTCGCCTATTGATGGGAGCGAACACCGACCCCGACGTCCCGTGCTGCTGCGTAACTGGACGGGACCCCCGCGGGTTCGTAGCCGAAGGTCTCGGCAGAGGGGCCCAACACGCGGCGACGGCATCGTGCCGGCTGTGGCAGCGCGCCCAGGCGCGAGTGAGGGAGTGAGAACGTGAGTGAACCACCGGCCCGCAAGTGGTGGGCCCTGGCGGCCGTCTGCTTCGGACTGTTCATGGCCCTGCTCGACATCACCATCGTCAACGTGGCGCTGCCGGACATCCAGAAGAGCCTTCAGGAGCCCTTCTCCAACCTGCAGTGGATCGTCAACGCCTACGCCCTTGTCTTCGCCGTGCTGCTGGTGCCGCTCTCACGGTTGGGGGACATCTTCGGCCGCAAGCGGGTCTTCGCTACCGGTCTCGGCATCTTCTCGCTTGGCTCGCTCCTGTGCGCCCTCTCCGGGCACATCGACCTCTTCGGTATCGGCCACGCCTCCGTGCTCAACGTTTTCCGCGGCCTCCAGGGCGTCGGTTCCGCGGCCATGCTGCCTCTATCGCTGGCCATCATCTCCGCCACCTTCCATGGCCGCCAGCGCGGCGCCGCTATCGGCATCTGGGGCGGCGTGAGCGCGCTGGCCACCGCATTCGGGCCGCTGGCGGGCGGCTACCTCGTCCTCCACCTGGGTTGGGAGTCGATCTTCTACATCAACGTTCCTATCGGGCTGGCGGGCATCCTCCTGTCGGCGTGGGCCATCCGCGAATCGCGGGACGAGAAGGCGCCGCGCAGCATCGACTTCTTCGGCGTCGTGACCTTCACGGTCGCCACCTTCTGCTTGATGCTGGCGCTCATCCAGGGCGAGAGCCTGGGCTGGGGATCCACGGAGATCCTGTCGCTGTTCGCGGGCTTCGTCGTGTTCCTGGTCGTCTTCATCGTCGGCGAGCTGCGCATCGCGCACCCGATGGCCGATCCCCGCCTCTTCCTCATCCCCAGCTACACCGGTGCCTCCGTTGCCGTCTTCGCGCTCACCGCAGGCTTCTACTCCCTGTTCTTCTTCCTCACGCTCTACCTGCAGGACTATCTCGGGATGAACGCCCTGCAGACCGGTTTCCGCTTCCTGTACCTCAGCGCCCCGGTCATCATCGCCGCGCCCCTTGCCGGCCGGCAGACGCACCGCATCGGGCCGCGCGTCCTCATCGTCGTCTCGATGGCGCTCCTCACCGCCTCCGTCCTGTGGATGACGCGGATCGGCACGTCTCTGCAGTCGTCCGCCTGGTTGGTGCTGCTGCCTGCCTTCCTCGTCGCCGGCATCGGTTCGGGGATGATGAACCCGCCGGTGTCCAGCCTCGCGGTCGGCACGGTGCCGCCCAATCGGGTGGGCATGGGTTCCGGCGTCAACAACATCGCGCGCCAGCTCGGCATCGCCTTCGGTATCGCCTTCTTCGGCGCGCTCCTCAACATCCGCTACAACGCCGCCGTGCAATCCGGCATCGCAGCCATCCCCCACCTTCCCGCGATCGCCAAGAGCGGCATCGTCAACGGGCTGCAGCACGCGGGCGTGATCGCCGGCGCCAGCGGCCTGAAGCAGGCAGGCTCCGCCTACACCAGCAACCCGTTCTTCCCGTCCATCCAGAAGGTCGCCCACCACGCCTTCATCGCCGGTACGCGAGAGGTCTTCTTCGTGGCCGCGGTGATGCTCTTCCTGGGGCTGGTCGCGAGCTACTTCCTCATCAAGCACGACGCCCTGCATCACGAGATCGAAGCTGCGCAAGGAGGGTAGCGGGCCTACCCGAATACCTCGGCCATCAACACCATGCCCACCAGGATCACGCCGAAGCCCACGAGCTGAACGCGACTCCATAGCCGGAGGCGTCTTTGCGCGACGCTTCGGTCCATCGAGCTCGGGCGCCCCGAGGCCCCGCGGCGCGATGGGCCCGCGTAGAAATCCTCCGCTGCACGTCCCACGCCGAACGTGCCCACGAAGGCCAGCGCCACGGCCAACACCAGGGCGGCGCACCACGTCACGCCGTAGGGGCTCCCCAGCGCTTCGACGCTGCGGATCGGACCGAACACCGTTCCGCGCAGAACGCCGAAGGTGATCGCAGCGCCCGCGGTCACCGAGAAGAACACGGTCGCGCGCCCGACGAGTCGACTTCCGACCGGGCGCGCCTGCTCATCGGGCAGCCGGTCCAGGATCGGGGTGACCACGAAATCGAGGGTCGCGGCCCCGCCGGCCCACAGCAGCGCGGCCACGATGTGACACCACTGAACGATCAGTGTCAGCGTCGTCATGGTCGGGACCGCGAGTCCGTGGTCAGGAGATGGGTGTCCACGTGCCGACCCGGGACCAGCCGAGCGGCGTCGCTCACCGGATGAACGACCTCGGCGCCCACGTCGTCCGGCCGCGCGGCGCGACGCGCGCGTCGCCGTTCACCAGCCATGCCGAGCGCCGGCCCTGGATCGGCCTGGAAGGCATTCCTTCGAGCATGCGGTCGAGGATAGAGGTCGCGGCGCCCGCAGTCAATCGACGGCTCGGTTGGCCCCTCCAGGCGTCCGTGTCGGAAGTCCATGCCTTCGTGTCCCGGCACGAGTACACTTGCGCCACCGCGCGGGGAGGTCGGGATGACCGAGGGGTGCTGCAAGAGCACGACGGCCGCCGTCGGCCATTGGGACGGCGACGAGATGGAGCTGATGGGTCGGTACGCCTACCGCCCCGAGTTCCAGCCGCTGCTCTTCGACTACCTCGGTGCAGCCGTCGACCAGCGCGTGCTCGACGTGGGGTCGGGGTCGGCGTACCTGGGCCGGCTGATTGCCCGAGCTTTCCCCACCAGCCACGTCACCTGCCTCGACGCCGACAGCGCCATGCTGGCCGTGGCGATGCGACTGGTGCGAGATGGTGGCCTCGGTGAGCGTATGGCTGTGGTGGAGGGCAACGCCTACGAGCTGCCGTACGAGGACGACGCCTTCGACCTGGTGACGAGCCACCTGCTGATGTGCATCCTCAACGAGCCGGCCCGCGCCCTGCGCGAGCAGATGCGCGTGACGAGACCGGGCGGGACGGTGTCGTGCGTGGTGTGCTTCTGCAGGACCGATCGGCTGCCGCACTACCACGGCCGGTCGGGGTTGAGGGGCGATCATCGGATCGATGCCCTGCGCCACCGGCTCGCGCAAGCGTGGCGCACCACCGTCCGTCCCCGGCTGCTCGATCTCGACCACAGCGTGGTGAATCAGGACATCGTGTGGCATGTCCGCCACTCGGGCCTGCTCGACGTGCGGGTGAACGGCCATCTCGCGGTGGTGTCCCCGGGGGACGACCGCATCGACCCCGATGAGGGCGTGGACTTCGCCGTGGCGATGCAGGAGGCCGAGCTCCTGCGCCTCGAGGATCAACGCCGGGAGTACGGGGAGTCGCTCGCTGCCGCCGGTTTCCCGGATGAGGACTTCGAGGAGCTGATCGTGCTCAAGCGGGATCGCTTGGAGGCCGTCCGCGCGCGTCCCGGAGCCGTGCGCGAGACGATGGAGGTCTACTCCGAGCCGCTGCTGATCGTGCGGGGGACGGTGCCTCCCGCGCCTTGAGCAGGGCCCGCGCTTCTGCCGCGCTGCGGCGCTTCATCGCAGGGAGGACCTGATTGCGGGCGCCGAACGCCGCCTGTCGGATGCTTCCACGCGCATCAGGCTTCGTCCCCATGGACCTTCTCGACGAGACGATCGACCACCTCCTCGGGCGAAACGTGCAGGTGGCCTTCCTGGAAGTGCAGCACGGACAGAAGCGGCATGTCCCGGATGAAGCCCAGCATGTCCATGCCCATGCCGCTCTCGCCCTCGGCCCCCATGGACTCGCCCATGGACCTCGCGAGATCCTCCAGCAGGTCGCCGGCCACCGCCCTGCCCGTGGGGTCCTCCTGCCACTCCGCCACCGTCGAGTCGGCGTTCAGGAGCGAGGGCAGCAGGGGCGAGCCGCGCAGCGTGACCGTTTCTCGAAGACGGATGTCGGCCGCCGAAGCGCCCACCAGGAGCTCGAAGTCGCCGTCCTCCGTGATCCAGCGCCCGTGTCCCGGGTGGTAGAACGCGAAGCTGCGGGCATCGAGTACGAGCGTGACGGTCTTCGTCTCGCCCGGATCGAGCTCGACCTTGGCGAACCCCTTGAGCTCCTTGGGAGGTCGGACGAGGCCGGCTTCGTGATCGTGCACGTAGAGCTGCACGACCTCCTTGCCCGTACGCTCACCGGTATTGGTGACGTCGACCGTGACCTCGAGCCGCTCGCTCGGCTCGAAGGTCCGGGCCGATACGCGCAGATCGCTGTACGCGAAAGTGGTGTACGACAACCCGTGACCGAAGGGGTAGGCCACCGGCCGTTCCACGGCGTCGTAGTAGCGGTACCCGACGAAGATGCCTTCGCCGTAGCGAACCCGTCCGAGCTCGCCGGGATAGTTGAGGTACGCCGGGGTGTCGGGAAGCGACCCTGGGAAGGTCTCCGCCAAGCGGCCCGACGGGTTGACCCGACCCACCAGGGCGTCGGCCACGGCGCCGCCACCCGCCTGGCCCATGAACCAGGCCTGGAGGACGGCCGACGCGCGCTGGCCCCACGGGTCGGTGGCGATCGCCGACCCGCTGTTCAGGACGACCACCGTCCTCGGTTGTGCCGTGGTCACGGCCTCGAGGAGCGCGACCTGGTGGGGCGTGAGATCGATGTGGGAGCGGTCGTACCCTTCGGACTCCAGGGACGGAGGCTGGGCCACGAAGACGACCGCAACTTCGGCCGCTGCGGCGGCGCTCGCCGCTTCGTCGATGAGGGGCTGCCGGACCTCGAGCCCCGCCGGGTACCCCTCGGCGTAGCTCAAGTCGGTGTCCGGCGCGAGCTTCGCAATCTCGTCGAAGGGGCTGTCCACGCGCGTTGCGTTGACGTGCGAGCTGCCTCCCCCCTGGAACCGCGGTTCCTTCGCGGCCCGGCCGATCACGGCAAGACGCGTGACGTTCTCGAACGGCAGGAGGCCGTCGTTCTTAAGGAGCACGATGCCCTCGGCGGCTGCCCGACGTGCCAGCGCGTGGTGGGCGTCCACGTCGAACGCGCCACCCTTGGGCGTCTTCCTCGCCTCGAGGACGATCCTGAGGATCCGGCGCACCGCGTCGTCGAGGAGATCGGGGTCCAACGCACCGGCTCGCACGGCGTCGACGACCGCCTGCACCCTTCGGTCCTTCGGCCCCGGCATCTCGAGGTCCAGGCCTGCCCGAAGCGCCGCGACACGGTCGTGCACCGCGCCCCAATCGGACACGACGAAGCCTTCGAAGCCCCAGGCGTGCCGGAGGATGTCGGTGAGGAGCTCGTGGTGTTCCGACGCGTAGGTCCCGTTGACCTTGTTGTAAGCGCACATGACCGTCCAAGGCTGGGCACGCGCGACAGCGGTCTCGAACGCGGGCAGGTAGATCTCGTGCAGGGCACGCTCGTCGACCTCGACGCTGATCGAGAAGCGCTGGTACTCCTGGTTGTTGGCCACGAAGTGCTTCAGGGACGTGCCGACGCCCTGGCTCTGCACCCCTTCGATGTAGCCCGTGGCCAGCGCTCCTGAGAGGAACGGGTCCTCCGAGAAGTACTCGAAGTTTCGCCCGCACACGGGTGTGCGCTTGATGTTGGTCGCCGGGCCCAGAATGACGTCGACCCCCAGCGCCACGCACTCCTCGCCGATGGCCCCGCCGACCTCGCGCACGAGGGAAGGGTTCCAGCTCGCGGACAGGCTCGACGCCGTCGGAAAGCACGTTGCCGGGACGCTCTCCGATGCGATGGCGTCCGGGTTGGCGACGCGCCGCACCCCGTGTGGGCCGTCCGAGACGACCAGCGGGGGGATATCGAGGCGCTCGATCCCATGGGTCGACCAGGGCCCCGCGCCGGTGCAGAGCGTGGCCTTTTCCTCGAGCGTCAAGGCCGATAGAAGGTGCTCGAGCATGATGAGCGCACTCTATACCGCGCGCCTTGCGATGGCGGTCGGCAGGATGGGAGCCGGCGCTCACAGGACCCAGGAGGGACCCGGTGCCGAGCCACTCGGAACGGGAAGGGGACGACCTCGAGCCGGACGGAAGGCCGCCCGACGCAGGGTCCCTCAGGGCGCCTGCAGGATGGCAGAGATGTGGCGGGCCGGCGGCGCGCCGAAGGTGCGCCGGAACTCACGACTGAACTGCGAGGGGCTCTCGTACCCGACATGGAAAGCGGCGCTGGCGGCGTCCAGGCCCTCGTTCAGCATCAGCGTCCTGGCCTCGTCGAGTCGCAGGAGCTTCTGGAACTGCAGGGGCGTCACGGCCGTCACGGCACGGAAGTGACGATGGAAGGTCGACTCGCTCATGCCTGCGCCGGCTGCCAGGTCCTCGATGCGCAGCGGCTCTCGGTAGTGGGTCTTGAGGAACGCGATGGCGCGGGCGATGCCGTTGCCCTGGGTGCCCACCGAGGCCACCTGCCGGAGGCGCTCCCCGAGCTCACTCGTGAGGAGTCGGAACAGCACCTCGCGTTCGGCGAGGGGCGCCAGCAGGGGGAGGGCTTCGGGCTCGTCGAGCAGCTCGACGAGGCGGCGGAACGCGCTCAGGAGCTTCGGCGAGGCCTCGGTGACGGCGATGCCGCGGTTCGGGGTCCCCGTCGCTTTGCTCGAGTACGGCGTCTCGGCCAGGAGCTGCACGACCGCGGCCTGGTCGAGTCCGAGGCTGAGCGAGAGGTAGGGCCGTTCCGGGCTGCCCTCGATGATCTGTGCCGTCGCCGGGAGGTCGACCGAAGCCAACAACGCGTATCCCGCCCCGTACACGTAGGGATCGCCCCCCTGGACCACGCGCTTGCGCCCTTGCAGGATGAGGAACACCTTCGGATCGTAGAAGCAGACCAGAGGTAGGGTGGACGTCTCTGCACGCGCGAACGAGAGCCGCTCGATCTTCGTGGCCACGGCCTTCTCGCCGACGGTTCGGCGATCGACCGCGTCGCGCAAGGCGCGCAGGTCCTCGTTGTCCGCTGATGGATCGAGGGATTCCGGGACGTTCGCTTGCATGGCTCGCTCCACTCCTGGCCCGCTCCACTCCTGGCCCGTACGAGAGCCGACGTCGGGCGCAGGGCCCGCCCCTCGCTCGACCCTAGCATCCCGGCCGGTGCGCGCGGCGTGCCCTGATGACAGGATCGGGCAAGGCTGAGGGAGGATCGGTCTACAGGGTAAGCGGCCGGCTCACCTACACTCTTACCAGGCCTGCGGGGATATCCCGCGACCCCCACGGCCCGCTGTCAGGTCCCTCCGCTCGCCCGCCACCGGCTTGCGGGCGCGGGATCGAGCATTCGGGCGACCGTCACGGCCGCCCGTCCGGACCGTCGAGCACGGTCACCGCGCGGGGGCAGCGCGACTTCCGCACGGGACCCTCGTCCCCACGTTGGCTTCGAGGAGGCATTCATGAACATCACCAAGAACGGCTCCCTTCCGTCCGGTGTCGGCCCCGCCGACTGGTTCACCGGCTCGGTCCGCATCGACCCGCTCTTCCAGTCCCCCGGCCCGGCCCGCGCCGCCGGCGCACGCGTCACCTTCGAACCCGGTGCGCGGACCGCGTGGCACACCCACCCGCTGGGGCAGACCCTGATCGTGACGTCCGGCCTCGGCTGGGTACAGCGCGAAGGTGGCTCCATCGAGGAGATCCGACCCGGCGACGTGGTGTGGTTCGAGCCCGGCGAGAAGCACTGGCACGGCGCCAGCGCCACGGTCGCGATGACGCACATCGCCATCCAGGAAGCCAAGGACGGCAAGGCCGTCGAGTGGATGGAGCACGTCAGCGACGAGCAGTACGGGAAGTGACCGGACGCCGCGGGCGTTCGGTGAAGGAGGCAGCGTGAGCACCGCTCCATGGACCGAGGCGAACGTTCCCGATCTCATGGGCAAGCGCGCGGTCGTGACCGGTGCCACCTCGGGGCTCGGCCGCGAGACCGCAAGGGCGCTGGCGTCGAAGGGCGCCGAGGTCGTCCTCGCGGTGCGCGACACCGACCGCGGCGAGAAGGTCGCGGCGGAGCTCCGCTCCGCACAGCCCGTGGCGGAGGTCACGGTCCGCAAGCTCGACCTCGCCAGCCTCGCCTCGATCCAGGCGTTCGCGGACGAGCTCCTCGGCGAGGTCGAACGGCTCGACATCCTGGCCAACAATGCCGGCGTCATGGTGCCGCCGCTCGGGTACACCGAGGACGGCTTCGAGCTTCAGATGGGTACGAACCACTTCGGCACCTACGCGCTCACGGGGCGCCTGATGGGGCTCCTCTCGAAGACGCCGGGAGCGCGAATCACGGTGACCTCCAGCGTGGCGCACCGCCGCGGCAACCCCGATCTCACCGATCTCGACTGGGGCAGCCGCCGCTACAACGCCTGGCGTGCCTACGGTGACAGCAAGATCGCGAACCTGTTGTTCGCCTTCGAGCTGAACCGCCGTTTGGGCGGCACCGGGCCCACCGTCTGCGCCAGCCATCCCGGGTGGACCCGGACCGACCTGCAGCGGCACTCCGGCATGGCCAACCTTCTCAACCCGATCGTTGCCATGCCCGTCGAGAAAGGCGTCCTGGCACCGCTCCGCGCCGCCACCGACCCCGATGCCCGATCCGCTGACTTCTTCGGTCCCGACGGCCGGGGAGAGATGCGCGGCTATCCGGTCCGGGTCGAGCCCGTGGAGCGCGCGAAGGACCCCGAGCTCGCCCGGCGACTCTGGGAGATCTCGGCCGAGCGCACCGGCGTCGCGTTCTAGACCCTCCAGACATGAAGGAGAACGCCCTTATGAGCAACGCAGCACGACCCAGGATCCTGAACGAGACCTACGCCCTGTCCAACGGCGTCGAGATCCCCAAGCTGGGGCTCGGAACATGGATGATTTCGAACGATGAGGTCGGCCCGGCGGTCGAGGAGGCGCTGAAGCTCGGCTATCGCCACATCGATACCGCGCAGGCCTACCAGAACGAGAGCGGCGTCGGCAACACGCTCCGAGCCTCCGGGATCGCCAGGAACGAGCTGTTCGTGACCACGAAGCTGGCCGCGGCGCTGAAGTCCTACGAGAGCGCCGCTGCCGCCATCGGCGGATCCCTAGAGAAGCTGGGGCTCGACGTCATCGACATGATGCTCATCCACAGCCCGCAGCCCTGGGCCGAGTTCGGCTCGGACGATCCCCACTTCGATGGCAACCGGGAAGCATGGCGCGCCCTGGAGGACGCGTATGAGGCAGGCAAGCTCCGCGCCATCGGCGTCTCGAACTTCCAGATCGCGGACCTCGACAACATCCTTGCGTCGTGCACCGTCGCGCCCATGGTGAACCAGGTGCTGGCGCACATCAGCAACACGCCGGCGGATCTGATCCGGTACGCGCAGGGCAAGGGCATCCTCGTGGAGGCGTACTCTCCCATCGCGCACAGGGAGCTGCTGAAGAACCGGGTCGTGGCGGAGATGGCCGAGAAGTACGGCGTCTCGGTGCCGCAACTCTCCATCCGCTACACCCTTCAGCTCGGACTTCTTCCCCTGCCCAAGACCGCGAACCCGGCCCACATGAAGGCCAACGCCGCGGTGGACTTCGTGATCTCGGACGAGGACATGGATCACCTGAAGAACGTGGAACCGATCGAGGACTACGGAGACGCGAGCATGTTCCCCGTCTACGCAGTGGATCGGAGCTGAGCCGGGGTCTTCGCGAAGGAAGCTGGCGGAGCGCAGGAGCCTCGGCGCAGGCGCTCCGCCAGGTGCGACACGGGCTCGACCGGAAGGGTGTGGAACGACGATCGGGAGGGATGCCATGGCTGCATGCAGTGTGTCGAGAAGCCTGGCCAAGGACCGTTCTCGCGCGTGGGGGCGGAAGGGCCGATGGATTGCCGTCCTCGCATGGACGACTCTGGCCGCACTCGGCCTTCCCCTCGCCGGCGCAGAACAGCCCGGCACGCCGCCACCACGACAGGAATCGGACACGAGCATGAAGATCCAACTGACGATCGAAGGCCGGAAGGTCCTCGCGACGCTCGACGACAACGCCACGGCCAGGGACTTCCTGGCGCTCCTCCCCCTGACGCTGACCCTGACCGACTACAACCGCACCGAGAATGTGAGCGACCTCCCCAGGCGCCTCTCGACCGAGGGTGCACCGGACGGCATCGACCCCGCCATCGGCGACATCACGTACTACGCCCCCTGGGGCAATCTCGCCCTGTTCTACCGGGACTTCGGCTACGCGCCCGGGCTCGTACGGCTCGGGCGCATCGAAACGGGGATCGATGTCCTGAGCAAGCCCGGCCCGCTCACCGTGACCATCGACCGCGCCGAATGATCACCGAAGGAGACGTGTGGC
>CAZIBD010000011.1:9978-36019 GCA_964536935.1 uncultured bacterium | reverse complement strand
GCGTCTCCACGGCGGTCGCTGGCGGCTGCGAGAACGCGTGCGCTGACGCTCGTGCCCA
Source organism: uncultured bacterium (assembly GCA_964536935.1). Classification (GTDB taxonomy): domain Bacteria; phylum Deinococcota; class Deinococci; order Deinococcales; family Trueperaceae; genus JASBRS01. The sequence goes on along the minus strand of CAZIBD010000011.1, from coordinate 35,961 downwards.
GTCGACGGTGCCTGGCCTGCCGGTGTGGGTGGCAGCCGGGATCCAGGGAATGAGGGCAAGGAAAGAGGCAACGACCACGGCGCCACCCGTGGCTCGGCGTCGTCGCGTCCCGTACCGCATCGGGTGGCGCCAGGCCAAATGTCACGCGACGCTCGTCCCGGCGTGCCCCTAGAATTCGGCTGACGGTACGTCCTATCCCCGCGTCCGCGTAGCAAGAGGCACGCCAGACCTGTCGCGCATCGGGTCAGCAACATCCTCGGTCCGGCGATCGAAACGGAGAGACGAGGCGCTCGAGCCTTCCGAACTCGACCCGCTCCACCGAAGGGAGCCCATCGTGGCCGAACGGATGTCACGTCGGCAGTTCATCTGGAGGGGCGCCGTCGCGCTCGCGGCCGCGGCCGTGGGCAAGCTGGCCCGAGCGGTCGGGGCCCCGGTCCCGGGCGACACAGCTCGCGTATTCTTCACCCGGGACCTCAGCGCCGCCGGCTTGCTGGAGGTCTACTCCCGCATCAGCCAGGGGATCGGGGGGAAGGTCGGCATCAAGCTGCACACCGGCGAGCCCCATGGTCCGAACCTCCTGCCCATCGACCTCATCAGGGGGCTTCAAGCCCACGTCCCCAACAGCTCGATCGTGGAGTGCAACGTGCTCTACGGCGGTCCCAGGGCACACACCGAGACCCATCGGGAGGTATTGAAGACGAACGGCTTCGACTTCTGCCCGGTCGACATCCTGGATGCCGACGGCGACGCGATGTTGCCGATCGCGGGCATGAAGGCGTTCTTGCGCCGGCCCACGTCGCTACTCGGCGACGCGAACTACGCACCCGGTGAGCATCTCACGGAGATCGCGGTGGGCAGCCATCTCCCGGACTACGATGCGCTGGTCGTCTACACCCACTTCAAGGGCCATGCCATGGCCGGCTACGGCGGGTCGTTGAAGAACATCGCGGTGGGATGCGCCTCGAGTCAGACGGGCAAGCCGCAGGTCCACGGAGGGGGGTGGCAGGCGGGCCCTCTGTTCCTCGAGCGCATGACGGAAGCTGGCAAGGGCGTGGCCGACCACTTCGGCTCGCACATCACCTACATCAACGTCCTGCAGAACATCTCGCAGGACTGCGACTGCATCGGCAACGCGGCTGAACCGACCATGAACGACATCGGCATCCTCGGATCCACGGACCTGCTGGCGGTCGAGCAGGCGGCGATCGATCTGGTCTACGCCATGCCGGAAGACCAGAAGCAGGAGGTCGTGACGCGCATCGAGAGCCGCGGCGGCCTGCACCAGCTCGAGTACATGGAGCTACTGAAGATGGGCAACCGTCGCTACGAGCTGGTCGAGCTCTAGCCGCAACCTCGCTGGCGCCGCGAGCGCTTGGAAGAAGCTGCCGCGAAGCGTCTCGCCGAGCTCCGGCAGGCAGTCCACGGACGTGATCCCGTCCACCACCCAGCTTGCGACGCCTCCGTGATCCGGACCCGATGCCGCGGTGGCGGGCCGGTCCGTGCCTACCAGACGTAGGGCACGCCGAGGGCCGGCAGGATGCGTACGCCGGAGGGAGGGGCGGGCATGCGCTCGGGCGCCTTGCTGTGGATGGCGTAGAGGCGGTCCGGCGCGATGCGCTCGACGATGGTTGCGAGGTAGGCCGCGTCGGCGTGGCCGTTGGAGCGGACGTCCACCCGCTGCAGCCCGAAGCGGGCCAGCCAGTGGTCCATGTTGGTGAAGGCCGGGTCGAAGGGGCCGAGCGGCACGCCGTCACTGTGGATGTAGAGGCTGCCCGCCGGTAGCAGCCCGGAGGCGAGGCTCGTCAGCGCCGCGTACGGTAATTCGACGAGATACCGCTCGGGGTGATCTCGGATGGCGTCCGTCGGGATGACGTCCGCCTGGGCGAGCGTGCGAGTCACGGGGTCCGGTGGCGTCGCGGCTCCGGGCGGTTGGAAACCGGCGACGCGCCAGGTGCCGACCCGGTCGGCGCCGAACCAGCCCTCGAGGATGCGCAGGCTGCCGGGTGTGAGGACCAGTCGCCGGCCGGCCTCGGCGGTCGCTTCGGCGAGCGCGCGCATGCGCTCCACGTTCCGTGCGTAGAAGTTGACCGCCGCACCGCGGGCCGTGCTCAACAGCACCGTCACCGTGGACCCGATCGCCTTCTCCGGCAGCGCCGGAGAGCCGTCGGCGAGGCGGGTGCCTTCGAGGAGGAGCGTGCCGACCGTGCCGGAGAGCTCGTCGATGAGGGCATCGTTGCGTTCCGGTGCGAGGCCGTGCCCTCGCAGATCGCCGCTGTAGAGCAACCGGCCCGTAGGCCCCTCCACCAGGAAGGCGCTGGCCCCCGGAATGTCGTGGTCGACGGCGTGCAGGCGGACGCGGACATGCCCCAGCTCGACCGTCTCGCCGTCGTCGAGCAAGCGCAGGTCGTGGTCCCCGATGCCCTCGCCGACGTCGTCCAGCAGGGCGGCCAGGCGCGCGCTATCGCGACTCATATAGACCGGCACGGAGGGATCGAGGAGGGGCAACAGGCCGACGTGATCCAGGTGCAGGTGGGTGATGAAGATGGGCAAGGGATCGGTTGCGTCGCCAACGCGCTCGCCGTCTGGCAGGACCATCGGTTCCGGATAGAGACCGCCGAGCGGCGGCGCGATCCCCAGCGCCACATGGTCGAACGCCGCTCGGTCCGGTCGCGGCCGGAGCGCGGTGTCGAAGGCGCCCTTGCCGGGTTCGAAGGCGGTCCCGAAGTCGAAGAGCATCCGCGTGGGCCCAGCGATGACTTCGAGCTTGGTCCCCCCGATCGTGCCCACGCCGCCGTGGAGCTTGAAGTGTTGTCCGTTGGTTGGCGTCAAGGGCACTACTCCTTCAAGCCGCCGGCGCTGACGCCCGTCACGAACTGGCGCTGTGCCACCAGGAACAGCAGCATGACGGGCAAGGTGGTGAACACGACTGCGGCGGAGAGCCCGGTCCAGTCGGTTCCGTACGCCCCGAGGAAGGTGGCGAGGCCCACCTCGACCGGTTGCACGGAGGGGCTGTTGGTCATGATGAAGGGCCACAGGAAGCTGTTCCAGGAACCCAGGAAGATGTACACGCCGATCGTGATCAGCACCGGCGTGGCCTGAGGGACCGCCACGCGCCAGACGAACCAGAACCGCCCGGCGCCGTCGAGCTGGGCCGCCTCCCAGTACTCGATGGGAAGGGAGGCGAAGAACTGGCGTAGCAGGAAGATGCCGAACACGGAGGCTCCCCAGGGGATGATCTGTGCCTGGTAGGTATCGAGCCAGTGAAGGTCGTGGAGCACGAGGTAGTCCGGAACGATGAGCACCGTGACCGGGATGAGCAGGATGCTGAGAACGAGGCCGAAGAGGAGGCGCCGCCCCGGCCACGACATCGCACCGAACGCATATCCCGCCATGGTCGACGTGAACAGCACGAGTGCGGTCGTGGCCGAGGCGATGAAGACGGTGTTGAGGAAGTACCGGATCCAGGGCGCGTTCGCCCACGCCCGTGCATAGTTCTGCCACACGAAGTGCGGCAGGAACACGGGCGGGAAGGCGAGGGCCTGCGAGCTCGAGTTCAGCGAGGTCGCCACCACCCAGTAGAAGGGGAAGGCGAAGGCCGCCGCCACGAGCAGCGCGACCAGCGAGCGCGGAAGGAACCGGCGCCAGCTCACACCTCGTTCCTCAGTTCGTGCCGACGAGCGCCTGGGCCTGATGGGCGGCGCTGGTGAGCGCCTTCTGCGGGTCGGCGTGACCCACGAATACGCTCTGCAACGCGGACGACAGGTAGCCGAACATCTCCTCGCTATGCGGCTGGGACGGCGTCGGCAAGGCGTTGGCCAGGCTGTTGGCGGCGATGCGCTGGTAGGGGTGCTTGTCCAGGTAGTCCTTCATCAGCGGAAGGGCATCCTTCGTGACGGGCAAGTAGCCGGTCTGCTCCGCCCAGTAGGCGGTCTGCTTCGGCTGGATCAGGAACTTCATGAACGACCAGGCCGCATCGCGCTGCGCCTGCGTGGCCTTCGCGAACAGGACGATGTTGGTTCCCTGCAGCACGTTTCCCGGGCCCGCCGGGCCTTCCGGCATGGCGGCCACCTTCATCGTGAACTTGCCGCCGACCGCGTTGACGATGTAGGGATAGCCCGCGATGGTGCTGAAGTCGAACGCCGCACGTTGGGCGCCCAGGGCCGTCTGGCCGGGATAGTTGGTGCCGATCTTGACGGCCCCCTGATCGACCAGCTTCGACAAGAGCGTCAGCGCCTGAACGCCCGCCGGTGAGTCCCAGACCACCTTGCCGTTCTGGAACACGTGGCCGCCGTAGGCGCGAAGCAGGGCGACGAACACGTAGGTGCCGTTGGCGGGTCCGGTCTTGGAGCCGGGGTCGATGCTGGTCGCCCAGGTGTTGTCGCTCTTGGACGTCACCGACTCGGCCACCTTCACGAAATCCGCCCAGGTCTTGGGGGGCTTCATCCCCACGCGGGCGAGCCAGTCGGCGTTGTAGAAGGCCACGAAGTCCGACTTGTTGAACGGAAGCATCCAGGTCTTGCCGTCCTGGAGCTGCATGTCTTTGATGAGCGGCGGCCACAGCGACGAAAGCTCGGCCTCGCTGAGGCCGTTCTTGCCATGGATGAAGGGTTCGAGCGGGATGATCGCGTTGGAGTCGGCGTAGCGTTGCGCCCAGCCTTCGTAGGCTTGCGCGATCGTGGGCGGCGTTCCTGCTGCGACCATCGCCAGGGTCTTGGTGTAGAGCGTGCTGTAGTTGGGCTGGACCAGCAGCTTCACGGTGACGTTGGGGTGCGCCGACTCGAACTCCTTGACGAGCGTGGCGAGGGCGGGCTTCTGGGTCCCGCTGGCCATCGCCTCGGCGAAGGTGATCGTGACGGGCTTGTCTTGAGCCCAGCCAGCTCCGGTCAGAGCGGCTGCGAAGGCGAACAACAGGCACCAGAGAATCGAACGCTTGAGACTACGAGCCATGTTCAACCAGCCTCCTATCCGTAGAACACACGCCCCCTGGAGAGGCGGAACTGCACGAGAGCGATCAGCGCGGTGATGAGGAAGTACACGACCGTCAACGCGGCCGCCTGCCCCGTCCGGTAGAACACGAACGCGTACTCGTAGAGCAGATACGAGGTCGTGGTGGTCGCGCCCAACGGCCCGCCCGCGGTCATCGTGAAGAACTGCGTGAACGCCTTGAGGGCCTCGATGGTGCTGATCACCACGACGAACAGGGTGGTGGGGCTGATGAGCGGCCAGACGATCCGCCAGAAGCGCTGCCAGCCGTTGGCCCCCTCGATCGAGGCCGCCTCGAGCAGGTCCGTCGACACGCTCGACAAGGCCGCCATGAAGATGATCACGTCGAAGCCGAGGCTGTGCCACAACGTGTAGATCGACACGGAGGGCATCGCCCAGCTGGGCGACTGGAGCCACCCCAGGGTCGGCAGGTGCAGCACGCGCAACGCGTTGTTGAACAGCCCGAACTGCGGGTTGTACATCCAGATCCAGATGATGGTGGTTGCCACCAGCGGAGTCGCGTAGGGAGCGAAGACGCCGAGTCGAGCGAGCGCCCGGCCTGGGAAGTTGGCCATCAGCAACGCGGCGATCGCGAGGGAGACCAGCACGCCGACAGGGACGGTAAGCACAACGAAGTAGAACGTCACCCACAGGCTCGACCAGAATGCAGACGAGGCCAGGAGATGACGGTAGTTGGCCAGGCCCACGAATCCCGACTGATGGACGTTGAGGAAGTTCCAGTGGAAGACGCTGATGTATACGACGAACAGCGTCGGCACCAGGATGAAGATGGAGAAGATCAGGAGAGCGGGCGAGACGTAGAGGTAGGCCGTGGCAGCTTCGAGGAGCTTCCATCTGGTCCAGCGACCCCCGCTACGCTGTGACCTGCCCGCAAGCACGACGCACTACACCGCCTATCGCTTGACGTGTTCCCTCGCGTGTAGCGACCGATGACACCAGCTCGGGCCCGGCGCACGCCCCGGGCCCACACAGTGCTACGGCGTAGCGTTGGGCCGCCGCCAGGGGCTCGCCGAGGCGACTGGTTGCGGAATGCTACCACACCCTCGTCAGGCGCCCGCCTACCCCCATGGAGCCCTCGACGACCGGACGCCCAGCCACGTCTTGGGCCGGCAAACCGAGGCCCAGCCACTGAAGTCCGACACGCAGGCCGGATCGACCTCCGCCGGTTGGCCATGCGGTCGGCACGGAGGCCGAACGCACCGTCCTTCAAGCCCTGTGTGCGTCCCCTCGTGCTCTGGCCATTCCTCCTCGGAGGGCGTTTGTCTCTTGATGCGCCCGAGGTTGGCGCTTAGGCTTCGCTCGAGCCCGCGTACCTCTCGTGTCTCTAGGGTGGGGTGGTGTCGATGCCGATCGCCGCCAGACCATGAGGGGCCGGCTTAGCGTCGTGACCGGTCGTCGCAGGCCCCAACGTACAGTCCACGGCAACGGAACGTGTCCTTTCCGAGCGGATGGGTCGTGCCTGCGGTCCACCGCGCATCGGGTCGTCGGGCGTGCAAGCCCGAAGGGAGGGCATGAGCATGATCCGGAGGATCACGTGTATCGCGAGCGCGAGCATGCTTCTCGCGGTGGCGAGTGCGGTCGTGTTCGCCATGGAGCCGAGCAGTGCGCAGACGCCCGTCTTCTACCAGGTCACCATGGCCTACGGCGGGTTCGGCCCTGCGGGGCCGGGGACGCCCGACGTCGGCATGAGCGACTCCCTGTTCCGCGGCACCGCGACTGCGCAGCTTGGGCTCGTCGGGAACGAACTCGTGGTGCGGGGCCGCTACGCCCGGCTCAAGGGACCTATCCTGGCCGACGTCGCCGAAGGCATCCACATCCATCACGATCCCGGGCTCTTCCACCTCGAAACCATCGTCGCAGGGCTCCCGAACTCGGGCCAGGACGAGGGGATGTTCGTCGGGACCACGGTCCTGACGAACAACGAGCTGCAGATGCTGGCGCAGGGTCGGCTGTACATGGACATCCACACCACCGCCTTCCCGGAAGGGGAGCTGCGGGGGATGATCGTGCCTGCGCTCGTCGAGATGCCGGCGGCGTTCGTGCCGCCCGACATGCGGTGACGTGCCTAGGGGTGCGCCGGCAGCCGAGCGTCCCCGTTGACAGGGTCGCCGGGGCGCCGGCGGAAGCGGGCCGCATGTCGTGGGAGTGCCGATAGCGCGGGGGGTCGAGCGCTGCGGGCTCCGACCCCTCGGCGTCTCGGATGGCGCGCCGCGCAAAGGTGTGGCGCGCCGTTCTTCATCGGCCGGCTCGAGGGACCGCCCGCCCTGTGGGAGAGGAGCGCCGCTTGCAGGGCCGGAGCGCCGAGCCCACGATGCGCTTCGAGCTTCCCGCCAGCGTGCCGGGTGTAGCCTGGCGATGCGCCGGCGGGCAGCGGGCGGCAAGCCGCATCCCACCTGGGCCAGGGAGGTGTCGCTGCAGATGAGCGAACGGGCTTTCGAGGGTGTCTACTCGCTGCTGCTGACGCCGTTCCAGGATGACCTGTCCATCGACTGGCCCGGCTACGACCGTTACGTCGCCTGGCAGCTCGGGCACGGGCCCGACGGGCTTTTCGCCGTGTGCGGCTCGAGTGAGATGAAGTGGCTCGAGCCCGAGGAACGGCTCGAGCTGGCGCGGCGCGCGGTGCAGGCAGCGAGCGGCCTTCCCGTGGTCGCCTCCGCCAACCTCGGCGCCGATCCCGCCGGCCACCGCGACGAGGTGGCGCGCATGGCCGACACGGGCGTCTCCGCGGTCGTGCTGGTGCCACCGGACGGCCTGGGCGAGGACCAGGAGCGCCTGGGCGCGTACTTCGCCGAGGTGATCGATGCCGCTCCCTGCCCCGCCATCCTCTACGAGTGGCCCGCGGTGAAGCCGCACCTGATCGACGCCGACGTCTACGGAGAGCTGGTCCGCGCGCACCACCTGGCCGGGATCAAGGACACGACCTGCACGCTGGAGGGCATCACTGCCAAGATCGCGCAGACGGGGAACGCCACCGTCTTCCAGGCCAACGCACCCTTCATGCTCCCGTCGCTGCGGAGCGGGGCCCGCGGGATCATGGCCATCGTGACGACCGCGGCTGCCGACCTGGCCATCGACCTCTGGCGCGCCACCAGGAGCGGGCAGCGCCGAGGCGGTGCCGCCGACGCAGAGGCCCTCCACGAGCTGCTGGTGTTGCTCGACTCTTCGCTCGGACGCGGCGACGCCTACCCGGCGAGCGCCAAGCACCTCGCGGCCCTTCGAGGCGTACCGATGGGCCTGAGCTGCCGCTCGGGGGTCACGGCATCGGCAGAGGCGTTGGAGGCCGTGGCGGTGTGGTACCGGCACGCGCGAAGCGGTGGAGTCCTGGAGTAGCCTGCCGCGGACTGAGGCGCTTTCCGGGCCACGCTCAGCCCATGTGGAATTGCCGCGGCAACCACATCACGATGTCCGGCACGAACACCATGAGAACGAGCGCGATCACCAATGCCAGGATGAACGGCCAGATCTCGCGGATGATGTCGCCGAGGGGCGTATCGGTGAGGCTGTTCATGATGAACAGCACCAGGCCGTAGGGAGGCGTGATGCTCCCCAGCTGCACGTTCACGGACGCGAGGACGCCGAAGTACACCAGATCGATGCCGTGGGCCCTGATGGCAGGCAGGATGAGCGGGAACGCCACGAGGATCAGGGTGTTCCCGTCGAGGAAGGCGCCGAGCAGCAAGAACGCGGCCATCACGATGAGCAGGAAGCCCTGGTTCGACACGTGCAGGCCGCCGAGCAAGATCCCGATGTGGGCCGGCACCTGCTCGATGTTGATCACGAAGTTGAAGGCCAGCGCGCCGGCATAGATGAGCATGACGGCCGCGGTCTCCCGGGCCGTTTCGAGCACGATGCGGTAGAGCTCGCCGATGCCCTGGTCGCGGTACACCACCACGGTGAGGATGATCGCGTAGAAGGCGGCTACCGCCGCGGCCTCGGTGGGGGTGAAGACGCCGGAGTAGATGCCGCCCAACAGGATGACGGGCGTGAGCAGCGGCAGGATGGCGCCGCCGAAGTACCGCAGCATGAGGCCCGCGGCGACCGGCGCATCCGTCGGGAAACCTCGCACCCGCGCCACCACGTACACCAGCACCATCAGGCACAGCCCCATCAGCACGCCAGGCACGACGCCGGCGAGGAACAGCGCCCCGACCGACTGGTCCGAGACCAGCGCGTAGAGGATCATGATGATCGACGGCGGGATGATGGCGCCGATGGTGGAGGCTGCCGAGGACAGGGAGGCCGCGAAGCCCGGCGGGTACACGCCGTCCTTGGTCATCATGCGGAAGAGCACCACGCCCACGCCGGCGGCGTCGGCGATTCCGCTTCCGCTCATACCGGCGAAGAAGATGTTGGTGACCACGTTCACGTGGCCCATGCCGCCTCGGAACCGGCCGACCAGCGCCCGGATGAAGCGAAGCATTCGGTCGGTGACCGTTCCGGAGTTCATGACCTTGGCCGCGAAGATGAAGAGCGGCACGGCCAGGGCAAGGAAGTTCGAGTAGAGCCCGGTGATGATCTGCGACGTCACGAAGCCGATGCCCAGGTGTTTGAGCAGGACGTAGACGAAGGCGCTGACGATCATCGCAACACCCACCGGGAAGCCGACCACGGTCTGGCCGATCAGGATGATGAGCATCACGATGAACGCTACGTGCATGGCTTCGCTCCTGCGGCGGGGGCTAGACCCGGTCGCGCCAGCCCGGCCCTAGCAGCTGGACGATGTGGACGATCAATCTTGCAGTGAACGCGACGACGAACAGCACGAACGCGAAATAGAAGGTGGCGAACGGGATGTGGAGGATGGGCGTCGACTGGCTGCGCTCGAACACCGCGATCTTCACCACGCCCGGCGTGGACCACGCCAGGATCACGACGCCCACGAGATTCCCTACCAGGGCGAACACGCGCTTGCCCCCCGGCGGCAGAGCAGCGTAGAGGACGTTGAACGAGATGTGGCGCGGCAGGCTGACGCCCAGGGCAGCGGTGAAGAACAGCAACACCATGAAGCTGACCATGATCATCTCGATCGACCACGAGATGGGATCGTCCAGCACGTACCGGAAGAACACTTCGACGATGAACATCACGAACATGAGGATGAACAGCCACGCAGATACCCCGTCGCTGAGCACCCTCGCTACGTTTGCCCACCGTCTTCGCTTCACGCCCGTTTCGCCTCCCGTACGAGAGTAGAGGCCGTGCGGACACCTGGTAGCAGGTGCCCGCACGGCCGTGAGGCGTTACTGGCCGAAGTTACACTGCGGGGCAGTCGGGATGGCATCGAGCTTGGCGATGATGTTCGGCGGCCACTTCTTGGACTGGTCGCTGTTCGCGTAGGCGGCCAGCACGTGCTTGCGGAAGGCGGCCACGTCCGGCGAGTACACCTCCAGGCCCTTCGACTTGAAGAAGGCCACCAGGTTCTTCTCGTCCTGGATGCGATTGGTGTTGTTGTACTTGATGGCGGTCACGGTGGCCTCGTCGAACACCTTCTGCTGGGCGGCCGTGAGGCTGTCCCAGGTCTGCTTGTTGGTCATCAGGATGACGCCGTCTACCAGGTGGTTGGTCAGCACGATCTGCTTCGTGACTTCGTAGAACTTGGCATCCTTGTCGGTGGGCAGGGGGTTGTCCTGACCGTCGACGGTGCCGGTCTGGAGGGCCATGTAGAGCTCGCTGAACGCGACCGGCGTCGGGTTCGCGCCGAGCGCCTTGCCCAGGAAGACCCAGGCGGGGGCGGGGGGCATGCGGAGCTTCACGCCGGCCAGGTCGGCGGGCGTGTTGATCTTGCGGGTGAACCGCAGGTCGAGCTCGCGCGTTCCCAGGTACAGCTCACCAAGCACGTGCATGCCGTACTTCTGGCTGATCTCGGAGGCCCACTGCTTGCCGAGGTCGCTGTACCACAGCGAGCAGAGCTCGTTCGGGCTCTTGACGACGTACCCCGCCGTGAGCGGGAGGACCTGGTCGAAGCCGATCTGGGCGAGCTGCTGGGCCGATACGTAGGCCATCTGGATGTTGTTGCGCTCGAGCGCGCCGACCTCGGCATCGGCCGGGATGAGCGAGCTGTTCGGGTAGATCTGGACGTCGAACTGGCCCGGCGCATGCTGGTTCAGATAGTCCTTGAACTGGTACAGGGCCTTGGTGTGCCAGTCGCTGGGAACCGACGTCGTAGAGATCCGGATCGTGATGGGCCCGGCGGCGAACGCCGTCCCGGCCAGCATGCCCACGGTCATGGCAAGGGCAATGAGCATCGTCCACAAGGTTCGTCTCGTCTTCACGTGAAACCTCGTTCCTCCCGCTTGGGGATCGTGAAACATGGAGTAGGCGACCCGAGCGCCGTCGTGGCCTCCTCGCGCCGTTTTCACCTCTTGCCCGACCGAGATCACCTCCTTGGCGTATGGTCAGCGCGGCCCCGCGCGCTGACCCTTTGGTCGGCGTCGGATGGGCCCAGGTCCCCCTCTTCGGCCAGGGCCGCCAGGGTCTCGCGCGCTTCAGCGACCTTGGCCGGAAGCGCGGCCGGCTGGGGGGACCGGGCGGGACCCAGCGACGGGGCGGCCCGGGAACTCGCGGCATCTCGCGCAGGAACGACTGCAGCGATCCGCTCCGAGGCGAGCGCCTTCAGGAGCGAGAGTTGCGTGCCGTGATGCAGGGCGGCGGCGACCCGTAGCACGGTTCGGTAGGCGCGCTGAACGCGCGCCTCGTCCCCGGCGCGATGGGCGTTCCACAGCTCGACGAAGGGCTCGGGAACGACCCCTGCCAGGCCGGACACGATGCCGTGCGCTCCAGCCGTGAGCGCTGCGCCCGCAAGGACGTCGCTACCCGAGACCACCGTGAATCCGGGCAGCTCGAGGTAGGCGAGGAGCTGCTGCATGTCTCCCGTCGAGTCCTTGATGCCGACGATGTTCGGCAGCTCGGCGAGCTCGCGCGCGAGGTCGCTGCCGATCTGGTGTCCGGTGCGGGCCGGAATGGAGTAGAGGTACATCGGCAGATCCGGAGCCGCGGCTGCGACCTCGCGGAAGTAGGCCGAAAGGTCGTCCCGGTCGTAGGCGTAGTAGTAGGGCGTCACCGAAGCGATGGCGGAGGCGCCTGCGTCGGCGGCGAAGGCCGCAAGCTCCACGGCATCGCGCGTTGCCGCCGCTCCTACATGCAACACCACGGGAAGACGATCGTCGACCGCCAGGACCGTGCGTTCCAACAGCGTTCGCCGTTCGCTCACGCTCAGCAGCGGTCCTTCGGACGTCGTGCCTGCCACGAACAGCGCGTGGACCCCTGCCGTGATCAGGAACTCCACCAGCGACGGAATGGCCTCGACCGCGAGCGCCGAGCCATCCGAGGTGAGCGGCGTGAGCATCGGCACGATCACGCCGTGCAATCTCGTATCTTCCATCGCCTCACCAACCTCTGACGTCGCCGTGCCTTGGACGGCCCGTGCCGAGCGGTGTTCAGTATGTAAGAACGCCGTTCGCAGTTTTGAACGCGCTACTCTAAGGCACGACGCCAGGGCGGGCAAGCTGGAAACCGTTCCAAAGAGGACACAGGTGGGGCTGACCCGTCAGCGGGGCGCGAGGCGGCGACAACGCGCCTCGGAGCCATGAGAGGTGGTATGAGCGACAAGTTGACGCCGATCTCCGATGGTGGGACACGCGCGCCCGGCAGCCGTGGTCGGACGGCGGTGCCGCAGTTGAACAGGTCGCTCCAGAAGGCGCTTGCAGTGCTCGCGTGCTTCACGGAGTCGCGGCCCGAATGGGGCGTGAGCGAGCTGAGTCGCGCGACCGGCATCGCCAAGAGCAGCGTCAGCACGACCATGGCGACCCTGGCGGCCTCCGGGATGGTGCGGCAGGACAAGGACAGTCGGAGGTACCAGCTCGGGCTCCGCTGCCTCGAGCTCGGCTACCTGGCATCGTCGAGGATGGTGCTCCGCGACTACGCGACGCCGCACCTGGAGGACCTGCTCGGTCAGGACGAGCGGATCGCCTACCTGGCCATCCCCTACGGGTTCGAGGTGCTCTATCTGGATGCGATCCACCCGCTGAAGCGCAACGTCAACTACTCGTCGCAGGGGCGGCGAGCCCCCTTGCACTGCACCGGCCTGGGGAAGGCCGTGCTCGCCTACATGGACGACGACTTCGTGTCCGCCTTCCTGTCGGCCGTACCACTGGTCGGGTTCACCGAGAACACCATCTGCGATCCGCAGGAGCTGCGTGACGAGCTGGCTCGCACCCGGGAGCGAGGCTACGCGACCGACCGCCAGGAGCGCGAAGTGGGCATCCAGTGCGTCGCGGCTCCTGTTCTCGGCGGCGATGGCTCCGTGGTGGCGGCCATCAGCCTGAGCGGATCGCAGCAGGCCGTGCCGTCGGTCGACTTCGAGCGCCTCGGGCAGGCGGTGGTCGACGCCGCCCGGGGCATCTCACGGAAGCTGATCGCCGCCGGGTACCGGCAGGCGTAGCACGCCGGCTGGGGCGCGCCTCGAGCCCAACGCCGCTCGCGAGGACCTTTGGCCCTGGGGCGTCCCCGAATGCCAGCGGACAATGGAAGCCAACCCCTTCCAGACGCCTCGCATCGTGGCTCTTCATCTTCCTGCGCCTCACCGAAGGCGATCGACGCATGGCTGACGTTCGAATCAAGCTCTCGGCTCTCTGGGTCGCACGCATGCTGACCGGGTTGCAGGGCGACGTCCTGCGGTTCCTGGAGCCGGGCATGATGCAGCGGATCGCGAGCGGAGAAGGAGACGGCATGCTGGTCAGCGACTCGCTCCTGTTCGCCGCATCGCTGGTCATGCTACTGCCGATCGTCATGGTCGTCCTGTCGCTGACGCTCCCCTACCGCTGGTGCCGCTGGTCGAACTTCGCCCTCGCTGCCTTCTTCGTCGCCTTCGATGGGGTCGGGCTGCCGAGCTACGGCTCGGCCCACGGCATCGCGCTCATCGCGGCGGGCATCGCGTTCAACCTCGCCACGGTCTGGTTCGCCTGGACGTGGCGCGCGCCGAGCCGTTCCCCTCATCCGGCCTAGCCCGCGCCCTCTGCACGCGTTGCATCGCGCCAGCCCCGGCCAGGAGCACGACGCGCTGGCCGGGAAACCCGGGCCGCCGAAGCGGCTCAGCGGTTGCGCGCGAGCCAGTCGTGCACGGCCGCGAAGGTCGCCTCCGGCTCCTCCACGTACGGCATGTGCCCGCTCTTCTCGAAGACGTGCAGCTCCGAGCCGGGGATGCCGCGGTGCATGACCTCCGCCTGCGAGGGCGGGCACACGAAGTCGCTGCGTCCCGCCAGGATCAGGGTCGGCGCCGTGATCTCGCCGAGCCGCGCCGTAACGTCGTACGCCGCGGTCTCGGTGGCCGGCGGCTGGCCCCGCACCGAATAGACGACATCGTCGAGCAGGCGGGCGTACCCGGGCCGGTAGGCGTGGAAGTACAGCGGCCACTCCACCTCGATGAGCTTGCCGAAGGCCTGGTCGGTGTCAGCTTCGTCCTCCGACTCGAGCGCCTCCAGCTGGGCAGCGGACGCGCCCAGCCGCCTGGCGTTGGCAAGCACCTCGGCGCCCGGCAGCAGGGCGGGGGCCGTGCCCATGAGGATGAGGTGGCTGAGGCGCTCGGGGTGGCGTAGCGCGAACTCCAGCGCGATGAAGCCGCCGTAGGAGAAGCCCAGCACGGCGACCTTCTCGTGACCGAGGTGGCTCGCCAGCGCCGCCGCGTCGTCGGCGAGCTGCGCGTGGGTGAGCGTGTCGCGCGGCGGCCGACCGGAGGCGCCGTTGCCGCGGTGGTCGTAGTAGATGAGCTGGAACACGTCGCCCAGTGGGTCGAGCCAGGGGCTGAGTTCGTGGTGGTCGAGGCCGAGCCCGCCGTGCATGGCCAGGCACGGGGGGCCCTGGCCGGCGGTCTGGTAGTAGAGGGTGGTGCCGTTCATCGCTGCGGTCGGCACGGGATCGTCTCCTCTCGCTTCCCGGACGGGCGCCCGAGGCCGCTGCTCGCGCACGGGCTCAAGGCTGCCGGAAACGGGGTCGCGCGGCACGAGCGTCTCCGGGGCGTCTGCTCAAGGGCGGCCGTAAAGCAGCGTCAGACCTGCTCCCTGCACAACTGCATGCCTGATCACCTAACGAAGTGTTAGCACGCCCCAGGCCGGGACCGGGTCCACGGCGCGCCCTTGTGACAGGATCAGGCAAGCACAGCGGAGAGTCGGTCTAGGGATTCCGGGCGCTCGTCGGCTAGCCTTCGTTCAGGGCCGCTGCGGAGCCTCACGCCGTGCGCGCGCGGCGTGGCGGGCCTGGCCTTCGAGCCAGACCGCTGCCGTCGCCGCGAAGCGCGTCGCGATCCAGCGGGCCCGACGACGCTTCGCCGGTCGACTGGGTGGAGCACGTCACCGACGAGTCGTACCGGACGTGACCAGGTGAATCCGAACCGTGTGGAAGGATGCCCTATGAGCCCCTGGAACGAAGACGAGCTCCGCCGGATCGCCGCGACCGACGACCTGCACATCTCCCCGTTCCGCGAGGACGGCGCCACCTACGGCACGCCGACCTGGATCTGGTCCGTGGTCGTCGAGGGCGGCCTCTACGTCCGCGCCTACAACGGGACGCGCTCGCGCTGGTACCAGGCGGCGATGCAGCAGAAGGCCGGCCGGATCACCGCCGCCGGCCTGGCGAAGGAGGTCGGGTTCGAGCCGGTCGAAGGGCCGATCAACGACCGCATTGACGGTGCCTACCGGAGCAAGTATGGCGGAAGCCCCTACCTCGATCCCATGATCGGCGCCCACGCTCGCGCGGCGACGGTCAGGATCGTCCCTCACGAGAGGACCGGATGATCATGGAAGAACGTACCCTCGGCAAGGATCTGCGCGTCTCGGCCCTCGGCCTCGGCTGCATGGGCATGAGCTTCGGCCTGGGCCCGGCGGCCGACACGAACGACATGATCCAGCTCATCCGGAGCGCCGTCGAGCAGGGTGTCACCTTCTTCGACACAGCTCAGGTTTACGGCCCGTTCGCCAACGAGGAGCTCGTCGGCAAGGCCCTCGCGCCGGTCCGCGACCGCGTGGCCATCGCCACCAAGTTCGGCTTCGACGTCGAGCAGAGCGGTAGGGCCAGCGGTCTCGACAGCCGTCCGGGCACCATCCGCAGGACCACCGAGGCCTCCCTCGCGCGCCTGGGCGTCGACACCATCGATCTTCTGTACCAGCACCGCGTCGACCCCGACGTACCGATCGAGGACGTCGCAGGCACCGTCAAGGAGCTCATCCAGGAGGGCAAGGTCCGGCACTTCGGGCTCTCCGAAGCCAGCGCCCAGACCATCCGCCGCGCGCACGCCGTGCAGCCGGTGACCGCGCTGCAGAGCGAGTACTCCTTGTGGTGGCGCGAGCCGGAGAGCAAGACCATGCCTACCCTGGAGGAGCTCGGCATCGGCTTCGTGCCCTTCGCGCCGCTCGGCAAGGGCTTCCTCACCGGCAAGATCGACGAGACCACGAGCTTCGCCGACAACGACTTCCGCGCCAGCGTGCCCCGCTTCAGCCCCGAGAACCGCAAGGCCAACCAGGGCGTGGTGGACCTGCTCAGCCGGATCGCCACGGAGAAGGAGGCGACGCCGGCGCAGGTCGCGCTCGCCTGGCTGCTCGCGCAGAAGCCCTGGATCGTGCCCATCCCGGGCACGACCAAGCTGCACCGCCTCGAGGAGAACATCGGCGCCGCCGATCTCGAGCTCACGCCCGCCGACCTCGCGAAGATCGACGAGGCGGCGGCTAAGCTCACCTTCCACGGCCATCGCTACAGCGAGGCTTCGGAGCGCATGATCGACCGGTGATCCCGGCGAGCGTCGGCGGTCTGCCACCAGCGGACGGACCGGCCGGCTCGCTCACGTCCTTTCGAGTGCGGCAAGGCTGCGTTGCAGGTCGTCGATGAGATCGTCGGCGTCTTCGAGCCCGACGTGGAGCCGGATCAGCGTTCGCGGGACACCGAAGTCGCGGATGGCATTGGTCGGTCCGCCACTGGAATAGCCGATGGCGGCGGGGTAGGCGAGGCTGTCGTACCCGCCCCAGCTCACCCCGAGGTGGAACAGCCGGAGAGCGTTGGCGAAGGGCGGAACGCCGCTTTCGAGATCCGGCCGGACCTCGAAGCTGAGCAGCCCGCTCCCTCCCGAGAACTGCCGGCGGAAGAGCTCGTGCTGAGGATGACTAGGGAGCGCTGGATAGCGTACGCGTGCCACCTGCGGCTGGGCTTCGAGGAAGGTCGCCACGCGGAGGGCGTTCTCGTAGTGCTGGGCCATGCGCAGCGGCAGGGTCCTCAGGCCGCGCGCTAACAGCCAGGCGTCGAAGGGGGAGAGCTTCGCGCCGAGAACCGCGTACTCGAGCCCCGAGATCCTTGCGATGCTGGCGGAGCTTCCCGCAACGACGCCGGCCACGACGTCCGAGTGGCCGGATAGGTACTTGCTTGCCGAGTGGACCACGAGGTCCACACCGAGTGCGATCGGCTGTTGGAAGATCGGGGACGCCCATGAGTTGTCCAGGATCGTCACGATGTCGCGCTCGCGCGCCGCGCCGGCAAGCGTCCGAACGTCTTGGAGATCGAACGTGAGCGACGACGGGTTCTCCAGGTACAGGAGCTTGGCGCCATCGAGCGCGCCGAGCAGGGCGTCGGTGTCGGTGCCGTCGACGAAGGTGGTGTGCACTCCGAACCTGGGGAGGAACTGCGTGAGGAGCTTGTAGGTATCCGGATAGACGTTGCGTAGGCAGACGACGCGATCGCCGGCCTCGAGCTGGGCCAGGATGGTCGAGCTGATGGCGCCCATGCCGCTCGCAAAGGCCCTGGCAGCTTCCGCCCCTTCCAGCTCGGCCACCTTGCGTTCGAACAGGTCGACGGTCGGGTTGCGGCCGCGCGTATAGATGAAGTGGTCGCTCGCGCCCTCGACTGCGGCTACGAAGTCCTCGTAGCGGTCGAAGGTGAACAGCGACGTCTGGTGGATCGCGGGCGCCATGGCGCCGAAGGGCGCGCGGTCCTCGTCCAACGCCAGCAGGGTTGCGATCTTGTCGTCAGGCACGTAAGTCCTCTTCCACGATGTCGAGAAGCTGTGCTACGAGGCCTCGGGCTGCTTCGGTCCCGGGCGATTCCTCGCTCCGGGTTGCCGGTTCACTCCGGGGCCACGGACTGCAGCGCCAGGAAGGCGTCCACGACCTGCGGGTCGAAGTGCGTCCCGGCACCGTCGCGGATGTGCTGGAGGGCCTGCGGACGCGACCACGCCTTGCGGTAGGGCCGGTCGCTGGTGAGCGCGTCGTACACGTCGGCGACCGCGAAGATCCTGGCTGCCAGGGGGATGGCCTCGCCTGCGCGCCCCTCGGGGTAGCCGCCGCCGTCCCAGCGCTCGTGATGCGAGAAGGGGATGGCCAGGGCAGGACCCAGGAAGGTGATCGGAGCCAGCAGGTCGCGCGCCTCTGTGGTGTGGCGCCGCATGATGCCCCACTCGTCCTCGTTGAGGGGGCCGGGCTTCTGAAGGATGCTGTCGGGCACGCCCATCTTGCCGATGTCGTGCAGCAGCGCACCGCGCCGGATGTGGACGAGTTCATCCTCGGGCAGGCCCATGGCACGTGCCAGGCGGAGGGTGTGTTCGGTGACCCGGCGACTGTGGCCCTCCGTTTCCCGGTCGCGCAAGTCCAGAGCCCGCGACCAGCCTTCGATGGTGGCGTCGTACGCGGCCCGCAGCTCGTCGTTGCTGGTTCGAAGGTTGCTGAGGAGCGTGGCGTTCTCGATGAGGATGGCGCCCTGGGTCGCGAGCGCCTCCGCGAAGCCGATCCAGGCGGGCTCGACGGGGTGGGGGCTGCGATGGGCGAAGGCGAGCCCGCCGTGAAGCGTTCCCCGCGCCACCATGGGCACCACGCCGAACATCTCGAAGTCCTCACGGGCGAGGCGCTCGTCGTCCGGGAAGCGCCGCGCGATCTCGCCCCTGCTGCGCAGCACGAGGGTCCGCTGCCCGCTGACGGCCTTCCCCACCAGGGTGCTGGTGACCGGGAGCCGAAATCCGGGCTCGGGAGGCTCATGCCAGCCCCGCATCTGCAGCAACTCGACCGTGTCGCTGTCGGGGTGGTGCAGATCCACCCAGATCGCGTCGACGCCGAGGCTGGCCTGGGCGATGTCGACGAAGCTGGCCAGCGCCGTGTGCAGCTCCCGGCCGCTGGTGATGACCTCGTCGATGTCGTGGAGCGCCACGAGGCGGCCCAGCTGCACCTTCAGGTCGTCGTTCAGCGCCCGGATGCGCTCCTCGGCGGCGCGGCGCTCGGTGATGTCCTCCTTCACCGCCACGAAGTGCGTGACCCTTCCGTCGGCGCCGGACACGGGGTTGATGCTCATGCGCTCGTGGTACTCGGCGCCGTCCTTGCGGCGGTTCACCAGCTCTCCGCTCCACACCCGCCCGGTTGTGACGGTGTCCCACAACTCCTGGTAGAACGCGCGGCCTTGCCGGCCCGAGCCGAAGAGGCGGGTGTGCCGGCCCCGCAGCTCTTCCAGCGAGTACCCCGTCACGGTCGCGGCGTGGGGATTGGCCCACTCGATGATGCCTTCGGGGTCGGTGACCACGATCCCTACCGGAGCGGCCTCCATCGCGCGCAGTCGCAGGTGCAGCTCCGCCTCGTCCGCTTCCTCGCGCGTGCGGTCCATCAGGGTGCCCAGGATGGCGGGCCGTCCGTTCAGCTGCAGCGAGCGTCCGAGCACCTCCACCCGCACCCGGCTGCCGTCCTTGCGAAGCCCGCAGAATCGGTAGGGCTGCGAGGGTGCCGACTGCTGCAGCCGAGCGTCGAGTCTGGCGCGCACGGTCGCCCGGTCCTCCGGGGCCGTCAGGTCGAGCTTTCCGAGGCGCCCGACGATCTCGGCGGGCTCGTACCCGAACACGCCGGCGAACGCCGGGTTCACGTACTGGAAGACGTCGTCCTGGATGAGGTACACGCCCGGCAAGGCCTCTTCGGCGAGCATCCGGAAACGCTCCTCGCTTGCCCCCAACGCAGCCGTCAAGCGCTCGCTCTCCACCAGCTTCTCCTGGAGGCGCGCCCTGGCGGCCACCAGCAGCGCCTGTCGTTCTCGGAAGGCGCCCACCGCCATGGCGGAGGCCACCGCGATCAACCCCAGCGGGAGGAAGCCGGGAACGGTTCCGGCCTCGAGCACGCGCCCGTCGCCCAACGCCAGCGCCAGCGCCGCGTTGAGCCCGGCCAGCGCCACCGCCGCGACCGAACCGCCCAGCGCGCCCAGCCGCCAGCCCGCGATCGCTGCCGGCACCGTCATCAGCGACATGACGGCCACGCCCAGCGGCGGCCCCAGCAGGAAGAACGCCCCTACGTAGGCGGCACTCGCGGCCGCCAGCCACGCGACCGTCGCGCGAGGATGCTTCGCCACGCTGAGATTCCAGGTGCCCCCGGACACCACGTTCTCCATCGCAGCGGACTCCCTTCTCCCTCCCACGCCACGCGAACCCACGACAGCCTATACGAGGCGTCCCCACGAGATTCTTACGCCGGTTCACACGCGCCGGCGTTGCGCGCCGCGCCGAGGGCTACGAAGCGTGGAGCGCAAACGTCGTCGCGGCCTGCCAGCTGCCGTCGGCGTCGCGCCGGAACGGGATCCACAGCAGGCCCACGTAGCGCGTGGCGATGCCGGTGCTCTTGGCCAGTACACGCACCGGCTCGAGCTCCAGGGCGTCCGCGTCGGGCAAGTCCAGCTCCGCGAGCTCGCGCTCGAGCTCCCCCTGCAGGTCGGCGAGCTGGGAGCGGATGCGCTCGGCGGTCTCTCGTGCGCGCTGAGCGTCGGCCGCCTCCTCGGGAATGCGGTTTACGTTATTGAGCGCGGTGCTGACCCGTG
This sequence comes from uncultured bacterium, assembly GCA_964536935.1. Lineage (GTDB taxonomy): Bacteria > Deinococcota > Deinococci > Deinococcales > Trueperaceae > JASBRS01. Next base: position 15,147 of record CAZIBD010000011.1, on the reverse strand, counting down.
AGGCCGCCACCCCGCGACGCCCCAGGAAGGAGCCCAGCAGGGCCGTTCCCACGCTGATGGCGGCATCGACCTTGCGCTGTCCGGCCTGCTGCGCCTCGCGTTGCACGGTGAGCTCGGCACGGCTGAGGCGGTCGGAGAGGGTGGCCATCTTCGACTCGAAGCGCTCGCGCAGCTTCTCGCGCTGGCCGTCGCGGACCTCGCGGGCCGCCTGGGCGCAACGCACCCGGAAGTCGCGCTCGCTCTCCCCGACCCGGCTCAGCAGCTTGGGCGCCGTGCAGCGCAGCAGCGTGAGGCCTTCGGCGGTGCGGATGTGACGCTCGAAGAGCCGGCTCCACTCCTTGACGGCGGCGCCGTCCAGCGTCACGTCGGGCAGCGCGCCGAAGCCCAGGTCGGGCCGAGGCTGGCGCTCCAGGGTGTTGAGCTCGAGCGCCACCTCGTGCCCCTCGGCCCAGGTCACCGGGACGGGACCGTCGACGGGCTCGACCAGACGGGCGATGGTGCGCTGCTCGTCGACGCCCAGCGTCTGCTGGCTGTAGGCGACGTCGGCGACGCCTGCGACGTGTAGCAGGTAGTGGGCGCCCTCGGAGGGGCCGTCGAGCGGCGCGAAGAGCTGCGGCACGTCGGGCGGCAGCACGGGCGCGCGACCGGTCGGCTCGGAGGGGAAGGGCCGGGTGGTCGCCGCGGCGCTCGCCGGTGACGGCACGCTGGCGGCCGGCCCGGGCGCAGCGGTGTCCGCTACCGGGTGAAGACCACCGGCTCCCGCCGCCGGGCCGGCGTCCCCGGCGCCGCTCGCCTGGGCCATGCCGCCGGCAGCCGCCGCCGGGCCGTCCGCACCGGCGCCCGCCATCGCGGCCCCGGCCTGCGCCTCCGGCAGACGCCGCAGCTGCTCGCGCGCCAGCGGCCCGGCCAGGTACGACATCGCCCACCGCGTCTGGAACAGTACGGGCTGCTTCTCGTGCACGTTGTGGAGCAGGAAGGTGCGCTTGGGCAGCCCGCTGATGAGCGCGTCGAGCGCGTCCGGGTCGGCGGCTCCGCTGGCGGCGCTGCTCAGGCCGTCCATCACGCGTGCCTTGTCGCGCTCGGTCTGCAGGCGGCCGATGAACCAGCTGCCTGCGTTGGAGAGCCCCTTGTAGTCCAGGTCCACCGGGTTCTGGGTGGCGAGCGCGAGCCCCACCCCGAAGGCGCGGGCCTGCTTGAGCAGCGTCAGCAGCGGCTTCTTGGTCGGGGGCTGCGCCACCGGCGGCATGAGCCCGACGAGCTCGTCGACGTACACCAGGGCACGCAGGCTCGAGGTGCCCTGCTGGGCGCGCGTCCACGCCACCACCTCGTTGAGCAGCAGTGACAGGAAGAAGGTCCGCTCGGCGTCCGACAGATGCGCGATGCTCAGCACCACCACGCGGCCGCGGCCGCTGGCTCGGAAGAGGAGCGCTTGCAGGTCGAGCGGGTCGCCCTGGGTCCACACCTCGAAGCCGGGGGCCGCCAGCAGGTTGTTCAGCCGGAGCGCCAGCCCCATCCGGTCCTTCGGGGGATAGACGGTGTCCAGGTCCATCACGCCGATGGTGCGTACCGGCGGGCGTTGCACCGCCTGGATGAGGTCGGCGATGCCGAGGTCGCGGCCCTGGCGCCAGGCGTGCTCGAGCAGCGTGGAGAGCAGGATGTGGTCGCGGCTGGTAAGCGGGTCGGCGTCGAGGTCGAGCAGCGTCAACAGCGCCGTGACGGTGGTCTCGAGGCGCTCGCCGAGCAGGTCGGCGTCGGCCAGCACGGCGGTGCCCGGAGCAGCGAAGGAGCGCAGCACCGACAGCGGCCGGCCGGCGCTCGACCCCGGCGTGTAGATGCGCAGGTCGGCCGCGTCGCGCAGGCGCGCGATGCGCTCCGGCTGCATCCCCCACGACGCCAGCCCCTCGCGCCAGGCCTGCGCCTGGGCGGCGGCGTAGGCGGCGCGCGTCAGCCCGCGCCGTTCCGCCTCGCCGCCGTCGACCCAGGGCTCGAAGTCCTCGGCCCTGAGCTCGGGGAAGGCGAGCGCGAGGTTGGTCAGGTCGCCCTTGGGATCGATGGCCAGGACCGGCACGCCGTCCATGGCGGCCTCTTCGATGAGGTCGATGCCGAGGCCGGTCTTGCCGCTGCCCGTCATGCCGACGATGACGGCGTGGGTCGTCAGGTCGTTGGCGTCGTAGAGGAGGGCCTGCTCGGTGAGCCGGTGACCCTCCGGCTCCACCTCGCGGCCCAGGTAGAACGCGCCGAGCTTCTCGAAGTCCACCCCTTCTCCCCTCGGTTCCTGGCGTGAACGTAGTCTAGCCGTCGGGAGCGGCCAAACGGCGGCCATCGACACGGTGCGAGAGGGAAAGGTTTACGGCCGATCGCGGCCGGTCCTGTGCGCTGTGCGCTTGGCGCTCGGGCCCTCGCCGGACCGGGGCTACAGTGAGCGTGGAAGGTCACGTGTGCCAGCAGGGGAACCGTGAGGCGCGGAATCGCGTCGGCCCGCGTCCTTCACCGCGTTCATCCGGCGGTCCCGGTTCGGCGCCCCGGGGGCGTTCGTAGCCGAGCGGCCCCCATCAGGGCCCCTGCTGGGGGAGGGGTGATGACCGTGCGCACCGCGCTTCGAGCGATCGCGCTCGTCGGCCCGGCCCTGCTGGTCCTGGCCGCATGTACCTCGCCGACCCCGGACGGGCATCCTGCCGCCCGCATCCTTGCCGTTCCCGGCTACGTACGCTTCGACGGCGCCTCGACCGCGCAAGTCAGCATCACGGCGGACGGGGCCTGGACCGCCGAGACGGATCAAGGCTGGCTGAGTGTGAGCCAGACCGCGGGCAGCGGCGACGCCACCGTGACCTTGAGCGTGGACCGCACCGGCCTGCCGGTCGGCGACTACGCCGCCAGCGTCCTTCTCCGTGGGGCCGAGCCGCTCGAGGTCGTCACGGTGAGCATGCGCTTCCCGAGCCTGAGCGGCACGGTGAGCGATCTTGCAGGCAAGATCCTTCCCCAGTCCATCGCGCCGGGCGGAGGGCCCGGGCGTTCGCCACCCGCAAGTTTCCTCACGTCCGGACGGGACTACGCGCCGGGCCGGGTGCTCGTCGCCCTGGACCGCGGGATGACGGCCGCCATCAGCCGGGGGAGCGGCCTCGTGCCAGCAGGGACGACGCTCACGTCCGCGGACGTGTTGACGGCGGCGCGGACGCTGACCGAGGATCACGGCCTGACGCTCGGGCGGGTGCTGGGCAGCGCCGTGCCCCTCGTCGTGGTCGGAACGAGCCACGCCGTGGAGGACGCCGTGCGCGACCTCGAGGGCGACGCCCGGGTGGCTCATGTCGAGCCCGACTACCTCTACCGGCCGCTGTGGGTGCCGGCCGACCCCGACTACGGCCTTCAGTGGGACATGCCGCAGATCGGCATGCCTGCCGCCTGGGACGTGACGTTGGGCTCCGCAGACGTGACGGTGGCGGTGATCGACAACGGCTTCGTGACGAACCACGTCGACCTCGCGGCCAACATGCTGAGCGGCTACGACTTCGGGGACGGCGACGGCGATCCCTCGACGAGCGCGGGGGACGATTGTGGCGAGCATGGGACGCATGTGGCCGGCACCGTGGCGGCGGTGGCCGGCAACGGCGTTGGCATCGCCGGCGTCGCGCCCGGCGTCCGGCTCCTGCCGCTCAAGATCGGGCAGTCCCTCCCCGGCTGCCCGCTGCCGTCCTCGGCCCTCATCACGGCCCTCTACTACGCGGCCGGCTATGACGTCGCCGGGGCGGGAGCGCTTACGAAGCCGGTCGACGCGGTGAACCTCAGCCTCGGTACGGCCGACTACAGCCTGCTGCTCGACCAGGCCGTCACCGCAGCCGCCCTCCAGGGCGTCACGGTCGTGACAGCGGCCGGGAACACCGGCGCCGGCCTGCTCTATCCCGCCGCTCTGGCCACGACCATCGCGGTCGGTGCGGTCGACCGCAACGGCGTGCGGGCCCCGTACAGCGCCTACGGACCGGCGCTGGACGTGGTGGCCCCGGGTGGTGACATGAGCGCCAGCAGCGCCGATGGCATCTACAGCACCGGCCCGAGCGCGACGACCTTCCAGTACATGCAGGGCACGAGCATGGCGAGCCCGCACGTCGCCGGGCTCGTGGGCCTGATGCGCAGCGTCGACCGTGCGCTGGGTCCGGACGACGTCCGCGTCCTCCTCAGGGGGACGGCCACCGACCTCGGTGCCGCCGGGTTCGACGATGTCTACGGTGCCGGCCTGATCGACGCCGCGGCCGCCGTACAGGCGGCGCGCGTGGCGCTCACCGCCAACGCCTCCGACCTCCTGGTGAGGCTCAGGCAGGGAGCGACAGTGGTGGCCCAGGTTCGTGCGGATGCCGCCGGCCGGTACGCGCTTGCGGGCATCGCCGCCGGCAGCTACACCTTGGAAGCCGGCACCGACGTCGATCACGACGGCGTCCTGGGCGAGGGCGGCGAGTTCTATGCCGGCGAGCCGGTGACCGTCGACTACACGGGCGACCGGACGGTCAACCTGACGGTGGCGCCACGGTAGGTGGCCACCGATTCCCTAGCGCTGCGGTCTGATTTGTCGTCACGGACAGGACTCTTGGCCCTTTCCCCGACCCCCGTGCCCGTGCGTAATGGGCACAAGGGCACGTGCCGGATCACCGATTCGTGGGGCCGCGTTGAACTGCCGCAACTCCCAGCCGATCTGACTCTCGGCGAACGCTGATAGCCCAAAACCCACGGGGACAAGGAGCGACCATGAGGCGCATGTTTGCGTCTGTCAGCGTCGTCGGTGGGGTCCTATTCCTGCTGACCCTGGCAGCCTGCACCTTGCACGACGCCCCGGTCACGGGGACGACCGCAACGCTGACGGTGAACGTCACGCCGCAGAACGCGCACGTCACCGTCATGACCGGTCCCGAGCTGGTCGACTACAGCTACGGCGATCACGTGCTGGCCGACCTCGAGCCCGGCACCTACAAGATCACCGCGGGCCACGGCCCCGACCTCTACACGACCTCGCTCGAGCTGCGGGCCGGGGAGCGCGTGACGGCCAGCTTCCAGCTCGGCGAGACCTCCCGGATGCAGCTCACCTACCAGCGCGGCCCGTTCCCGGCTCCGAACCAGGGCGGCGCTCTCGCGCCGTTGAAGAACGGTCCTCCGCCGGATGCCGGCGGAGGCGGGAACGGCGGC
>CAZIBD010000011.1:0-9878 GCA_964536935.1 uncultured bacterium | reverse complement strand
CGGCGGCAAGAAGGGGGACGTCTACGGCGATCTCTGGGTGCTGTACCGTGACGCCGACGGCAAACCGATCACCGAAGAGGTCAAAGCGCTGAACGAGGACGGAACGCCGGTCGTTCCGGAGGTCGCGTTGGACTGCGTGCTGCCCGTGGCAAGCTACGCCGTCGACCCAGCCAACCCTGACCCGAATACGGAACTCTTGCACCTGGTGGTATCCATCGACGGACCCGAACCCAAGTGTGAGTTGACCGAGGAGGATCTGCCCTATGTGATGGAGGTCGACTTCGGCCGGCTGAACCTCGTGCGCTCGCCGTCGAAGGTGCTGCAGAAGGCGTACGACGCGGCCATGACCACGCTTGCCTCGGGCACCGGCATCACGACGGATCCCGCCGGTCGGTTGGCCGCCATGCTGGCCGACGGAACCGTACAGGTGATCGACTCTCCCCTGGAGAACGTCGCCCTCTACCTGCAGATGATGACGAACGCCGACGGAACCCTGACCACCACTGACGGCACCACGGTCATCACGCTGCCGGACGACCTGGTCGGCTACCCGACCACCAACCCCCTGCCCGATAGCTGGCTGGACATCGCCGCCGCCCTGTTCGCGGCCGGCGCGGACAAGACCGGGATCATCGACGTGGACGAGGTCGTCTACATCAACGAGTTCCTGGGGCTCAACGCAGGCGGCTACGACCACTACACGGGCTACAGCTACGACCGCCAGAATCGCTACGGGTCGGTCGAAGCTGACCTGCTGCTGCCCACGCTGGGCAATCCGACCACCTATGAGAAGCAGACCGTGTCGATCATGGACTACGTCTTCGACAGCTACGAACCGAGCAGCGGCCTGGCGCCCGGCTCCGGCGTGAACGCCACGGGCTCCAACGTCGCCGGCTTCGCGCGGGCGGCCGATGACGCCCTCCAGGTGATCGAGTTCATCCACGACTACGCCCTTCCGTAACTCGACCGGCACAGGATTCTTGGCCCTGGGAGCGCGTCCCCTGACGCGCTCCCAGGAGCCCGACGGGCTCGCGGCCCTCGGGACTCCGCCCCGGCTCGAGGCCAGGCCGGTCTCGACCCGAGGCCCCGGGTCTCGTAGACAGGGGCCGCACGCAAAGGGGGACGATCGCCATGCGGATTCCGAGAGCGGTCCTGCCGCTCGCGCCCTTCCTGCTGGTCGTGCTGACCTCGTGCGGGCAGGTGCTCAGCCCTGACCCGCCCCAGCTCGACGCCCTCGGTCTCGGCCCGGCGCCGAGCGCCACCGGCGATGTCGAGATCGTGTGGATGGGTGGGCGCGGTATGGAGGTATCGCCGGGCGAAGAGAAGCTGGCGTACGCCGACCTCGTGTGGTTCGACGCGTTCAAGTCTAGGGGCGACCGGGGCCAGTTCCACTACCTCGTCGTCGGTGCCGACGGCTCGCTGCACCGTGAGATCGTGGCGGAGGTCGCCCCCGACGTCCTCGATACCGGCGTGGTCATCGACGGGACGACGGCCTACTTCGTCGGCCTGGTGACCTACGACAGCAAGGCCGCGGCCGCCGGCCACGACGAGGGCGGCCCCGGGGGTGGCCCCGAGATCGGTGGCGAGACCGGCTGCGACGACACCACCGAGGAGGGCGGCTGCAGCGGTGAGGACGGCACCACCGCCGGAGGCGGTCACGAGGAGGAGGACGGCTGCAGCGGGGGCCATGAAGACGAAGGCTCTGGCGGCCCCAAGCATCCGCCGGGAAGCGGCTCGCGCGTGGGCCAGATCGTGGCCGCGGTGGTCACCGATGGTGGCTCGCCTGGTGTAGGCCACGATTCCGTCGCGTGGAGCTGGTTCGCGGAGCCGACCGCAGAGCACCCCACGTACCTGCAGCCACCGACCATCTCGGCCCTCGGCGAGTGGCCGGAGCTGTGCGACAAGCCCATTCTGGGCGGCAACCTCGTGGTTCACGAACGTCACTGAGCGCACGTGGGCCGCACCGGGGCGGGTGCTTCGAGCGCGCCCGCCCCGGTGCGTCTAGACGGTCGGCGGCCCGTACGAGCGGTACCCGGGCAGCTCCACGTCGTCCAGGATGATGGGAACGTTGCCGGCCAGCCGGTGCCCGTCGAGGGTCAGCGATGCGCCGCGATCACCCTCCGGCGTCGACAGAACTGCCGCTCTCAACGCGTCGAGCCCGAGCACGAGGACGCCGTTGGCCCGTCCCCGCCCTCCTTCCTCCGCATGCCGGAGGGCCGACAACGAGAGGTCGCGATCCGAGGTTTCGCGACTGCTTTTCACCATGGCCCGTACGATCGACGACGCCTGCCACCGCGCCTCGAACACGTAGTAGACCCGCACGGTCGGGCGGCCCGGGGCTCGGACGCTCGTCGACGGCCGCGGCGCGTCTAGAACGCGCATACCCAGCGGCGTGAGCCGGTAGTGCTCCGGCCGTATGGCCAGCCCCACGCTGTCGAGGAGCTCCTCGGCAAGCTCGCGATGCGGACTGGGATCGAGGATGCTCTGCTCTCCGGGCCGCAGATGGTCCAGGCAGATCCGCTTCACCCGTTCCCAGGCCTCGGGACGCACCTGGAGCCGGAAGTCCTGCTCGCGGCGCGAGCGGTCGCTGTCGAAACGGAAATCCCCGATCGCTTCCCGCAGCGCGGCAGGGTCGGTGAGCGTCGCGCCGCCCCCGAAGGGCTTCGCGACCACGGTCACCTCGCCGCGTCGTCGTCCCCTGCGCACGGTTGCCGTGCGCTCCAACGCCACCAGGGTCGTTCCGTCCGGCGCTGCGCCGAAGACCACGCGCACGAGCGTGGCCACGCTGACGCGCAGGCTCAAGGCGTCGGTCGGGCCGACGCCCGGACCACGGTCGAGGTCGTTACCGTCGGGGGGCGGTCTCACGGGACGCACGGGCTCCTTCGCGGCCGACGCAACGGTCTACGCGCCCCCGTGCAGGAGCGCCTCGGCGTCCCGCACGTCCGCCGTCGCGAAGCCTTCCGTCATCCTCTGATGGGCAGCCTCGAGCACGTGGCGCGCCTCTTCCGCGCGCTCCCCTCGTTGGTGCATTCGGTAGAGGCTGGTGGCCGCCCGCAGCGCCAGCAGTCTCGCGTCGGCCTTCTCGGCGATGACCAGCGCCTTCTGCAGCCAGGTCTCGGCTCGTTCCGTGTCCTCCGGGGACCGCGCCATGACGAGCTCCGCCCGCAGCCTGCAGAGGTCGGAGGAGAGCACGTTCCGGGCGTCCGGCTCGACGCCGCCCATCGCCTCCTCGAGCAGGGCGAGGCCGTCCTGCAGTTGGCCGGCCTGGCCCGCCACGCCCGCCTCCATGGCCAGCAGCATCGGCCAGAAGACCGGAGGGCGGGTCGTCAGCGTCTGATAGCTGGTCATGCCGCCGCGGATCTGCTCCAGACCTTCCTCGGCGCGGCCGGTGCCGGCCAGGGCAGCGCCCCGGAGGCAGGTACCCACGGCCGTCCAGATCAGGAACGCATGCTCGTCCGCGATCTCCAGGACGCTCAGCGCGCGTGCCAGGGCAGCCTCCGGCTCGCGTCTCCAGAGGTGGAGCAGGCCCGAGTGGAACCGTGCATACGCCAGCGTGAACGGGTGTCCGGACGCGTCGGCCAAAGGCTGCGCGGCGTCCGCATGCTCGAGCGCGCGATCCGGGAAGCCGAGGAGCCAGTGCACCAGACCGGTAGCGATGTGGGCCGTGACCTCCGCGTACGCCCCGAACCGGAACCGACGCGTACGCCGCGGCGCACCGGTCGAGGCGGCGATGCTCTGCTCGAGGTGCTGCAGCCCCTCGTTCAAATGCCCGTCGAATGCGAGGCAGTAGCCGTACACCAGGTGCCCTTCGACCTTCATGCCTGCGTCGCCGAGCCGATCGGCCAGATCGAGGATACGTTTGCCGATATCCACGGCCCTGTCGAACTCCGCCCGGTAGCTGTAATAGGTGCTGAGGCCTCGCAGAACAGGGAAGAGTTGCGGCATCTCCCCCTGCAGCTCGCAGAGCTCCAGCGCCCGGCTGTACGCCTTCTCGGCCTCGGGGGTGTAGCCGTGCGCGGTCAGTTGAGCCCGGGCCAGGCTCGTTTGCAGGAGGATCTCCTGCTCGATCCGGTCCGGCGTCGAGGGCGTCGTCGCCAGGACCCCCAGCAGGTCCGTGGTGAGGTCCACGGTCGCCTGGTACCAGCCACGCGAGTCGTAGAACAGCCAGAGGCAGTCCGTGAGCTCGTGCAGACGCTCGAGATCGCCCTCCGACACCCAGTGGCGCCAGGCGCTCTGGAGGTTGCCGACGTCGGCCTCGAGACCGGTCAGGGTCGCCTCGCGTTCGGCTCCGGCCAGACGGACCGCCTGCTGCTCTGCCAGCCCCGCGTAGTGGGCGGCGTGGGCGAGGCGAGCCGCAGCGGCGAACACAGGTTGTTCATCGAGCCGCTCGGCGGCGTACTCGCGGATGGTCTCCAGCATCCGCAGGCGGGGCTCGCCGCCCGCGCCACGCACGCGCTGCAGCAGGCTCTTGTCGACCAGCGAGGCAAGCCCGCCCAGCGCGTCGATGTCCGCCGCATCGGGGTGATCGACGGCGTCGATGACCGCCTCGACCGCCTCGAGGGTGCAGCCCTGGAAGACGGAGACGACGGCCAGCAATCGTTTCTCGCCGTCATCGAGGAGGTCGTAGCTCCAATCGATCGCGCTGCGGAGGGTCTGCTGCCGTTCCGGCAGGTCGCGAGCACCGCCCCGCAGCAGCTTCAAGCGGCTCCGAAGCCGGTCCAGGAGGGCCTGCGGCGAGAACAGGCTCAGCCGGGCGGCAGCCAGCTCGATCGCCAGCGGCAGGCCGTCGAGGCGTGCGCAGATCTCCGTGAGCGTCCAGGTGTTGGCGTCGGTCACCTCGAACGCCGGGTCTGCCGCGCGGGCGCGCTCGACGAAGAGCCGGACGGCGTCGTACTCGACGAGGCCCTCCACGGATAGGTGCGAGAGATCGATCCCCGGCATCGCCAGAGGGGCCACCGGGTAGACGTGCTCGCCTCGCGTGTGCAGTGCCTCGCGGCTCGTGACCAGGAGCTTCAGCCCCGGGCAGCGTGCGAGCAGCTCGCCCAGGACCGGTGCGGCGGCCGTGACCTGTTCGAAGTTGTCGAGCAGGGGGAGCGTCCGCCCGGCTTCCAGCGCCGCCACGAGCTCGTCGAGCAACGGTCGCTCGCTCGTCTCTCGCACGCCGAGGGCCCTGGCGACCGCCGGGAGGACGGCGTCGGGTTCGGTGACGTTGGCGAGGTCCACGAAGCAGATGCCGTCCTCGAAGTGGTCGGACAGCTCGGTGGCGAGCCGGAGGGCGAGTCGGGTCTTCCCGATGCCTCCCGGCCCCGTCAAGGTGAGCAGGCGAATGCGCTCCTCGAGCAGGAGGGCCTTCAGCGAGGTCACGTCGGCCTCGCGTCCGACGAAGGGTGTGGGCGGCACCGGCAAGTGTCTTCGTTCGCGCGCCGGGGATGACACGCCGCCCCGCTCCGTCCAGCGGGTGGCGTCGTAGAGCGGGCGCACGTCGACGGGCAGAGGAACGCCGAACTGGAGGCAGAAGCGCTTGAGGTGCGCGGCGCTGTACACCAGGGCGGCCAGTCTCGCCTCGGTGGGAAGCGCGCTCTTGTTGCAGAAGTTGAGGCCTGCGGCAACCGCGGCGAGCCGGTACTGCCCCCAGAGGTCGTCCGCGACGCTCGGATGGACCTCGCGGGCCCAGCGGTCGAAGGTGGCCCTGCCGGCATTCAGCACGGCGCACGCACCGCTGAGCTCGACCGGAACCTCCTTCGGGTCCGGCCTGTCGCTCGTCGCATAGTGTTCGACGAACGTCACCCACGTCTCCAGCGGCGCCCGGTCCAGCTCGCGCGTCAGGAACGACATCTCCAGGTAGCAAAGGTCGTACAGGAGCGGCATCCCCGCCTTGTAGAGGGCGAAGTCGATGAGGAAGAAGCCACCCACGGCCTCGCCCCCGGTCGGGAACTCGGCCAGGATGTTGCCGATGTTCAGGTCGCCGTGCTGGAAGCCGATGAGCGCGTCGATCGGCCTCGCTCCGTCCCAGAGTGCAGCGTCCAGTCCGAAGGCGAGCGGATTGGGGTAGACCTGCCCCTGCACGAGGAAGCCCTCCGTGTGCGGATCGATCTGGAAGCCTTCCCGCAGGAGGGAACCGACGGGGCTGTCGGGAGCGAGCCTGTAGCCGAGCCACCGCTGCAGCAGCTCCCTCGGGTGGAGCGCTCGTTCGAAGGCCGCCTCGGCATTCCACTCCCTTAGCAGCAGCCGGTGGGTCGCTTCGAACAGCGACACCAGCTTGCTCTGGCTCTCGAGCGATGCCAGCGTTCGGTAGCGCTGGAGCGATTGTCCGGCGATGCCGTAGAAGAGCGCGATCGCGTCTCGCTCCCGCAACTCGTAGGCCAGATCCGCGATGTGCTCCGCGGCGAACGACGGCGGGGCCTGGTCGAGCGCCAGGCGGTGCCGCTCCATCTCGGTCTGCCGGCTCTTCGCGTTGACCTTGTCGAGCTTCAGCACGAGATGGTCGAGCCGCCGCAGGTCGCCGGCGGAGACACTGACCAGGTAGAGAAACGCGCCGGTCCGACCGCCGGTCAGGGCATGCAGGGGCACCACATCGATGCCGTGCCGCCCATGCGCGAGCTGCAAGAGCTGCAGGTATTCCTGCGGGAGTCGGCCGAAGTCTGCAGTGGACATGGGCGATTCCGGGACGTGACCGTGATGGTGCAGGGATGGTGCTGTAGCGCAACTATACTCTTGCCGCTCAACCCTCGCCGTCGCGGATCCACACCAGCGCCCACGAGCGGAAGGGCGGCAGCTCGACCACGTCGTGGCGCCCTTCCGGTACCGAGGGGATCGCGACCAGGCCCGGCCGGTCGTCGGGGTCGGCGAACCGGAAGGCCGGGGCCGAACGCCGGACCCGCTCCACCGCCAGGCGCACACCGCTCAGCGCGCGACCGGGGCGCTTGCCGGCGTCCCAGTGGTCGTCGGTCTGGGGGGAGAGATCGATGAGGCTGAGCAGCAGCCCGCGACGCGTGCGCATCGCCCTGGCCCACAGCACGCCGGGCTCGGCATCGGTGCTCACCGGCACCGCGGCTTCCACCCGCACCTCCGAGTTGATGCCTCCGAGCACGGTCCGCGTGATGTCGACGGCCTCGCGATCGAACAGCAGGTCGCCGTAGCGCACGGCGAAGTCGTAGCTGCGGCGCGTCGCCTCGAGGGTGGCGGGGTCCTGGCGGTGGTGGTCCACGTAGTAGGGGTCGGTCAGGACGGCGTCTTCCTCGCCGTGGAGGAGCGCTCCGCCGCCGTGCGACCAGGCGGTGGCCAGGAGCAGTCTCTCGGCGGCCGCCGCGGACGTTTCATCCTCGCGGTACGTCGACAGGTAGGCAGCCAGGATCGGTGTCCTGCCGGGCCCGAGGGCGCGTGCCTTGGCGATCAGCTCGGCGAGGTGCCGCAGGCGAACGTGGGGCGGCCAAACCTCGATGTAGGTGGCGTCCTGGCGGGCGCGCGTGGTCGTCCAGGTCGGGAAGTCGTTGACGTTGTTGAAGATCAGACGGGCCTCCGGCAACGCGTCGGCGAGGCGGTCGATCAGCGCCGGGAAGGCGCGGGCCAGGTCGACCACGGTGCCGTCCGCCCGAAGGGCGCGCTTCGGGGCGCCGTACTGGTCGAGGTGGAAGCCGTCGAAGCCGATGCGCTCGGCGGCGGATCGTAGCTCGCTGGCGAGGTGGGCCTGCCACGACTCGCTCGTGGGGTCGACGTTCCACAGGAAGTCGTCTCCCAGCGTCCAGGCCGTGCCGTCCGCCCGGAACAGCCCTTCCTGGCGCCAGCTCGGCCATGCCTCGCTCCCCGCCGCATAGACCGCCGCGTAGCCGAGCGCCGACGCGCCGGCCGCCTGCACCGCCTGCACCAGGCGGCGCACGGTGTCGAGCGAGAGCCTCCTGCCGAGCGCGTCCACGAAGGCGTCCTGTGGCGGCAACAACTGCGCGTGCCGGTACATCCAGTCGTAGAACTGCACGGCGTTCAGGTGGAGGCGGCGCACGTTGTCGGCAACGCCCCGCGTCTCGCGGCCAGCGTCGTAGCCGGCCACGAAGCCGTAGCGGGGGCGCGTCAGCGGGTCGGCGAGCACATCGACCGCGGTCCGGGCGCCGTCCGCCTCCACGCCGTAGCCTCCTTCGGGCTGCGAGGGGAAGCGCGTCGTCGGCGCTCCGGCCGGAAGCGTCGACTCAGCCACGCGCCGGTCGAGATGCCAGAGCGAGAGGTGAACCGGCCCCGTCACCCCCCGTACCTCGATCTCGATCGGCTCGCCGGGGGCGAACGTGGCCTTGGTGGGGAGCAGCTCCATCAGCCCGCCGCCTCGGCGATCAGGTACATCGCGTGCGACCAGAGCAGCGGCGTCGCGACCGGCCCCCAGCGTTCTCGCCAGGGCTGCACCATGTCCGGCGTCTGAGCGTGGCCGGTGACCTGTTCGGGGAGGTCGCCATTGGCGGTTGCCTGGTCGCGCACCCACGCCTGTGCGGCGGCCGCGGCCTCGGTGTCGCCGTTGCGCGCGTCGTTCCAGGCGAGCGAGCTCGTGAGCAGCAGCCACTGGCCGCCGCCGAAGTAGGTGTCGCCCCGGTAGCGGTAGAGGCCGCCGCCCGGTCCGGTCAGATCGCGCCTTATCGCGTCGACGGTGGCCGCGACGCGGCGATCGTCAGGCTCGAGCACGCCGAAGGGCACCCCGAGCCAGAGCAGGCTGCCGTCGACCCGGTCGTCGGAGGGGCCGCGCCGGAAGCGGCCCGAAGTGGTGTAGCGGGCGAGGAGCTCGTCCCGCACGAGGTCCGCCGTGTCGCTCCAGGCGCGTTCGCCCGATAGCCGCGCGGCCGCGTCGAGCCCCGCGGTGACGGCGGCCAGGGTGGAGGCGTGCTCGCCGTCGCCGTACTCCTCCCAGCAGTCGAAGCACGGCAGCCGCCAGGTGGCCTGCAGGTAGCGCGCGACGAGCTCGACGGCGCCGGCCAGGTCGGCCGGAGCGGAGCCGCCCTGCAGGTGGTCCGCCAACGACCACAGCCACATGCCGTACCCGTCGATCTGGAAGTTCGGCCACGGCTCGCCTTCGAGCGGCTCGAGCCCCCCTTCGAGCGTGTAGCGGGTCGGCGGCATCGCCTCCGGCGGCGGGGTCTCCCCGCTGCTCGCGCGACGCACCGCGGACTCGATGAGGTCGCGATGCGCCCCGATGCTGCGGCCCACCCAGGCGTGGAAGGCCGCCGCGGCGTGGCGCTTGCCGACGCGGTCGAGGGCGTGCGCGCAGAAGGCGCCGTCGCGCAGCCAGGCGTAGCGGTAGACGGGGAAGGCGGGGCTGGCGATGAAGGCGCCGCTGGCCGCCTGCCCCTGGGTCAAGACCTCGAGGCTGCGCTGCGCCACGGGGTCGTTGTGCGTGAGGGTGGTCATGCTTTCACCGCTCCACTCGCGATGCCGGCAATGAACTGCCGCTGGAAGATGGCGAAGGTCACCAGCACCGGGGCGATGGCGATCACCGAGGCCGCGAACACGAGGCCCCAGCTGGTCGAGTGCTGCCCCTGGAACATCGTGATGGCGATGGGCAGCGTGTACCGGCTGGGATCGTTGATGATGGTCAGGGCCCAGGTGAACTCGTCCCAGCTCGCCAGGAACGTGAAGATGGCGGCGGTGGCGAGGGCGGGCCGCGAGAGTGGCAGGATGAGCCGCCAGTATCGGGTCCAGGAGCTGGCACCGTCCACGACCATGGCCTCCTCCAGCTCGACCGGGATGTCCTGGAAGAAGCTTCTCAGCAAGAAGGTGTCGAACGCCAGGTTCCCGCCGGTGTAGAAGACCACCAGGCCCAGCAGGGAGTCGAGCAGCAACAGGTGGCGGGCGAGCAGGAACTGCGGGATCAGCATCATCATGGTCGGCACCATCAGCGCGATCAG
>CAZIBD010000010.1:29052-61215 GCA_964536935.1 uncultured bacterium | reverse complement strand
GGATCTGTTCGTTCACCTTCAACTCTCTCGCTATGGACTTCACCTCCAAAGGGTCGTGCCGTGACGTAGGCCCGGCACAGAGCGTTTCAGTCTAGCAGAAGATTCCCTGCCCATCAACGCACCCGCGGGTCCGGGCACCGGGCTCCGGAACGGACGCCGGGCGGACCCGAAGCCGGTCGATCCGGAGCTACGCTTGGGGTATGCACGAGCACGATGACCCGCTCGACACCTCCCTGCGCGACCTACTCACCACCTCGCACCGCATCGCCGTCGTCGGCGCGAGCGCCCGGCGCGACCGCCCTTCCTACGACGTAGCGGCCTACATGGCCCGCCACGGCTACGAGATCGTGGGCGTCCATCCGGGGCATGCCGGCGAAAAGCTGCACGGTCACGAGGTGGTGGCCTCGCTCCGCGATCTGGACGCGCCCGTCGACATCGTCGACCTGTTCCGCCGGTCCGACGACGTCCCCGCTCACGTCGACGAGATCCTGGCGATGGCACCGCTCCCGAGGGCGGTGTGGCTGCAGTTGGGGATCCGCAACGACGACGCGGCCGGCCGGCTTCGCGCCCACGGCATCCAGGTGGTCCAGGACCGGTGCCTCAAGATCGAACATCGGCGACTGCTCGGCGAGACCGTCTCGGAGCACACGACGTGAGCGCCGATACCGGTTCCTCACTCCGGCTGGGGTACTCCCCTTGCCCCAACGACACCTTCATCTTCTACGCGCTGGCGCACGGCCTGGCTCGGGACGGACTCTCCCCCGCGCTGCGCTTCGGAATCCGCCTCGACGACGTGGAGGCCCTGAATCAGGCAGCCGACCGGGGTGAGCTGGACGTCGCCAAGGTCAGCTACCACGCCTACGGCTACCTGGCCGATCGCTACATCATGTTGCGGGCCGGCGGCGCACTTGGCAGCGGCGTGGGCCCGCTCATCGTCACCCGCGAAGCACTCGACGACCTCGCCGGCCGGCGGATCGCCATCCCGGGCGGGCGAACCACCGCCAACCTCCTGCTCCGGCTCTCCCAGCCCGAGGTGGAGCTCGTGACCATGCGCTACGACCGGATCATGCCGGCGGTGGCGGCAGGCGAGGTCGAGGCCGGGCTCATCATCCACGAGAGCCGCTTCACCTACCCCGAGCACGGGTTGCGCTGCCACCTCGATCTGGGCACCTGGTGGGAGGAGACGACGGGTCAGCTGGTACCGCTCGGCGGCATCATTGCCCGTCGCGACCTGGGGGCCATCGTGCTCCACCGCCTGCAATCGCTGCTTCGGGCCAGCCTCGCCTACGCCTGGGAGAACCCGACGGCCACCCGGAGCTACGTGGCGGAGCACGCTCAGGAGATGGACGAGTCGGTACGCCGCAGGCACATCGAGCTCTACGTCAACCGCTACTCGATGGACGTGGGGCGCGAGGGGGAGCGGGCGGCCGCGACGCTGCTGGGACGCGCGGTCGAGCAAGGGCTGTTCCCCCGGCTACCGGAGCCGATCTTCCTGGATGCCGACTGAGCCCGCCGATGGGGCGGGCCGGTCGCGGCGAGGCCCCGGCGCCGCCGCGCAACGACGGTCCTGGCCGACCGGGCCGGGCGCGCCAGCCCCTGCCGCACTTGGCGTATCCTCGGAGCACCTGCTGAAACGTCGTGCGTACGCCGTCCACCGGGAACGGAGGCGCCATGAACGCCGAGGAGCTCAGGTCGATCCAGGCCCCCTTGAAGGAGCGATACCGCGAGCGGCCCGAAGCCGCGCTGTTCACCCTCGCAGCGGAGGGCCGGCTCGGCGAGGGGGTGAGTTGCCGCATCGACACGGCTCGAGCGCTGATCGACGCGGGCCTCCACCCCGCCACCGGCGGCGCCGGGCTCACGGCCTGCTCGGGCGACCTGCTGCTCGAGGCGCTGGTCGCCTGCGCCGGCGTCACGCTCGGCGCCGTCGCGACGGCGATCGGGATCTCCCTGCGGGGCGGCACCGTACGGGCGGAGGGCGATCTCGACTTTCGCGGCACGCTCGGCGTGGACCGCGACGTGCCGGTGGGGTTCCAGCGCATCCGGTTGTCCTTCGAGCTCGACACCGACGCCGACGACGAGCAGCTCGACGCGCTGCAGCGCCTCACGGAACGCTACTGCGTCGTCTTCCAGACCCTGCGCAGTCCCCCTGCCATCGACGTCCGTCCGTTGAGGGCCGCGGACTAGCTGGAACTCACGAGCGTCCGGTTCCCACGTCGCAAGGGAGGCCGGTCGCCGCCGTCCAGGACGTGTGCCCCCTTCCTGTTGGCCGGCAGCGAGCGGTAAGCTGGGCACCATGGTCAGCTTCTCCGTGGGCGAGGAAGTCCTCTATGAAGGCCAGCGGTACGTGATCACGACCGCGCCGGCGAAACCCCCGTACCGCTACCGGCTGGTGGCCACCACCCCGGAAGGGGCGCGGCTGATATGGGCGGTTCCCGAGCAGATGCACAAGATCGAGGCGTACACGCGCCCGAAGGACGACACGGCGCGGATCTGAGCCGCAGCGCCGGGGGGCCCGTAGAAGATCAGCGGCGCGTCCGCGCCGCCAGCAGCGACCGGCCCAGGCGGACGCCGTCCAGGGCGGCCTCCTCGAAGGGCAGGTAGCCGCGCGCGCATAGCCCCGCGGCGAAGAGTCCTGGAATGCCGGGCACCCGGTAGCCACCGGCGCCGGAAGGCTCGAGCACCCGGCACCGCACCTCGTACGGCAGCGCGCCACCGGCCGCATCGGCCGACAGCGTCACGGCGCGGAACCCGATCCCCCGACCCACCAAATCCTCGTACAGATCGCCGTAGGCCATCTCTCCGAGCCGCCCCGCCTCCTCGGTGAGCGAGCCCACCGCCAGCCTCGCGTCCAGGAAGCTCCCTACACACAGCGCCACGGGCCGTCCTCGCCGCTCCACGCCCTCCCAGGTGTCCACCCCGTCGACGGCGCCCCGATCGTCGAGGCGCAGGCCGGTGACGTTGGATTGCAGCAGGTGCAACCCGTCCTGACGCTCCAGCGCGTACTTGGCAGCGCGGTGCAGACGGGCGTTGGCGATGCAGCCGTCCTCTCCGGCGTGCTCCTCCCACAGCGTCCGCATCAGGGTGCCCTCCGGCGGCGTCAACCGAACCGCGTCGCCGATGGTGTTGTAGACGGTATCGAGGCTGGTGGTGACGAGAAGCGTGTCGAGCCCGCCGCGGGCGCACGTGTAGGCCGCCTCGCTGCCCGCGATCCCGGCGCCGACCACGATGACGTCGTACCGGTGGCCGCGTGTCGGGAACGTCGGCAAGCGCTCGACCTCAGTCGGCGAGCTGGACGCCTGCCAACAGCGGTTGCCGCCTGCCGGCGGCCCGGATCAGGACGTGCTCGCCACGACGTGTGCGCTGGTAGATGAGCACGCCTGCGGACGCGCCGATGAGGGGGCTCACCTCCGGGGCGTCGACCAGCACGCGAAGGTGGAGTGGCAACGTCGTACGCACGTGCCCGAGCTCGTAGCGGCGCTCGCCGGTGAGTCGGTAGCCGAAGAACACGTCGGGCGGATCGTCGCCCGAGTAGATGGTCGTGAGCGACTGCGCCTCCCCTGCCCGGTAGTGGGCGACCGCCTCCCACACCGCGGCCTGCGCGTCCGCCTCCTGCACGGTCACGACCTCGGGCGAGCGCGTGTCGCCGAAGAACGCCGCCGGGAAGTTGCGGGCCTGGGCGTAGAAGCCCTCGCGGCCCACTCGGAGCCGCATCACCTGGTTGTCGTAGGCACGCCCCTTGACGAGGCTCTTGAAGTGCGAGATGGCCAATCCGAATCGCCGGTTGTGGGCCTCCGCGAAGTCCTCCCAGTCGGGGTTGACCAGCGAGGCGTCGGTGTTCAGCTCGAAACCGGTGGTTGTGGCATCGACGAGGTTCATAGGCGCTTCTCTCCTAGGTGGATGGCCGAGACGCCGAGGGTCTGCAAACGGTAGCTCACCTCCGCGAAGCCCGCCTCGCGCATGCGCTGCGCCAGGGTCTCCGGTGCGGGGAAGGCAAGCACGGACTCCGGCAGGTAGCGGTAGGCGCTCTCGCGCCCCGAGATCATTCCGCCCACAGCCGGCAGCACGCGCGTGAAGTACAAGCGGTAGAAGACCCCGAAGAGGCCCCCGGGCGGCGGGGGAAACTCGAGCACCACCAGGCGCCCGCCCGGCCGCAGCACCCGCTGGAACTCCCGCAGGCCGCCGTCGAGATCGTCGAAGTTCCGAAGCCCGTAGGCGATCGTGACGGCGTCGAAGCTGTCGTCGGCGAAGCGCAAGGCGGTGCCGTCACCCACCTCGAAGCGCACGTGGCCAGAGCGCATCGGCGCCTTGGCGCGAGCGAGCTCCAGCATGGGCTCCGCGAAATCGACGCCGACGATCTCCGCCTCCGGGCTGAGCGAGGCGAGTGTGAACGCCAGGTCACCGGTGCCGGTCGCCACATCGAGCACGTGCCGGGCACCGCCATGCAGCGCGGCCCGGGCCGCCTGGACCCGCCAGCGGCGATCGATGCCGAAGCTCAGCAGACGGTTGAGCGCGTCGTAACGGGGCGCGATGGTGGAGAACATCGCCCGGACTTCCGTCGCCTTGTCGCTGGGGGCATGTCCTGCCGACGCCATCCTCACGAGGCTACCATGCTCCGCCCGGGGTGAGGGAGCGCCGCGCGCCACGGGACCCGGGGCGCCGGCAGCGGACGGCTCACCCTCCGAGCAGACCGTGCTGGGCGACGAAGGCGTCGAACTTCTCGCGGGTGAACCCCGACAGGCTGGTCGCGCGGTTGCCCACCACCAGGGTGGGAACGCTCCGCCTTCCTCCGTTGACGCTCTGGACGTAGGCCGCCGCTTCGGGATCCTGTTCGATGTCGACCTCCACGAACGGGATGGCGAACTTCGTGAGGAAGTTCTTGGCGCGCTGACAATCGCCGCACCACCGCGTCGTGTACATGGTCAATGGCTGGCTCTGCAAGGTTCTCCTCCATGCCGTGGCAAGCGCTGCTCGGTGCCAACGGCTCATGGTCTGCACACGAACCTATCAGACGCCGGCGATCGCCTCTGTCAACTGGGTGGCACGGACGTCGGCGGAGCCGGCTTGTCGTCCGGGACGCAGGGGAAGCCCCCCGAGGCCGCGGCCAGCGGACTGTGGGCCCGCCCCCGGTCCTGATGTACCGTCTTCGTATACCCTTTGTCTAAGGTCGGAAAACCACCCGCACCAAGACATCGTCCCCAGCCACCCCTACCGGCACGGAGGCGGGCCCGACCCCACCGATAGGAGGAGACCATGGTACGCAAGCTCAAGACCCTCTTCGCAGCCGTGGCGCTGGCAGCGCTGCTCGCCGTCGGCTCGGCCTCGGCCGAAGGCTCGGCCCAGACCATCGTCGACATCGCCGCGTCGAACCCCGACTTCAGCACGCTCGTGACCGCGGTGACCGCAGCGGGCCTGGTGGACACCCTGAACAGCGAAGGTCCGTTCACGGTCTTCGCACCCACCAACGAGGCCTTCGCCGCCCTGCCCGAAGGGCAGCTCGACGCCCTGCTGGCCAACAAGGAGCAGCTCGCCGCGGTGCTGACCTACCACGTGGTGGCGGGCAAGGTGATGGCGGCCGACGTCGTCGACCTCACCTCCGCCACCAGCGTCCAGGGTGAGCCGATCACCATCACGGCCACCGCGGACGGCGTCCGGGTCAACGACGCCAACGTCACCGCCACGGACATCGAGGCGTCCAACGGCGTCATCCATGTCATCGACAAGGTGATCCTGCCCCCGAGCATGACCATGGGCTCGAGCGCCAACTGACTGGGAGCCCTTCCACCCTCCCACCCAGCACCGGGGCGGGCCCTCCCAGGGCCCGCCCCGACGTCACGTCTTCGCGCATCACGGCATGCGGCTCGCGTCCGCTATACTGCCGCGTTGGGTCGCCGGCGCCTCGGCGCCGACTCGCCTCCCGTGGAGGCCCCCGACCCTCGGAGACCGGATGCCCTACCGCAACATCGCCATCATCGCGCACGTCGACCACGGCAAGACCACGCTGGTGGACGGCATGCTGCGTCAGTCCAACGTGTTCCGCGCCAACCAGGACGTCGTGGAGCGCGTGATGGACTCGGGTGCGCTCGAGCGCGAGCGCGGCATCACCATCCTCGCCAAGAACACCGCCGTCACCTGGCACGACGACAAGATCAACATCGTCGACACGCCGGGCCACGCCGACTTCGGCGGCGAGGTCGAGCGCGCCCTGACCATGGTCGACGGGGCACTGCTGCTCGTCGACGCCGCCGAGGGCCCCATGCCGCAAACCCGCTTCGTGCTCCGCAAGGCGCTGGCGCGCGGGCTCGAGCCGATCCTGGTCATCAACAAGGTCGACCGCAAGGACGCCAGGCCCGACGAAGTGGCCACCCTCACCTTCGACCTGATGGTGGAGCTGGGGGCCGACGACGCCCAGCTCGACTTCCCGATCCTGCACGCCGTCGCCCGCGAGGGGCGCGCCTGGCGGGAGGGCGATGCCCCCGCCGACGACCTGGCGGCGCTGTTCGAGACCATCCACGCCAAGGTGCCGGCCGCGCGCGGCGACCCGGCCGCCCCGTTCCGCATGCAGGTGGCGAACCTCGACTACTCCGGCTACCTCGGACGCCTGGCGATCGGCCGCGTCCTGCAGGGGCGCGTCAAGGCGGGTGAGACGCTGGTGCGGGCGGTCCGGGACGGCGGCGAGGAGCGTGCCCGCGTCACCAAGGTCTACACCCACCTCGGCCTCGCCCGCATCGAGTGCGAAGAGGCCGAGGCCGGCGACATCGTCGCGCTCTCCGGAGTGGAGGGGGTGATGATCGGCGAGACGCTGTGCCACCCGGACGCCGTTGAGGCCCTTCCGGTGGTCACGGTGGACGAGCCGACGGTGAGCGTGACGTTCAGTCCGAACACCAGCCCCTTCGCCGGACGCGAGGGCACCTACGTCACCAGCCGCCACCTGGCGGACCGGCTCGAGAGGGAGCTGCTCACCAACGTGGCGCTCCGGGTCGAGCCGCTGGGAGGCGAGCGCTACCGCGTCTCGGGCCGTGGCGAGCTGCACCTCAGCATCCTGATCGAGACGATGCGGCGCGAGGGCTACGAGTTCTCGGTCTCCCGCCCCGAGGTGATCCTCCGCAAGCGCGAGGAGACCGTCGAGGAGCCCTTCGAACGGGTCATCGTCGATGTCCCGAGCGGCGCCATGGGGAACGTGATGGAGGCACTGTCCGCACGGCGCGGCACGCTGCAACAGATGGAACCCGGCGAGACCCGTGCGCGGCTCGAGTTCCGCGTGCCGAGCCGGTTGCTGTTCGGCTTCCGCACGAGCTTCCTGTCCATCACGCAGGGAGAGGGCGTGCTCAGCCACGTGTTCGACAGCTACGAGCCCTACGCCGGGGACGCCGCGATGCGCGGCCACGGCTCGCTGGTAGCCATGGAAGCGGGCGAGACGTTCGCATACAGCCTCTACAAGCTGGCCGACCGCGGCGAGTTCTTCATCACGCCCGGCACCGAGGTGTACGTCGGCATGATCCTCGGAGCCAGCAGTCGCCCCGGGGACCTCAACGTCAACGTCTGCAAGAACAAGAAGCTCACCAACGTGCGGGCCGCCGGGAGTGACGACAACCTCCTGCTGACGCCTCCTCGCCGCCTCAGCCTGGAGGAGGCGCTGGAGTACATCGCCGACGACGAGCTCCTCGAGGTCACGCCCAAGTCGATCCGGTTGCGCAAGCGCGTGCTCGATCCGGGCCTGCGCAAGAAGGCACAGGCGGCCGCCGTCTGAGCTCGGCCTTGGGCCGTTCCGTGCGGCGACGATGGGCTCAGTTCGGTTCGGCGGGCTGCATGGCTGTCACGGCCGGCGGCGCCGGCGGGCGGGCACGCTCCTCGTCCGAGCCGTCGGTCGGAGCGTCGGCGCGCGGGCCACGCTCGACCAGGATGGGCGCGTAGGCTCCCTCCTGCTCGGCCCGGGCACGCCCCTGGCGCACGAGCTCCATCAAGGCCGCGAAACCGATGGTACGGCTCGACCAGTCCGTGGCGTCGGCGAGCTCGAACAACCACCCACGCCCCGCGACGCGGAGCGCCGCCATCATGCGGCGCATGGCGCCCGCCAGGGTCAGGCGTTCGAGCGCCACCTCGAAGTAGTTGCCCACCCGGTAGCGCCCAGCGAGGCGCGCCAGGTCGGCGGGCCTGGCCCGGAGGGGGCGCTCCGGGCGCGGGTACTCCGGACGAGGTGCCCGCGCCGGCAGCACCAGCCGGCGCTCCTCCCGCCTGAGCCGCAGGAACTGCACGGCCTCCTCGAGCTCCTCGAGCAGAGCCACGGCAGAGAGCGCCTCGTCCAGCGTCTCGACCTCCTCGTCCCCGTCCACGCGAGGGGGCCGGGGGAGGAGGAGCCGCACCTTGAGCTCGATGATCTGTGCCACTCGGGGTAGCGCCTCGCTGGCCAGCTCGAGGTCGCGTTCGGCCAGCGCGTCGAAGTAGGTCAGGTAGTCACGCACGAGCCGGTAGAGGTCGACGCGCCGAGGCGCCAGCGCGCCGCTTCGCAGGGCCTGCGCCAGCTCCCCCAGGGAACCGCGGAAGTGCTCCTGCTCGACCGTGAACGCGGGCACGTCGGCCACGCGGCGAGTCTACCATCGGCATCTCGCCCGCCCCGACCCCCGTCGGGCTTCAGTCCAGGAAGGGGTCGGCCCCCTCCGCGGACAGGTGCCGCGTGTCGTTCACCCGCTCCACCACGGCCTCGCTGCCACGGAACAGCACGCGGCTGATCCCGGTGTGCCGGAGGTAGATACGCTTGCGCCAGCGCGGATGCTCCACGCCCAGCACGTGCGCGAGCAGCATCTGGATGGTGCCGGAGTGACTGACCGCCACCACGTGTTCGGCCCCATCGCCCGCTGCGGACAGCTCCTCCATCCACGCCACCGCCCGCTCGCGGAGCTTACGGTAGGACTCCCCGCCGGGCGCACGTCGCTCGTAGGGATCGGCCATCCACTGCGCCCACCCCTGATGCCGTTCGTTCTCCTCCTGGGTGTTCCCTTCGAGGTCACCGAAGTCGAGCTCGGACAGGCGCGCGTCGAGCCGGATCTCGCGGCGCGGGAAGGCGATCTCCGCGGTCTCCCGCGCGCGCACCAGCGGGCTGGCGTACACCACGGCGCCCTGCTCCAGGCCGCGCACGTGCCGCGCCAGGCGGCGGGCCTGCTCCCGACCCTCCTCCGACAGGGCCACGTCCGTCTGGCCCTGGAAACGGCCACCGACATTCCACTCGGTGAGGGCGTGGCGGATCAGCGTGAGGCGGTGCATGCGCCCCCGAGTCTACCAGCACGGGCGCGGGAGCGGCCTCGCTTCGGCGGGTCGTCGCAACGTGCTGAACGGCATTCCCTGCGTGCTACCCTCACCGCATGGATGTCAACGGCAAGACAGCTCTCGTCACCGGCGCGACCCGCGGCATCGGCCGCGCGATCGCCCAGGCCCTGGTGGGTGCCGGCATGAACGTGACCCTCACCTCGCGCCACGAAGACGCGGCCCGCGCCGCGGCCGAGGACTTCGAGGCCGGCGGCCCCGGGCGCGCGCATGGCGTGGGGTGCGACGTCCGCGACTACGCCGCGCTCGAACGGGCGGTCGCCGCCACGGTCGAGCGCTTCGGCGGGCTCGACGTCGTGATCGCCAACGCCGGCGTCGGCGCCTTCGCCCCCATCGACGCCATGGACCTCGACACCTGGCGCACGACCCTCGACACCAACCTCACCGGCGTGTTCTACACGGTGAAGGCGTCGGTGGAGGAGCTCAAGAAGAGCCGCGGCGCCCTCATCACCATCGGCAGTCTCGCGGGCGCCAACTTCTTCGCGGGCGGCGCTGCCTACAACGCCAGCAAGTTCGGCCTCACGGGCTTCACCCAGGCCGTCATGCTCGACCTCCGCAAGCACGGCATCAAGGTGTCGACGATCATGCCGGGCTCCGTCGCCACCCACTTCAGCGGCGACGCCCCCGGGCCCGACGACGTCTGGAAGATCCAGCCCGAGGACCTTGCCGAGATGGTCCTCTACCTGCTGCGTACCCCTCCGCGAACCCTGCCGAGCAAGATCGAGGTCCGGCCCAGCCGCCCGCCGGGCAGCTAGCCCGAAGCGCGGCCGGCCGGGCCGGTAGACTGGGCGCGTGTACGGCACGGTCCGCTCGCTGCTGTTCCGGCTCGATCCGGAACGCGCCCACGAGCTGGTGCTGGGCGGGCTGCACTGGGCGGGCCGGAGCGCGCTCGCCTTGCGCCTGCTCGAGCGCTCCTACGGCGCAACCGACCCGCGCCTGGCCGTGGACGCCTTCGGGCTGCGCTTCCCCTCCCCCATCGGCCTCGCCGCCGGACTCGACAAGGACGGCGTGGCGGTGCGCGCGCTCGCGGCCATCGGCTTCGGCCATCTGGAGCTGGGCACGGTGACGGCGAGACCCCAGCCGGGAAATCCCCGGCCGCGCCTGTTCCGCCTCGTCGAGGACGAGGCCATCATCAACCGCATGGGCTTCAACAACCGTGGCGCGGACGCGTTGGCGGCCCGGCTGGCGCGCGCGCGCCGGCACGAGCGCGCGGCGGTTCCGCTGGGGGTCAACGTCGGAAAGTCGCGCGCCGTCCCGCTGGAGGAAGCGGTCGCCGACTACGAGCGCGCGCTCCGTGCGGCCTGGCCGGTCGCCGACTACCTGGCCCTCAACGTCTCGTCGCCCAACACGCCGGGGCTCCGCCGCCTCCAGGAGCGCGAGCCCCTGGAGGCGCTCCTCGGCCTGGCGCGCCACCTGAAGGACGAGCTCGGCCCCCGCCCGGTGCTCCTGAAGATCGCGCCCGACCTCTCGCGCGACCAGCTCCTGGAAGTCGCGGAGGTAGCCGAGCGCTTCGGCGTCGACGGCCTCATCGCGACCAACACCACGATCGCGCGCGAGGGCCTCCGCTCCTCCCGGGCGAGCGAGACGGGCGGGCTCTCCGGACGTCCACTGAGCGCCGCCTCGCTGGCCGTGCTTCGGATCCTGAGCGGCGCCACGCGGCTTCCGCTGGTGTCGGTCGGCGGGGTGTGGAGCGGGGCGGACGTGGTCGAGCGCCTGGAGGCAGGGGCAACCCTCGTCCAGGTCTACACGGCCTTCATCTACCGCGGGCCGGCATTGCTGGCGAGCGCGCACCGGGAGATCCTCGACGCGCTCACGCGCCGCGGTATCGATCGCGTGAGCGCGCTCACCGGCGGCGTGGCCGCCACGGGACGTCCGGGCGCCCCGAGCGGGCGTTGACCGCGCGCGCCATCGTGAACAGCAGGTCCGAGAGCCGGTTCAGGTAGCGCAGGGCCTGCGGGTTCACCGGTGACTCCGCCGCCAGCTCGACGGTGTCGCGCTCCGCCCGGCGGACGACCGTCCGGGCCAGGTGCAGCGCTGCCGCGGCCTCCTCGCCCCCGGGGAGAACGAAGCTCGTGAGCGGCTCGAGCTCGGCGTCCAGCGCATCGATGCGCGCCTCGAGGCCGCTCACGTCCTCCGGCGCGATGGCCCTCACCGCCTGCCGCGCCTTGACGTCGAGGGGGGTCGCGAGATCGGCTCCAAGATCGAAGAGTGCACTCTGCAACGCCACGATCTCGGCGTCGAGGGCCGCGTCGAGCGGCTCGGCCCGCGCCAAGGCGGCGCGCGCCACGCCGAGCACGGCGTTGGCCTCGTCGACCGCGCCGTAGGCGCGCACCCGGGCGTCGCTCTTGGAGACCCGCCCCCCGCCGAACAGCGCGGTGTCGCCTTCATCGCCCGTGCGCGTGTAGATCTTCATGAGGGCAGGATAGCCCGCCGGGACGGGCGCGGCGCCTCGGGTAGACTGGTGGGGCCGTGAACGTGATGACGCTGCTCCACACCCCTGTCCTGGGCAACACGGTGCTGCGCTGGGTCATCGCGGTCGTCGTGGCGGTCGGCAGCTACCTGGTCCTGCGCGCCGCGCGGGGCCTGGTGCGGCGCCGGCTGGCGCGGCTGGCGGAGCGCACGCGCGTGGCCGTGGACGACGTGCTGGTGGCCATGCTCGGAGCCACCAACGCCCTCACCTTCCTCGCCGCCGCCGTCTACCTCGGCTCGCTCGGTCTGGTGGTGGGCGGGCGCGCCCACCTGTTCATGGCGCGGGGCTTGGTCCTGGTGCTGCTGGCCCAGGCCGCGGTGTGGGCCAACACGGCGCTGAGGACGCTTCTGGAGCGCTACCGAAGCAACGAAGAGCTCGGTCCCGGCCGTCGCACGGGCCTGGCGGCCATCGGGTTCGTCGGCCGCCTCACGGTCTTCACCATCGTCTTGCTGCTGGCGATGGAGAACCTCGGCATCCATGTCAACACGCTCCTGGCCGGCCTCGGCATCAGCTCGCTCGCCGTGGCGCTGGCCCTGCAGAACATCCTGGGCGACCTGTTCGCATCGTTGTCGATCGTGTTCGACAAACCGTTCGAGATCGGCGACTTCATCATCGTGGACCAGCATCTCGGCACGGTCGAGCACGTCGGCCTCCGCACGACGCGCATCCGCAGCCTGTCGGGGGAGCAGCTGGTGTTCTCGAACAACGACCTCATCAAGTCGCGCATCCGCAACTACAAGCGCATGGCCGAACGGCGCGTGGTCTTCGCCTTCGGCGTCACCTATCAGACCCCGCGCGAGACGATGGCGCGCATCGCCGGGATGGTACGCGAGATCATCGAGCGCCAGGAGAAGGTGCGCTTCGACCGCAGCAACTTCAAGGAGTTCGGCGCCTACTCCCTCAACTTCGAAACCGTCTACTGGATGCTCGACCCGGACTACAACCTCTACATGGACACGCAAGAGCGGATCAACCTGGCGCTGATGGAGGCGTTCGAACGCGAGGGCATCGAGTTCGCCTTCCCCACCCAGACGCTCTTCCTCGAAAGCGGCGAGAACCCGCCGGTACCGGTGGTCTCGAGCCGGTCGGTGTGGGGGGGCACGCCCGAGGCGAGCGACTCCGGGAACTAGCGCGCCCGGGCCGGGGCGGCGCCGGACGTGTGGCCGATCACGGCATCCGCGGCGTGCCGACCGGACAGCAACGCCAGCGGGATGCCGCCACCGGGGTGCACCGTGCCGCCGGCGAGGGCCAGGTTCCTCACCCCCGGCACGCGGGGCGATGGGCGAAGGGCCCCGAGCAGCCCGACGGGCGCAGCGCCGTAGATGCTGCCCCCCCACCCCGTCGCGGCGAGCTGACGCGGGCCCACCAACCGCCAGAAGCGCAGTCGGCGGCGCTCGAGGCCGGCCCTGGCTTCGAGCGCCTCCAGAACCCGCGCGGCATATGCCGACTCGGCAGCCGTGGCGGGACTTCCGGCGGCGTCGAGCAACGGAGGTAGCTCTGGAGCGACGAAGCCGCTCGCGGGCGGAAGGGCGGCCGCCAGGGGGTCGACGCCTCCACCACCGGGCAAGGGCGGGGCGTTGACCAACACGAACCAGTTCTCGTGGCCGGGGGGTGCGTCGCTGCCGCCGGCGCGGACGCTCACGTGGAGGTAGAGGGTGGGATCCGCAGGAAGTCGGCCCTGCCCGAGGTCGTCGAACTCGGCACGGTAGTCGCGCGGGAACAGGACGCTGTGAAGCGGGCCGCCGGAATCGCGGCCCTCGACGCCGAGCAACAGCACGAACCCGGACGTGCTCGGCGGCGTTGCGGGCGGCCGCCGTCTGCCCGCAAGGCCGTAGCTGACGATCCGGTCCGCGGCCGAGACCACGGCATCGACCTCGAGCGTCGCTCCGGCCGCCCGCGCGGCCCGCACCCGGCCGCCCTCCACCACCAGGCCCTCCACCTCGGTGCCGGCGCACAGGCGAACGCCCCGTGCGCTCGCGGCTCGCGCGAGCGCACGGACCAGCGCGTGCGTGCCTCCGTCCAGGCGCACCGCGCCGAGCCCCAACTCGGCCCAGGCGATGTTCAACAGCACCGCGGGCGCCCGGTACGGGTCGGCCCCGGCGTAGGTGGCGAAACGCAGGAAGAACGCCTCCAGGTCGGCAGCCGCCCCTCGTCGGCGCACGAGCTGGGCCATGCCGAGGAAGGGGTGGGCGGTGCGGCCGTGGGTCAGTGCGTAGCGCAGCAGCGCCGCCGGGCCCGGCTTGGGCCCGTACACGAAGGTCGGCGCGGCACCATCGAACAGCCGCCTCGTCTCCTCGAGCAGATCCAGGTAGACCCGACCTTGCCGCGGCGTGAGCCCCGCGGCGCTGCGCTCCGCGTCGCGCCACACCTCCCAGACGCGGCCCGAGGGCAGCACGGTGCGCATCAAGGGGTCGACCGGCTCGAGCGCGGGCGCTCCGCCTCCGGCGTCCGCGAAGGTGCGCCTCACGACATCAGGCAGCGTCAGCAGGGTCGGCCCCGTGTCGAAGCGGAAACCGTCCACGACGATCTCACCTGCCTTGCCGCCGAGCGTCGGCTGGCGCTCGAACAGCACCACCTCCACGCCCCGCGTCGCCAGCCGAAGCGCGGCGGCCAGGCCCGCCAGCCCCCCGCCGACGACGACCACCCGGGCGCTCACGGGTAACGCCGCGCCTTCCACACCACGCCACCGCGGCGCGTCAGAGCGTGCCATGCGATCCAGCCGAGCGCCAGGGGGGCCAGGGGCTGCAACACCGTATCGAGGGGAGCCCGACCCGCCTTCGACTCCGCACCGAGTCGCAACGCCAGCGAAAGCCCCGCCACCACCAGCCAACGCGGATCGAACCACGCCAGCGGCCAGCACAGCGTGTGCGCCACGAGGTTGACCGCGACGACGCCCACCAGCGCCCCCCGCCGACCCCCCGTCGCGGCCAGCACGTTCTTGCCGAACCCCTCCACGGCCTCGTGCCACGACCGGTACATGCGCGTCTCCAACCAGGGGGCGCCGAGCCTCAGCGCCAGACGGAGCCCGCGCGCCTTGGCGGCGCGGGCGAGTGCCATGTCCTCGAGCACGTCACCACGCACGGCCCGGTGGCCCCCTACGGCGTCGTACGCGGGCCGACGCCACGCCATGAGCTGACCGTTGGCTGCGGCCAGCGAGGGGTGCGACGACGCGGCGACGAGCGGCCACGGCAGGGCGCCGAGCAACAACGTGTCGAGCTGCGGCACGGATAGCCGCTCGCCGAGCGTGACCGCGCGCTGGCGCGGCCACACGGTAACCAGGTCGGCGCCGGAGCGGTGGAGCGCCCCGAGCACGGCATCGAGCGCGCCGGGCCGCCAGGTGACGTCGGCATCGGTGAAGACGAGCACCTCACCGCGCGCGGCGTCCGCCAGTTGCTGGCAGGCCCAGCTCTTGCCGATCCAGCCGGCCGGCAGAGGTCTCCCCGTCAACACCCGCAGGCGCGGGTGGCGCCGGGACAAGACGGCGAGAACGGCGGGCGTGGCGTCGCTCGATCCGTCGTCGAGCACCACGACTTCGCCCGCTCCCTGCGCCAGCAGGTCGGGCAGCGTGCGGGGCAGGTTGGCGCCCTCGTCGCGCGCCGGCACCAGCACCGACACCTTCCTGCGGGCCGTCGCGTCGCCCGCCGCGGCCGAGAGGCGCGGGAAGGTGACGACGTTGACGGCCAGCACGAGGAGCTGCGCCCCGAGGAAGGCGATGGCGGTCCACCAGGCGGTGGTGGCAACGAGGGTGGCCGCCGCGCTCACGCCTGACGCCCCCACAACCGGACCCCCCACGCCATGCGACGGTCCGTCGAGGCGCGGCCCGCGAGCCAGCGGCGGTAGCCAGGCGGCGGACGTTCCGGGTCGCACGCCGCGAGCTCCGCGTCCAGGCGCTGCACCAGGTCAGCGAGAGCACCGGCGAGCGCGGCCGCGAGGTCGGGCCGATCTGGCTCCAGCGGCGGGCCGAACCGGACGAACGCCTCCGGACGCTGGCTCCCCCGCATCGTCACGCGCAGCGCCACCGGCACCAGCGGCCGGCGCCCGCGCCTGGCCAGGAAGGCCGCCCCGGGCGCCAACGCCGTCGGCGAACCGGCGCTCTTCAGGCCAGCCTCCGGGAAGACCGCGACGAGGTGGCCGCCGGCCAGGCGCACCAGCGCCGTGCGCACCTCTCCCGCCCCGATCGCTCCGTGGGGACGGAAGAACGGGAAGCGCGCCAGCTGCCGCTCGTCCATCAGCACCGTGAACGGGCGCCGGCGCCGGCGCGCCGCCAGGAACAGCAGGTAGCCGTCCCACCAGGAGTGGTGGTTGGCGGCCACCACCGCCCCGCCTTCGGGCAGGGCGCCCTCGTCGCGGACCCATACCCCGGCGAGCCCCCGCCGCAGCGACCCCACCACGATGATCGGCACCCACCACGCGATGACGCGGGTCAAGAACGCGATCACCCCGTTGCGCACGCTCCGAGGGCCGAGGGCGGTCGCGACCACGGCCACCATGGCCGCAGCCGCTACGAGGCCGGCCCGCGGCAACCCGAACAGCGCCAGCCCCACACCGATGAAGCCTGCCTGTGCCAGGTACACGATGCGGGCTTCCGGCGCCCTCCCGCGCCCCAGCCCGGGAGCCAGCCAGACGAGCAGAGCGGCCAGGGCCACTCCGGCTGCAGCCCAGCCCAGGAAGTTCATCACCGGGACGCCCGCGTAGGCGCCGGCCGGCTCGAAGCGCCACAAACCCTGGCGCACCATCAGCGGGTCGAGCCCGAGGTCCCACGCCACCAGCGCGGCGGCCGCGCCGGGCCAGCGGAGCCTTCCGGGCGCGACCTGCAGCGCCAGCACCGCGAACGCGAACCATCCCAGAGGCACCAGCAGCGGGACGCCCAGCAGCTCCGGACCGGCCGTCAGGTAGTGGTAGCGACCGAAGGGGACCCCGGTGCGGCTCCCGAGGAGCTCGATCCCCCAGCCGAACGCCAGCGCCACGAGCGCCGCCGGCAGGGCCCGCCGACCCGCCCGTTCGACCGCCAGCCCGAGGGTACCCAGCGTCAGCAACGCGGTGCTGAGGTAGGCGAGGGGCACGAAGGCCGTCTCTCCCAGCAGCGGCACCGGCACCATCAGGACGGCCCAGGCGACCAGCGCCGCTCGCCACCCGCCGACACGCCACGAGCCCGGCCACACACGAGCGCGCAGCGCGGCGATCCGCGACGGCGAGCGGGCATCGAGCACCAGGGCCAGCCCCAGCACGATCATCAGGTTCGTCGCGAAGAAGAACACACCCTCCTCGAGCGGCAACCCCCCCAGCAACACGCCCGTGCTCGCATCCGGCGCGATCGACCAGATGCCCCGTGCGAGCGCGAAGCGATCGGCCAGGGACAGGTAGAGGGTCGAGGGCACGACGGTCGCGGCGAGCAGCCGCCAGCGCGCCAGCAAGAGGTCGCCGCCGAAGCCCCACTGCAGGGCCAGCACCGGCGCCGCCCACACCAGCACGAGTCCCAGGTAGAGCCCGTTCGAGCGCACCAGGAACACCCCTCCGGCCGCCGCGGCGAGGACGAACAGCGCTGCGCCCGCCACACGGATGCCGGCGCCCGCTCCGCGCGGCTGCTTCCGGACCGGCAGGCGCGGCCACAAGAGCGCCAGCCACGAGCCGGTCAGCAACGTCTGCAGCACGAAGAAGAGATACTCCTCGAACGGGACGTACCCGATGGTGAAGCTGACCCGTCCCGGTGGATAGCTCCACACGCCCCTGGCGACCAGGAAGTTGTCCCACGGGGTCGTGTAGATGAGCGCGATCCCCGCCATGGCCGCCAGCGCCACCCCCAGGCGACGGGGCTTCGGCGCCCGTGCCAGCCGGTGGACGGCCACCAGGGCCAGGAGGGGCGGCAGCACGAACAGCAGATGGAACTGGAGGTAGGTCACGCCCCGCTCCTCGCGGAAGCGAGCCCGCGCCACCAGCGGCGCCGCTCGAGGTCGCCCAGCAGCACCCGTGCGGCGTTCCGCCCCGAGGCGCCCATGATGCCGCCGCCCGGGTGCGTGCTGGCACCGGTCAGGTACAGGCCCCGCAGCGGAGCGCGGTAGCCGGAGGCGCCCAGGAAAGGGCGCAAGCCGAACATCTGGTCCAGGCTCATCTCCAGGTGCATGACGTTGCCGCGTACCAGGCCCAGCTCGCGCTCGAGCCACAGAGGGTGCTGGAAGAGGCTGCCGACCACCTTCTCGCGGGTGCCGGGCGCGTAACGCTCGAAGGTGTCGAGGATGGACGCGGCGACCGCGGGCCCGATCTCGTCCCAGCTGCGCCCGCCCGCAAGCTCGTACGGGAAGTACTGCGCCCACAGCCACAGCACCTCGCCGCCGGGGGGCGCCAGGCCGGGGTCGACGGCGCTGAAGGTCATGGCCACGATGGGAGGGTCACGGCTCGGGTCGCCCCGCAGGTAGTCGCCGTAGGCCGCCTCGATCTGGTGCCGGTCACGGCACAGAAGCTGCAGCGCCACGCGGGCGTCCGGCTCCGGTCCCACCGTGTAGCGCACCGGCTCGGACAGCGCAAGCCGGACGACCGCGCCAAAGCCGTTGCCTGGACGCATGTGGCGGGCCGCCGCCGGTCGGTGCTCCTCGGGAAGCAGGCGCCCGAAGGTCTCGAGAGCGTGCGCTCCCGACAGCACGGCTTCGGCCGTGACGGTCTCGCCCGCCACCCGGACCCCGGCCGCGCGACCCCCCTCGACCACGATCGCCTCGACCGGCGTCGAGACCTTGACCGTGCCCCCGTGGCTCTCGATCGCGCGCGCCAGGGCCGCCGTGAGCATGCCGGATCCGCCGCGCGGGCGCGCGATGCCGTCCTCGTGGTAGAGCGGGTGCCACAGCAGGAACGGCGCGGTGAGCGCCTCTCCAGGAGGCGGCCCGGACTGCGCCGCCATCCACACCAGCGGTGCCTTCAGCTTCTCCTCGCGGAAGTAGGCGTCCACCACGCTGCCGTACGGCCGCATCAAGATCGGGAGGAGGCGACGGAAGTCGCGCGCCAGCCCGCTCCTCAACCCCATCGTCCGCCCCAGCTGGAGCGGGCCGGGGGTCGCCAGGAACGCGTCGCGCACGCTCCTTGCGAAGGGGCGCCAGTCGTCCAGGAACCTGGCGTACGCCTCCCCCTCCCCCGGGAAGCGAGCCTCCAGGGCGGCCACGGTGCGCGAGACGCTACGGTACAGCATCACGTGGTCGCCGTCCTCGAAGGGCGCGAAGAAGAGCGGGTCGAGCTCGAGGTACTCGAGGCCGTGGCGCTCCAGCCCCAGCTCTTCCACGACCGGCGTGGAGCGGATCAGGATGTGCGCGCTGCCGCCCAGGTCGAACTGGTAGCCGGAGATGCGCTCCTCCGTGGTCACGGCCCCCCCGACCCGATCGGCACGCTCGAACACCGCCACCCTCCGGCCCGCCTGCGCCAGGTAGGCAGCCGCAACGAGGGCGTTGTGGCCTGCCCCGACGACCGCGACATCGACGTCGCTCACGGCTTCCCCGCGGCCCCCGGCGGCACGGCGCCCACCGGCCTCACGACGGCTCCAGAAGCGCGAACAGCGCCCGTGGCAGGGTGGCCAGACGTTCGAAGCTCCGCAGGTGAGCGCGCTGCGTGAGGTTGTCGTAGCCGTTGGCACGCAGCTTGCCGAGGATGCCCTGGTAGTTCAGCGCGGCGAGCGCGACCGCGGCGGCCGACAGGCCCCGAAGGCGGGGGATGCCCTTCCTCCCCTCGGCGTAGAGGGCGTCGGCGCGGCTCGCCAGCACCTCCAGCAGGCGCCGGTAGCCGTCGCTGACCTCGCCCCGCCCGAGGGCGTCCAAGCCCACGCCGTAACGCTCGAGAAGCGTGGCGGGCAGGTAGCAGCGCCCCCGCCGAAGGTCCTCCCCGACGTCACGCAAGATGTTGGTGAGCTGCATCGCCTGGCCCAGCGCCACGGCACACGCGAGGGTGGCTTCGCCCCCGCGATAGCCGGCGATCGGTGCGACCAGCAGCCCCACCACCCCTGCGACCCGGTAGCAGTACGCCATCAGCTCGTCCTCGTCGGCGAGTGTGGCGACCCGCCCGGCCGCTGCGCTCTCCTCCCACGCCAGGTCCTGCTCGAGACCCCGCTTCAGCTCCTCGAAGGCCTGCAGGGGCAGGTCGTAGCGCGTCAACACCCAGTGGAGGCCCACCTCGAGCGGGGCCCGCGGGTCGGGGGTCGCCGCGAAGGCCCGCATCACGCCCGCCCACCAGGCCTCCAGGCGCACCCGCGCCTCACCGGGGGAGGAAGCCGTGTCGACTGCGTCGTCGCCGGTGCGGCACACCGCGTACACGACGGTCGCCGCCTCCCGTGCCGACGGCGCGAACAATCTCGACGCGAGGTAGAAGGTGCTGGAGTGCTGCCGGGTGATCTCCCGGCAGCGGGCGAGCGCACGATGGGGCGGGTCGCCGACATGCGCCCCTGGCGCCGCCGGGCCCCGTTGTGGCGCCGCTCGGCCCCACCCGAATCGGACTCCCGGATCGACCATGGGCCAACGCTAGCGTCGGCCGCGCCTCGTCACTAGGAGCGGGACCCAAATCCCGCCATTCCTTCGGGTGCCCGCGGTCAGGGGCGGCCGAAGCGACGCTCGACGTACTCGTCGAGCATGCGATTGAAGTCCTCGACGATGGTGTCGCCCTGCAGCGTGCCGACCAGCTCGCCGTCGCGGTAGACGGGCGCCCGCGGCGACTCGCCGGTGCCCGGCAGGCTGATCCCGATATCGGCGTGCTTGGATTCGCCGGGACCGTTCACCACGCACCCCATGACCGCCACACGCAACGCCTCGACGCCCGGGTAGCGCTCGCGCCAGGCGGGCATCTGCGAGCGCAGGTAGGCCTGGATGTCGCGCGCCATCTCCTGGAAGAGCGTGCTCGTGGTCCGCCCGCATCCGGGGCAGGCCGTCACGGTGGGCGCGAAGCTCCGCAGATCGAGCGCCTGGAGGATCTCCTGCGCGATCTCCACCTCCCGCTCCCGCGGAGCGCCCGGGTCGGGCGTGAGCGAGACACGGATGGTATCACCGATGCCCTCGGCCAGGAGCGCGCTCAGGGCGGCACTGCTGGAGACCGTCCCCTTGACCCCCATGCCGGCCTCGGTCAGGCCCAGGTGCAGCGGGTAGTCGCAGCGGCCGGCGAGCTCACGGTAGACGTCCCACAGGGCACGCACCCCGGAGACCTTGGCGCTGAGGATGATGGCGTCGTGAGGCAGCCCGTGCTCCTCGGCGAGCTCTGCCGAGAGCAGCGCCGACTGCAGCATCGCCTCGACGACCACGGCGCTGGCCTCGAGCGGTTCCGGGCTCCGCGCGTTCTCGTCCATCAGCCGGGTGAGCAGGTCCTGGTCGAGTGAGCCCCAGTTCACGCCGATACGCACCGGTTTGCCGTGCTCCCTGGCCACGTCGATGATGGCCAGGAAGTTGTCGTCGCGCCGCTTGCCCACCCCCACGTTGCCAGGGTTGATGCGGTACTTGTCGAGCAGGCGCGCGGCTTCCGGATGGGCGGTCAACAGCTTGTGGCCGTTGTAGTGGAAGTCGCCGACCAGCGGAACCTCCACGCCTTCGTCCACGAGGCGGGCGTGGATCTCGGGCAGCGCCTCGGCGGCCGCGTCGTTGTTCACCGTGACCCGCACGATCTCGCTCCCCGCGCGGGCGAGTGTGGCCACCTGCTCGGCGGTCGCGGCGGCATCGGCGGTGTCGGTGTTGGTCATGGACTGGACGACGACGGGGTGGTCGCCGCCGACCGGGACCGATCCGACCCAGACGGTAGGAGTGCGTCGACGTGCGCTGCTCATCGCCCCAGTCTATCTGCGTCTCGCGCCCGCCCTGTGGTCCGGAGGCCACGATGTGGGCCCCTGTGGCGCGAGGCGCTCGTCACCGTTCGGACCGCTCCCCACCGATGAGTCCCAGCACCTCCGGCAGCAGCGTGGCGGTCGTGCTGATGGCCTCGCCGCCGTGGATCGTCGAGCGGCCCGACCAGTCGCCGAAGTACCCGCCCGCCTCGGTCAGGATGACGCCGAAGGGACCGCAATCCCACGGGTACATCTTCGGGTCCAGCATGAGCTCGAGCCGCCCGCTGGCCACCAAGGCGTGGCCGTAGGCGTCGCCCCAGCCGACGCGCACGTAGCTCGCCGCCTGCAGCTTCTGCCACGCCTCTTCGCGGCCGTACTTCGCGAAGCTTCCGGGATCGGTGCACGAGATGAAGGCCCGCTCCAGGCGCGACGTCCGAGCGACGTGGATGCGCCGGCCGTTGAGGAAGGCACCGTGGCCGCGAGCGGCATAGACCATCTCGTCGAGCGCCGGGAAGTACGCGGCGCCGGCCTGCACCACGCCGTCGGCTTCGAGTGCGATCAGCACCGCGTAGAGCGGAACGCCACGCAGGAAGCTCTTGGTGCCGTCGATGGGGTCCACCCACCAGGTCCGGCCGCTCTTCGAGCGCTCCTCGCCGTACTCCTCGCCGCGGATGCCGTCCTCCGGGAAGGCCACGTGGAGCCGGTCCCGGATGAGCTCCTCCGCAGCCCGGTCGGCCGGTGTGACGGGGGTGCCGTCGGCCTTGAACTCGGCCTGCACCCCTGCCTGGAAGCTCGCGAGCGTCAGTCGCCCGGCCTCATGGGCCACCGTGATGGCTACCTCGAGAGGGTTCTCCGCCATGCCCAACCTCCGCTGTCCGGCCCGCCCGCCGAAGCCCTCCGGCCGCAGGCCCGGAAGCTCGACTACCACGTGAATGCTACGATACGCCCAACATGCTGTACGAGCGCGCCCTGCTCGAGGAACGCGAGCGCCGCACCCTCGCACCCTACGCCAGCCTGGCATCGGCGTCGCGCGGTCGCCTGCACCCGGAACCGGAGAGCCGCTACCGGACCGCGTTCCAGAAGGACCGCGACCGCGTCATCCACACCAGCGCCTTCCGCCGCCTGGAGTACAAGACCCAGGTGTTCGTCAACACCCAGGGCGACTACTATCGCACGCGCCTCACGCACACCCTCGAGGTGATCCAGGTCGGCAAGAGCATCGCCCGCGCGCTCGGCCTCAACGAGGACCTCACCGAGACCATCGGCCTGGCCCACGACCTGGGCCACCCCCCCTTCGGCCATGCCGGCGAGCGTGCGCTCGATCGCCTGGCGCAGGGGATCGGCGGCTTCGACCACAACAAGCAGAGCCTACGCATCGTGACCGAGCTCGAGCGGCGCTATCCCGACTTCCCGGGGCTGAACCTGAGCTGGGAGACGCTCGAGGGGATCATGAAGCACGAGACCGAGTACGACCTCCCCGATGCGAGCTGGGAGCCGGATCGACAGCCATCGCTCGAGGCCCAGGTCGTCAACGTCGCCGACGAGCTGGCCTACAACGCCCACGACCTGGACGACGGCCTGCGCTCGGGGCACCTGTCACCGCTGGCGATCGGTGAGGTGCGCATCGTGCGCGAGCTGATGGACCGGCTCGGGATCGACCCACGCGACTTCGCCAACACCCAGCGCTACTACCTGGTCCGCGAGCTTCTCGGTGACGTCATCACGGACGCGGCGGAGCACACGCATGCCCGGCTGGTCGAGGCAGGGGTGGCCAGCGTGGCCGACGCGCGCAACGCACCCGGCAAGCTGGTGTCGAACTCCCCCGCCATGCGGGAGAAGCTCGCCGAGCTCAAGCAGTTCCTGTTCGACCACTTCTACTTCCACTACCGCCAGATCCGCATGACGCACAAGGCGGACACCCTCCTGGAGAGAATGTACACCGCCTACGTCGCCGCGCCGACCATGCTTCCGTTCGAGGTGCAGGACCAGGCCGGGCAGCTCGGACTGGAGCGCGCGGTCACCGACTATATCGCCGGTATGACCGACCGTTACGCCAGCGAGGAGTACCGCCGTCTGTTCGATCCGGACGTGCTGACCTGAGTCGACCGCGCCCAGTGCCCGGGGGCGCTACTGCGTCGCCCGCGCCACCCCCGTGAGGCTTCCGTCGTCCGGGTTGCGGAACCACGCCACGTCGAAGCCGCCACGAAGCACGTGCAGGATGACCCAGGGGCTGGTCACCGCCTGCGTGGTGAGAGCTCCCTTCGCCGGCTGCTTCTTGACCAGATCGACGTACAGCTCACCGTTCTCCACCGTCACGCCGCGCACCTCGAGGCCGTAGCCGCCCGTCGGCTTCTGCCCGTCGAATACGGCCAGAACCGTCTCACGCGAGAAGTCGATGGTCGGCACGGGCGGAACGTTGAGCTGCGAACCGTACGCCTTGTACCAGAGGTTGGTGAGCTGATCCTGGTTGCTGACCAGGACGTACTGCGGCTTGTCGAAACCGATCGCGTTCTGCCCCTGCGCCAGGACCTCCCAGGGCACCTGCTGAGCGCTGCTCCCGGGCGCCGCGGCAACGGTCTTGAGGCCCTCCTGGACGTACACACCGGTGTGCAGGTACTCGCTGGTGTTGGTCACGCTGTGCTTCGCAAGGGTCGAGGCGGGAAGCACCGCCAGCACGTAGGAGTGGCCCGCCTTCTCGAGGCCGTTGGCCAGTGCGTCGGCCTCGGGATCGGTGAGCTGCCCCAGGCCCCGGAGCCGGTTCAGCCGCGGCCGCGGGACCACCCGCTGCGTGGTGCCGGCCTTGGCGCTGTCGACGAGCTTGAAGTAGTCGCTGCCATCGTAGTAGACGACCTGCGCGACGTCGCTGTTGACCGTCATCTCGAGATCGGTGGTCTGCGGAATGTGGGACACGACCACGGGCGGAGGATCGAGAGGGGCGATGGAGGTGCGCACGAAGGGTTGACCGTCGACCAGCAACGCGCTGTCAACGGCATATGGCGCCGACGAGCTCCCCTGGGTCAAGGTCACCTGCTTTCCGTCCAGCTCGAACGTCCGCGGAGACCCGTACAGGTAGCTCAGGCGGGCATTCAGCACGCCGTAGACGTACACGTCGTGCAGCTTGGGTCCGGCCTGCGGCGCGCAGCCCGCGAGTAGGACGAGCACGGCCAGGGCCGGCAAGGCGAATCGCATGCGTACCTCCTCGGCGCATGCTATCACTGCGTGCCTGAGAACCCGCTGAGGGACGGCGTCGGCTCCCGCAGGAGCGCAGACGCCCTGCTATGCTGCGGGGGTGTCGGTCGAGGACCCCCGCATCCTCATCGTGTCGGCGTCCATCGGCGGCGGTCACGTCGCAGCGGGGCGGGCGCTGAAGGGGGCCTTCGAGGAGGCCGGCATCGTCGCGGACCACATCGATCTGCTCGAGTACACCGCGGCGCCGTTCCGTCGACTCTATCGCCAGGCCTACTTCGACCTCGTTCGGACCGCACCCGACCTGGTGGAGTGGCTCGGACGCCGCATGGACAAGACGCCGAGCGAGGACAAGTCGCGCCAGCAGCGTCTACGGGTCCGCCTGACCCGCATGCTCAGCTACGAGCTCCCCAACCACATCGCGCTGGCCCGACCGGACGTGGTCGTGCACACCCACTTCCTGGGCGCCGAGATCCTCGGCGGCAGGCTTCGGCGCAAGCGTGCTGCACCCCCGCAGGTCGAGGTGATCACGGACTTCTTCGCTCACAACCTGTGGCTGCAACCGGGGCTGCTGCGCTACTACGTGGCGACCGAGGAGGTCGCCGTCCATCTTCACGCGTCCGGCGTCGAGGACTCCCGGATCCGGGTGACGGGCATCCCCGTCGATCTCCGCTTCGCAGCGCTGCCACCCATGGACGAGGCACGCGCGGCGCTCGGCATGGCGTCCGATCGCGACGTGTTGCTGTTCATGGCCTCGGGTCTCGACGCTCGCACGCTGACGGCGTTGCTGCGCGAGCTCGAAGAGCTGCGCTGGCCGCTCACGACGCACCTCGTCTGCGGCCGGAGCCCCGAGCTCCAAGCCGTGGCGCACGCCGCCGTCGACGTCTACGAAGGGCCGATCACGTTCGAGATCCACGGCCGGAGGGACGACATCCCGCTGCTCATGGCCTCGTCCGACCTCCTGGTGGGCAAGCCCGGGGGCCTCACCAGCAGCGAGGCGTTGGCGGCGGGTCTGCCGCTGGCCGTGGTGCAACCGTACCCGCTCCAGGAAGAGGCCAACGCCAACGTGCTGCTCGAGCAGGGAGCAGCGATGCGCATCTCCCCCGTCACGACCTTCTCGCACAAGCTACGTGGCTTCTTCGCCGACCCCGAGCGCCGCCGCGGCATGCGCGAGGCAGCCCGCAAGATCGGCCGGCCCGACGCCGCGCGCGCCGTGGTCGCATCGGTTCGCGACGAGCTGCTCGGCGACGATGCCGGTATTCCCTCGTGAGCCTGGGGCAGCCTCCCTCGGCTCGAGCAACCCGCCGGCTGCGCGCCCTGACGCTGCCACTGCTCGCAACGCTGGTGCTGACGGCCGCAACGCCGGTCGGCGTTCGCGCCCAGACCGGCTCCACCGCGGGCGCCACGCCCACGAGCGCAGCGCCGGCGCAAGCGGACGGCGCCGAGCTCGCCGACGTCCTGGTGATCGGCTCGCAGCCGGAGGCGATCATGGCGGCGGTGGCGGCCGCCGAACAGGGTGCCCGGACCGTGCTCCTCACGTCCGACCGCCGCCTGGGCGGCCTCTTCGTGCTGGGCGAGCTGAACGTCCTCGACCTGCGGACCCAGCCGCAGCTCTACCAGCGCGGCCTGTTCCTGCGCTGGTGGCGAAGGGTGGGCAGCCGGCCGGCCTTCGACGTGGGAACGGCCGAGCGAGCCTTCGGCGCGATGCTGGCCCAAGCAGGGGTGCAGGTCATCAAGGGCGTCTCGACGCCGGTGCCCCTGCTCGATGCCAACGGCAGGCTGCTCGGCGCCCGCGCCGGCGACCGCACCGTCCTCGCCAAGCAGGTGATCGATGGTCAGGCCGAGGGGCAGTTCGCGGCCGCCGCCGGCGCGCCCTTCACTGTGGGATGGGCCTCGATCGGCGTACACGAGCGCATGGCCGACACGCTCGTGTTCGGAGTGCGCGGCGTCGACTGGCAAGCCTTGACGCAGGCCGTGCAGGCGCGCGGAGCCGCCTATGCCCACGTGCGCGACAACGTCGTATGGGGCCCGTTCGGCGGCTACCCCGCCGCCTACCACCCGACGCGTCCCGGTCTGCGGCTGCGCGGTCTGAACCTCGGCCTGGAGAGCGACGGCACCGTGCTGGTGAACGCCTTGCTGGTCTACGGCGCAAATCCCCTCGACCCGGCCAGCCGGGCGGCGGCACGGCAGCGCGCGGCAGCCGAGGTCCCCTCCG
This sequence comes from uncultured bacterium, assembly GCA_964536935.1. Classification (GTDB taxonomy): domain Bacteria; phylum Deinococcota; class Deinococci; order Deinococcales; family Trueperaceae; genus JASBRS01. The sequence continues at coordinate 34,254 of CAZIBD010000010.1, read as the reverse complement.
TGGTCCGCTACCTCGCTGCCGGGATCCCCGGCTTCGAACACGCGCATGTGAGCGGCGTAGCGCCGCAGCTCTACGTGCGAGAGTCCAGGCACCTCGAGGCGCAGTGCGTGCTCCACGCTTCCGACGTGCTGGACAACCGCGTGACCGACGAGGCGGTGGCGGCGGGCGGCTACCCGCTCGACGTTCAGAGCCTGACGCTTCACGACACCGGCTTCGTCTTCGGCACGCCCGTGATCTACGGGGCTCGGCTGTGCATGGCCGTCGCCCCCCACCCCGCCCCGCTGTGGGTCGTCGGCAAGACCGCGGGGTTCGATCCCATCGCGTTCGCCAGCGCCCGCGTCGTGCCCTTCGGGATGGCGCTGGGCGAGGCGGTCGGTGTGGCTGCGGCGCGAGCCGCCTCACTGGGCGTCGATCCCGCGAAGCTGACCTCGGACCCGGCGCAGGTCCAGGCGGTGCGTGCCACCCTGGCCGCCCGCGGCGCCTACCTTCCGCCGGTCGAAGCTCGACCGCCGGTAGGTCCGGTGTCGAGCCCCTACTTCCACGACTTCCGGCTGCTCCTGGGCCGCGGACTGGCCGTCGGCGGCTACAACAACGATCCCCATCTCGACAAGCCGGTGACCGAGCAGAGCTTCCTGTACCTGCTCAGCAACGTCGCACAACGGTTCTTCGACAATGGAAGCGTCGGTCCCGCGCTGGTGAGCCGATACGGCGTGCGCCGCGTGCCGCTCACCCCCGCCATCGCGCTCAGCGCCAGCTACGACGCCGCCTGCCAGCTCGGGGCCTGCCCGGCCGAGCCCACCTGGGCCGCCCTGCAGCGGGCCGGCCTGGCCCCCCAGGGGCTCGCGCCCGGCGCACCTCTCGTTCGCGGACAGGCCTACGCCCTGGCCGCCGGCATCGCGCGCCTGGCCAAGGACGGGCCGCCGCCCTGATCGCCGGCCGCAGGCGCGCGCCGTTATGCACCCGGCCACTCGATCGAAAGCGGCCCCTACGCGGCGGTGGAGCCGGCAGGGCCCTCAGGCGCGGCCGGACACCCGTTCCTGCACGATGGCGTCGATGAACTGACGGGCCGTGCGGCCCGAGTAGCCGTTCCCCCAGTCCGCGAAGCGGACGGCGCGATCGCGAAGATCGGAGGCCACGATCCCTTCGCGCTCGGCCAGGGCGCTCACGATCTCCAGGTAGCGACGCTGCGTGGCGCTCGGGAAGGTGAGCGTGAGGCCGAACCGGTCGGCCAGGGCCAGCCGCTCGTTGTGCGTGTCCCAGGCGTGCACATCGTCATCTTCGCCGGGTCCGGGCCGCTCCGAGAGCCGCTCGCGCAACAGGTGGCGCCGGTTGCTGGTCGCGTACAGCACGACGTTGACCGGCCGGGCGGTCAGGCTCCCCTCCAGCAGCGTCTTGAGCGGATGGTAGCGGCGATCGTCCTGCTCGAAGCTGAGGTCGTCGACGTAGAGCACGAACCTCTGCGGCAGTGCCCGCACTTGCTCCACCACCTCGGGCAGCCGCTGCAGATCGTCACCGGCGAGCTCGACCAGCCGCAGCCCGCGCCCGGCGTACCGCGGGAGCAGGCTTCGCACGGCGGTGGACTTGCCACTGCCACGTGGGCCGTAGAGCAGCACGTTGTGGGCGGGCGCGCCGTTCAACAGCGCCTCGGTATTGGTGAACAAGCGCTCGAGCTGCTCGTCCACGCCGACCAGCTCGGCCGCGTCGGCGACGGCAGGATGCGCGATCCCCCGAAGCTCGCCTTCCTGCCAGCGTAGAGCGGGGAAGCGGGCGGCGGCTCCGGTGCCGTGCGTTCGGACGCGAAGCAGGAAGTGCTCGACGAGCTCTTCGTCCGACGCGCCGAGCAGCGCCGCCGCGAGCTCGGCGACGGCCCCCTCCCAGGGGTCCGGCACGGGTGGGTGGGCGAGCTCGCACAGAGGTGGAAGGTCGGTCGCGGTTCGCGCCGCCGCCTCTTCCTGCCAGTCCCGGCGCACGGCGGCGGCGATCGTGATCAGGTCGCCGTGGACGGCGCTCCGGACGCCGCGGGGCAGGTCCTCCACCGAACCGAGGACGGTCGGCCCTTCCAGCAGGGCGGCAGCCACGGCGGAGACCAGGTCGGCGCGCTGCTCCCGGAGGAGCGCTCGCACCACCCCGACGTAGGCCGCGTCCACCGCATCTCCGGCATCTCCGCGCAGGGCGTCGTCGAGGCTCGCCAACGCAGGCCAGGTCGGGCGACGCTCCAGGGCGCGCAGCACCATCAGCGGTCGCACGGCACCTCCTCACCCAGCAGCTGTCGCGCGAAGTCGGGCCTGGCGGTCAGGGCCGCCCGCATCGCCTGCTCGCCGGCCAGGATCGACTGTGGCGACTTGTGGAAGTCCCACCATGCCGCGGGCGGTTCCTCGCGCACCAGCAAGCCGCCGCGCGGCTCCCGCAAGCCGTGGCTGTACGAGCGCAAGGAGATCGCCAGGCCTCGGGCCATCTGGCCGAACGGCCCGGTGGAGCGCATGCGTCCGGCCATCCGCTGGAAACGCCTTCCCGAGCGCGAGGCGTTGAAACGCCGGATGAAGCGGATCAGGCGGGAGTTCTCCACGTCGATGCCCGCGTGCAACCCGATCACGAGGTCGGGATCGAGCGTCGAGAGGGCGCGGAAGGGTACGGTCTGGACGAATCCGCCATCGATGAGGACCCGGCCGTCCACGCGCACGGGGGCGAACACGCCGGGGAGCGCACAGCTCGCCTGTACGGCGTGTGCGATGGGCCCCTCGCGGATGACCTGGAGCCGGCCCGTGGAGAGGTCGGTGCACGCCACCACGAAGGGGATCTGCACGTCGCGGAACGTCGCTCCGAAGAAGAACTTCCGGTCGAGCCAGCGGGCCAGCCGCCGGCCGTGGATGATGCTGCCCCGGTGCAACCCGAAGTCGAGCCCCTGGAGCCAGATCTCGCCGGTGTTCTGCTCGCGCACCAGCCGCTCCAGCTCGAGCGCCGGCATCCCGAGCGCGTAGAGCGCGGCGATGATCGCGCCGTAGCTGGTTCCGGCCAGCGCGCTCGGCCTGGCCCCTTCGGCTTCGAGGACCTTGAGCGCCCCGATGTGGGCCAGGCCACGGGCCGTGCCGCCGCCGAGGGCCACCCCGACGCGCGGCCGGCCGCTGTGGGGTTCGGCCGCCTCCATGGGCCCCATGCTACACCGGCTAGAGCGCCTCGCGCCGCGCCAGGACGCTTGGAACGCGCCATCCTGGGGGTCGGGAAGGGGGCTCGCCGATGGTACAGTGACCCCTGATGTCGGCGCTGTATCAACGGGCCCGCCCCGTCCGGTTCGACGAGGTGGTGGGTCAAGAACACGTCATCGACGTCCTGAGCTCCGCGGTGCGTCAGGGCCGCATCGGGCACGCCTACCTCTTCTCCGGGCCGCGCGGCGTGGGCAAGACCACCACCGCCAGGTTGCTGGCCATGGCCGCCAACTGCGAGAGCGCCGACCCGGCCGCTCGACCGTGCGGCACGTGCGACTCCTGCCGGCTGGTGCAAGAGGGGTCCCACCCCGATGTGACGGAGCTCGACGCCGCCTCGAACAACTCGGTCGAAGACGTGCGGGAGCTGCGCGAGAAGGTCGGGCTGGCCGGGCTCCGGGGCGGCACGCGCGTGTGGATCCTCGACGAGGCGCACATGCTCAGCCGGGCCGCAGCCAACGCGCTGCTCAAGACCCTCGAGGAACCGCCGCCCGGCCTGTTGTTCGTCCTGGCCACGACCGAGCCGGAGAAGCTGCCCCCCACGATCCTCTCGCGGTGCCAGCACTTCCGCTTCCGGCGACTGTCCGAGGACGAGATCGTCGGAAAGTTGCAGGCCCTCACCGACGCCGCCGGCATCGCCGCCGAGGCCGCCGCGCTCCACCTGGTGGCTCGCGTCGCCGACGGGGGGATGCGTGACGCGGAGTCGATGCTGGAAAGGCTGCTGCTCCTCGAGGACGGGATCTCCTCCCGGGCCGCCGAGGAGGCGCTGGGCCTCCCGCCACGGGATCGGCTCGAGAGCATGGCCATCGCGCTCGCCGACGCCGACCTGGCGACCCTCCTCGACGAGGCCGATGGCCTGTACCGCAATGGGTTCTCGCCGCGTACGCTGGCGGAGCAACTCATCCGCACGCTGCGCGACGCCCTCGTCGCCTCGGTGAAGGAGGACGGGTTCACCCTCTCGCTCGACGACGAGTCCCTGATGCATACGATCCACGCGCTCGACGACGAGATGGAGCGCTTCCAGAGGCACAACGACCTCTACGCCCTGGAGGTTGCGCTCATCAAGGGGCTGAACGCCAGCCGTCGGGGCCCGATCGCCGCGGATCACGTCGAAGGCGCAGGCGCCGCTCCGACGCCCGTTGCGCGCGTGGGCGACCCGGTCGCGCCGCCAGGACCGGGAGCCGAGAGCGCACCTCCGTTCGAGCCCAGCGCACGGAAGGCCGCCGCGGGCAAGCGCCGAAAGCAGAGCGCCGACCGACCGCCGCCGGAGCCGACGAGCGAGCAGCCGGGATCGGGATCCGGGACGCCGAGCAAGCCGCTGTCGTGGCGCGCGGTGAAGGCCCAGGCCGGGGCGCAACTCAAGGCGTTCCTGATGCCGGCCCAGGAATCCATCGAGGGAGAGACCGTGCGGCTACGGTACGACGCGGTCCACCGGTTCCACCACAGCCAGCTCCTGAACCGGGCCGATGAGCTCGCCGCTCTGGTCGAGGACGTGGCCGGCCCGGGATACACGGTGCTCATCGAGGGCCCCGAAGGGGGCGTGCCAAAAAAAATAGCCTGACGGGGCCCCGCAACGCGGGTGCCCCGGCGTCGATCCCAACCAGCCCCCGCCGTGCCGGCGCGGACCCAGACGCACCGTCGCCGCCCGGCGAAGTCGGGAGCGGCGCCGCCCCTGGGACCGGCACCGAGGTCGCGCCCGCTGAAAGCCCGGCCGACCCCGAGCCCGGCCCGGGCGCCGACACCGCCACACCGAACGACACCACGCCCGACGACGCCAGGCCTGACGACACCATCCCCGACGACATCGCGACCGGTATCGAGGAGCTTCCGCCCGGGTTCTGGGACCAGCCGGCCGAGGAGCCCCCGCACCGTGGCAGCGGTATGCCGGCCTCCGCCCCCTCCGGTCCTTCGTCCACGGCATCGGCCCGAACCCAACCGGCCCAGACCCAACCGGCCCAGACGCAACCGGCCCAGACCCAGCCGGCCCCCAGGCTAGCGGCCC
>CAZIBD010000010.1:0-28952 GCA_964536935.1 uncultured bacterium | reverse complement strand
CAACCGGCCCAGACGCAACCGGCCCAGACCCAGCCGGCCCCCAGGCTAGCGGCCCCCACGCAGGCGCCGCGTGCCTGGCCGTCCCGATCGCGCGCCGACGCGGCCACCGATCTGCAACACGCCCTGCTCGGAGGAGACGCCACCGCCGAGGAGCTCCCCGCCGCGCTCCGCGACACCGTCCAGGCGCTCGAGGAGATCTTCCCCGGCGACGTCGTGGCCGTCTCGCGTCGCAAGGACGTACCCGACCCCGACCACGAAGGCGACGGCACGCTCGCTGCCCCGCCCGGTGCCGCGCCCGACCCGGACGACGAAAGCGTGGAGCCGGGCTCGGACGAAAGCCAGGACCGTACGACCCCCCACCGCACCGACGCAGGCTAGACTGCCCTGGGAGACCGCATGAACATCCAGAAACTCATGAAGGAAGCGCAGCGTGCGCAGAAGCAGATGGCCGAGGCGCAAGAGCGTCTCGCGGGTATGACGGTGGAGGGGAGCGCCGGGGGCGGCATGGTCACGGCCACCGCCAACGGCGACGGCACCGTCACGCGTGTGCAGATCGATCCGAAGGCCGTCGACCCGGAAGACCTCGAGATGCTGGAGGACCTGGTCACGGCCGCCGTCAACGACGCCCAGCGCAAGGTCAAGGAGCTGCAGGAGCAGGAGCTCGGTGGCGCCATGGGCGGCCTCTCCGGCCTGGGAGGCATGGGAGGGCTGTTCTGATCGCGCGACGCGCTCGGATCTCCTCTCGATGAGGTACCCCACCGCCCTCGTATCCCTCATCCGCGAGCTCGGTCGCTTGCCCGGCATCGGCCCCAAGAGCGCCCAGCGCCTCGCCTTCTACCTCTTCAATCAGCCCGAGGAGGACGTACGCCGGCTGTCGGAGGCGATCCGCGACGCCAAGGCCTCGCTCGATCGCTGCCCGGTCTGCTTCAACGTCATGACGAGGGGCGAGGGGTCGTGCTCAGTGTGCTCCGACATGCAACGGGAGCGATCCGTGGTGTGCGTGGTCGAGCAACCGGCGGATGTCCTGGCCATCGAGCGAAGCGGCGAGTATCAGGGGCTATATCACGTGCTGCACGGTGCGCTCAGCCCCATGAACGGGATCGGCCCCGACCAGCTCACCATCGACGCCTTGATGCAGCGGGCGCAGGCGGCCGAGATCCACGAGGTCATCCTGGCCACGTCGACCACGGTGGAGGGAGAGGCGACCGCCATGTATCTGGCGCGCCAGCTGGGCGAGTGGGGCCTGACGATCTCGCGCATCGCCTACGGCCTGCCGATGGGCGGCGACCTCGAGTACGCCGACGAGGTCACCCTCGGGCGCGCCATCAGTCACCGCCGTCCTCTCTGACGCACGGTCGCACGGCCGCGCCGCCCCACCCCTTCGATATCCGGCGCGTCGGCCGGCCCCGCCGCCGTCCATGGACCATGGCGCCCAGGCCACGATTGACAACGTGGGGGCGGTCCGTATAATGGCGGCGCATTTGAAGGTGGAACCCCATTGACTGCTCAGAAACCGACCAAACGCCTCGTCATCGTCGAATCACCCACCAAGGCCAGGACCATCCGCCGCTTCCTTCCGTCGGAGTACCAGGTCGAGGCCTCGATGGGCCACGTCCGAGACCTTCCGGCCTCGGCCGCCGAGATCCCCAAGGATCTCAAGGGCACGAGCTGGGCGCGCCTCGGCGTCGACGTGGAGCGAGGCTTCAAGCCGCTATACGTGGTGTCCCCGCGCAAGAAGAGCGTGGTGAGCAACCTCCGCTCCGCCTTGAAGCAGGCCGACGAGCTCTACATCGCAACCGACGAAGACCGCGAGGGCGAGTCGATCGGCTGGCACCTGGTCGAGGTGCTCAAGCCGGACGTGCCGGTCAAGCGCATGGTCTTCCACGAGATCACGGAGGACGCCATCCGCGGGGCGCTCGACAGCACCCGCGACATCGACGTGCATCTGGTCGATGCCCAGGAGACGCGTCGCGTGCTGGACAGGCTGGTGGGCTACAGCATCAGCCCGCTCTTGTGGAAGAAGATCGCTCCCAGGCTCTCGGCCGGACGGGTGCAGAGCGTGGCCGTTCGGCTGCTGGTCCTGCGCGAGAAGGAGCGCATGCGCTTCGTGCCGGCGACCTACTGGGATCTCCAGGCCCGACTGCGCAAGGAGGAGAGTGCCTTCGGGGCGGTGCTGACGCACCTCGACGGGGTGCGTGTGGCTGGAGGGCGCGACTTCGACGCCGACACGGGGCGCCTGAGAGGCGGCTTGGAGGCCGGCCGCGACGTCCTGCTGCTCAGCGAGGCCGACGCTCGGAGCCTGGCGGAGCAGGCGCGCGTCGCGCCGTGGCGCGTGACCTCCGTCGAGGAGAGGAACGCCACCCGCTCACCATCGGCACCCTTCACGACCTCGACGCTGCAGCAGGAGGCCAGCAGGAAGCTCGGACTCGCCGCCAAGGACACGATGCGCGTCGCGCAGGAGCTTTACGAGAACGGCTACATCACCTACATGCGCACCGACTCGACGCACCTCTCGCAGGAGGCGATCGCGGGGAGTCGCGAGGCGATCGAGCGCCGCTACGGCAGCGACTACCTGAGCCCCCGCCCGCGGCAGTTCAAGGGGACGGCGCGCAACGCCCAGGAGGCCCACGAGGCCATCCGACCGGCCGGCCGGACCATGCCGACCGCCCAGGAGCACGGCCTCAGGGGCGTGCAGGCGGCGCTGTACGATCTCGTCTGGAAGCGAACCCTCGCCACGCAGATGGCCGATGCCCAGCTCAAGTTCGTCACTGCGCGCATCACGGCGGCCACGCAGCGGGGCGAGGCATCGTTCCGCGCGAGCGGTCGGACCATCCTCTTCCCCGGCTTCTTCCGCGCTTACGTGGAGGGTTCCGACGACCCCGAGGCCGCGCTCGACGACCGCGAGCAACCTCTGCCCGAGCTGGCGCGCGACGACGCCCTGACCGCGGACGGCGTGGGGGCGGAGGGGCACGAGACGAAGCCGCCCGCTCGCTTCACCGAGGCGTCGCTCGTGAAGCTGCTGGAAGGTGAGGGGATCGGCCGGCCCAGCACCTACGCCAGCATCATCGACACCATCATGCGGCGCGGCTACGCGCGCAAGAACGGCTCGCAACTGGTGCCGACGTTCACGGCGTTCGCCACCAACAACCTGCTCGAACGGCAGTTCGCTCAGCTCGTCGACACCGAGTTCACCGCCAACATGGAGGCAGCGCTCGACGACATCGCCACGGGCGCGCTGGCCTCGACCCCCTACCTGCGCGACTTCTTCCTTGGCGCGGACGGCATCGAGTCGCGCGTCAGCGAGGGCCTCGAGGGCATCGACGCACGCGAGATCTCGACCATCGACTCGGAGCGCTGGGAGCCGTACGTGGTGCGGGTCGGGCGCTACGGGCCCTACGTCGAGGGCCCGGGGGAGGGCGGCGAGTTGAAGACCGCCTCGCTTCCGGACGAGCTTGCGCCGGGCGACGTCACCCGCGCGTTGCTGGAGCAGCACGTGCTCGAGGGCAACAAGGGCGACGTGGTCGTGGGGGAACAGCCCGACAGCGGGCTGCCGATGCTCCTCAAGCGGGGTCCCTACGGGCCCTACCTCCAGCTCGGCGAGGATCCACCCGACAAGAAGAAGGGGGACAAGAAGGCCAAGCCCAAGCGCGTGTCGCTGCCGCCCGGCGTTGCCCCTCACGATGTCCATGCCGAGCTGGCGGCGCGTTTGCTGGCGATGCCTGCCGCCATCGGCGAGCACCCCGAGACGGGGAAGCCGGTGGAGATCGGCGTGGGTCGCTACGGGCCGTACGTCCGCCACGACGGCATCTACGCCTCCGTCCCGAAGGACACCTTCGTGCTCGATGTGACGCTCGAGCAGGCGCTGGAGCTGCTCCGCAAGAAGGCGTCACGCAACCGGCCGCTGCGGGCGCTCGGCGAGCACCCCGAGACGGGAGCCGCAGTCGAGGTCCGCGACGGTCGCTACGGGCCCTACGTCAAGAGCGGCAAGCTCAACGCCTCCCTCCCCAACGACGTCTCCCCCGACGACGTCAGCCTCGAGCAAGCCGTCGAGCTGCTGGCCGCCCGGGCCGCGAAGAGCGGCAAGGGCGCGCGCTCCTCGCGTGGAACGAAGGCCGGCGGCGCCAAGGCGAAGGGCGGCAAGACCGCGCGCGGCGCCAAGAAGAAGCCACCGGCACGGAAGAAGGCGAAGGCGGCTGCCAAGGATCGCCCCAAGGCCGGCAAGGCCGACCTCGCCCGCTTCCTGGGCGAGCTCGATCCGCAGGTGGCGGAGGTCGTGGCCCGCGTCGAGGGGATGGAGGGCCACGAGCCGCAGGCGCACGACGCGGTCGGGAAGGCGCTCGCGGTCAGCCCCGAGGAGGTCGCACGCCTCCACAAGCGCGGCATATTCAAGCTGCGCATGGCCTTCGGCAAGAGCCGCAACCAGGAGCGCCGGGCCGACCGGGCCTGAGCGGCAAGCGACCCATGCGCGTCGGCGAACCGCTCAATCTGCTGGCGCTGGCGCGCGCCACCGGGGACGGTGCGGCCGCGGTGCCCGGCACCGAGCTGAGCGTCCGAAGGCTGGCGGAGCGGCGCCGCGAGGCGACCACGGCCCCGACCTGGGTGCTGGTGCTGGACGGCCGGTTGATCGTCGACCTCCCGCATGGCGACTTCCGCATCCTGGAGCGAGGCGACGCCCTGCACCTGCCGGCCGGCCTCGAGCTCGACCTTCAGAGCGTCGAGGGAGACGCGCTGGTGCTGTGGCGGTCCGCCGCGGCGCGCTGAGCGGCCGCGCGCCCCGTACACTGAAGCCGTGCGGCGCACCTTCGTGACCGAGGGCATCGTCATCCGGCGAACGACCCTTCCGAGCGGCGACGTGGTCGCCACGCTCATGAGCGAGCACGGCAAGTGGCGCGGGATCGCCCGCAAGGGCCGGCTGCCTGGCGGGAACGTCGGACGGCTCAGCCTCTTCCACGACGTGACCGTCCAGTACTACCGGAAGCGCGACGACGACCTGGCGCTGCTGACGCAAGTAAGCCTCAACGGCGCGCTGCCCAACCTGAGCCGTCCCGAGGTCTACCCCTACGCCCACGTCCTGGCCGAGCTCACCGACGCCCTCACCGTGGACGTCCACCTGGGCGAGGAGGTCTACGCCTACCTGGCCAGTGGGCTGCGGGGGTTGAACCGCCACCCCGATCCCGATCTCGTGGCGCTGGCCTACGCCTGGAAGCTGCTCGGGCTGGCCGGGCTCGCACCCTACACGGCCGACTGCGTCCACTGCCACGCCACCGGACCGCTGGTCGCGCTCGACGTGGCCGCCGGGGGCCTGAGCTGCGCCCGCTGCGATCGCGGCCTGCCGCTCGGGCCCGAGGGGGCGGCGGAGCTGCATCGTCTCGTCGCGGGCAATCTCCATCACATCCTGCGCTCGCCGCCTGCCGACCGGGCGCTGCACTGGCGAGCGATGACGCACTACGTCGCCTACCACGTCCGCGAGCTGCGCGCCCTCGCGGGCCGCGCGGGCCAGCCGGCCGGAGCGCCCGGTGCTTGAAGCGGCGGCCGCGCTGGCGGCGGGCTACCTGCTGGGCTCTCTCCCGTTCGCAGCCTGGATCGCCCGGCTCCGCGGCGCGGTCATCTTCGAGGTCGGCTCCGGCAACATGGGGGCCATGAACACGGCGCGCAACCTCGGTTTCGGGGCGGGTGCGCTCGTGCTGGTGCTCGACGCGGCGAAGGGCGCCCTGGCCACCGCGCTCGGGCTGGCGCTGGCGGGCCTCGGTCCCGCGCCCGGCGGGTCGGTCCCCGCCGCCCTGGCGGCCCCGCTCGCCGCCGGCCTGGGCGCCATCCTGGGCCACGCCTTCTCGCTGTACACCGGCTTCCGTGGCGGCAAGGGGCTGGCCACCGCGCTCGGCGTCGCGCTCCCGCTCTACCCGCTGGGGGGTTTGGCCGGCGCCGCCCTGCTGATCGTGCTCACGCTCGCCATGCGGGGCCATTCGGGCGTGGCCGCCGTCATCACGGTTTCGGTCTATCCGGGGCTGGTGGCGCTGATGGAGGTCCTCCGGGGCGCGGACGGCGCGCGCGCCCTCGCCATCGGCGCCGGCGTGGCCTCGATGGCGGTCGTCGTCCTGTTCAAGCACAACCTGGCCTACCGGCGCGAGCGCGGACGCGCCGGCTGAACCCGCCGGGCCCATCGACCCGCACGGCGCCCGGGCCGTCGCTCACTGCCAGCGTTCCCCCGGTTCGGCCGCCTCGCCGAGGGCCAGCGCACGGACCTCACCGACCAGGAAGAGGCTCCCGGCCACCACGATGGTGCCGCCCGGCCCGGCACGCCGGCACGCGCGCTCGAGCGCCTCGCCCACATCCTCGATCGCCTCCGACGCTCCCGCGGCGCGGGCCAGCGCCGCCGGCGCCAGCGCGCGAGGGCTGGCGCTCGCTCGCGTGGCGATGAGGTGCTCGGCGACCCCGGCCAGGGCGTCCGCCACACCCGCCACGTCCTTGTCGGCGGAGACGCCCAGCACCAGCACGGGAACGCTCCCCTCGAGGCTCTCCAGCGCCACCGCGAGGGCCCTCGCAGCGTCGGGATTGTGCGCCCCGTCGAGCACCAGGACGCGCCCTCGGTACGGGATCCGCTCCAGCCGCCCCGGCCAGCGCACCGCAGCCGCCCCCTGAACCGCGGCACTCGCGGAAACCCCCATCGTCATCGCGCCGACCAGGGCAAGTGCCACGTTGCGAGCCTGGTGACGTCCCACCAGCGGCGTGGACACGACGAGGTCTCCGTCCGGGCCCGTCAGGGCGAGCTCGAGCCCGTCCCACCCCCGGTCCGTGACCTGCACCTCGACCTCCCCCTCGAGCGCGCGGAGGGACGCTCCCATCGCTTCCGCCTCCGATCGCAGACAGCGCAGCGCCTCCCCCTCGGCGCCCGTCCAGGCCGGCCGCCCCGGCCGCAGCACCCCCGCCTTCTCGTGCGCGATTCTAGCCACGGTGTCGCCCAGCACGGCAGTGTGGTCGAGCGCAACGCCGGTGATGAGCGAGAGCACCGGGTCCGCGACGTTGGTCGCGTCGAACCGGCCCCCCATGCCGACCTCCAACACCCCCGTGTCGACGCCGGCCTCCGCGAACAGCAGCAGCGCCGCGGCCGTGACCACCTCGAAGAAGGTGGCGCCGAGACGCTCCGCCGCCCCCCGCACGCGCTGCAGCGCGCCCGCGAGCGCGGCGTCGCCGACCGGAGCCCCGTCGACCACTACGCGCTCCGCCAGCTTCCGCAAGTGGGGGCTGGTGGTCAGGCCGACGTGCGCCCCGTCCGCCACGAGTGTCGCGGCCAGCACCGCGGCCGTGCTCCCTTTGCCGTTGGTGCCGGCGACGAGGACGGACCGGAACGTCCGTTCCGGGTGGCCGAGTGCGCCCAGCAGGTCTTGCATCCGGTCCAGACCGAGGCGAACCCCGAAGCGCTGGCGCCGCATCAGCCAGGCGACGACGTCGTCGGGATCAGGTCTCGTCATCGATGCGTCGCAGCAGCTCGGCCTCACCACCGGCGACATGGTGGTGCTCGACCAGCCGGGCCACCACCTCGCTACCGCCGGCCGCGCGGATCATGGCGGCACCGTAGCGGTGGTGGTACCGCTTCACCTGCAAGGCCCCGGCCAGTCCGCCGAGCCGCGGTTCCGGCGGGAGCGCCCGCTCGGGCAGCAGGTGCGCAACGATGCGTTCCAGTACGCGGTAGGGCCGCGCGGCCTTCCCCACGTCGTGCAGCAGGGCGGCGCGTACCAGCTCGTCGGGCGCCTCGGGATGGCGCTCGAGGAGCGCCTTCGCCACCTCGCAGGCGTGGTGACGGTCGCGGAGATCCATGGCCGCGTAGAGGCCGAGCTCCTCGGGCGGCAAGCGACGGGCGGCAAAGGCATCGTCGGGCGGGGCCAGCACCGGAAGCACCGCGCGCACCGTGCGGCGCGCCGCATTCAGGTACCAGACGACCGGCCTCGCCATAACCGGCACCGAGTCTACCCCTTCGCGCGGGGGGACGCCGCAGCGGGACTTGGTCGCGCGGCTCCGGGTCGCCCGGGGTCGGCGTTGGCGTTCCCGGTTCGGCTCGCGCCCGCCTGTGGGGTATGCTTGCTGGCGCGGTCCGGCGAGTTCGAGACCGCTCCGTCGAGGAAGCTCCTCCGATGCACCAGGTTCGCCGCACCCCCGCCCTCTTCGCGCTGCTCGCCGCCGCCGGCGTCCTGTGGGGCGTGGCGGCCGCGCAGGGCACGCCTCCGGCCGGCAATGCCGGGTCGCCCGCGACCACGCCGCCAGCCGCGTCGTCCCCGACGGGCACCGCCACCGGGACGGCCATTGCCTCCGCCTCTGGCACGGCGTCCGCCATCGGCATGACGGGCAGCGATCCCGCTTCGCTCGCCAACCAGGCGGTCGAGACCTGGCTGAAGCGCAGCCCCGTGACGCTGTCGCAGCTCTCGTCGCTCGACACCAAGCAGCTCTGCCAGGCGCTGCCCGGCATGATCGCGCACCCCGCCCCGCAGGCGGGCACCAAGGTGCACCTCAACGACCGGCAGGAACAGCCCACGAGCGACCCGAACCACAAGACGTTCACCTACAGCGCCGTGCGGCCCGGCAACCAGCTCGATGTGGTCGAAGTGACGCTGAGCAAGAGCGGCAGCAGCTGGCGCGTCGACGACGTGGGCTACCGCAACGCTGTCCAGCCCGGCGGCACGCGCGCGTGGCTGCGGGGGCGCACCGCGTCGTGGCTGTTCATCGCATTCACTCTGCTGATCCTGTTGGGGCTGCTGCGACCCAGCCCCCTGCGGCGCTGGCTGCGCGAGGGCTGGGGGTACATCCGGGAGCACCGCCGGCTGGTGATCGGCACCTTCGTCTTTCTCTACGGCCTGTTCGCGCTCGGAGCGCTCGTCGGCTCGGGCCTTCCCAAGGAGTGCGAGACGGCCGTCGTCTCGGTCGTGAAGACGGCCGTCACCAGCGTCGGCGCCACGCAGGCCTATGGGAGCGGCGACATCGTCCGCGCGGCGGTCACGACCTACTACCAGAACTTCGTGGTCGTGACCCTGTCGGTCACGTTCACGCTGGCCCTGCTGTTCGGGATCCCGGCCTACCTGCTGAGCGCGGCGTCGTACTTCGTCCAGGGCATCCCCTTCGGGCTCATCGGCACCGCCTCGGCGGCCCAGCTCGTCATGGTGCTCATCCTGCTGCTCATCGAGCTGAGCTCCTACTTCATCGTCGTGGCCGGCGGCGGCATGTTCCTGGCAACCCTGATCCGGCGTGGGCTGGGCGCGTTCCCGCAGGCCTTCCGCAAGCTCGCGTCGATGCTCCCGTTCGCCATGGTGATGCTATTGCTGGGCGCCTGGTACGAGGCCTTCGTCGTGCTGCGGCTGGGCGGCTGACGAGCTCCCGCTCAGATGCCGGCAAGCACCTCCCGGACCCCTCCGTAGACGTCCATCAGCTCCGACGCCGCCGAGAAGGCTTCCGCCCCCGGCCCCACCGCCAGCAGCGGTACCGGATTGCGCGTGTGGTGCGAGGACGCCAGGTCCTCGAGGTTGCCGTGGTCGGAGGTGAGCACCAGGGTCGTATCCCCCAGCTCCGGCAGCAGCCCCTCGATCAGCCCGTCGATCGCTTCGAGCAGGGAGACGGCGTCGCCGTGACGCTGCTGATGCCCGTAGCGGTCGGTGAGCCAGACATCATAGAAGGTGAAGGCGTGGCCGGCGGCCAGATGGGCCAGGCGCCGTCCAGCCTCCTCCGGCGTCACGCGCGGCAGCTCGGGATCGATCTCGTGGAACCCCAGCCCCGTGATGTCGGCAGAGAGGGCCTCGCCGTCCACGTAGGCGTCGAGGCCGAACAGCGACACGCCGGCGGCTCGTGCCGCCGTGACGGGAGCGTTGGGTCGGAGGCGACGGCTCTCGATGGCACGGAAGTACCCCTCGGGGTAGGCGTTCGCGAGGGCGGCGGCACCGTTCGCATGGTGGAACAGCGTGCCCTCCTGCAGGGCGCGTACGAGCGTCGGCCCGGGCCACGGGCCGTAGTGGCGACCCATCAGCTCGGCGGCGTTCCGACCCGTCAACAGACTGGTCTGGCCGGTGGCGGACTGGGGGAGGCCTTCGTACCCCAGACGAGCGTCGAGGGAACGGAAGACCACGCCGTCCGCGCTCCGCGCCGCGGCACCCGCGACCGGGGCACCGCCGATGAGCTCGCGGAGCCGCGGAAGCGCGGCCGCCGCCAACGGATTGCGCTCGGGGACGGCGTCGCCCAGCCCGACCCCGTCGAGGAACAGCAACAGCACGCCGCGGCCGGCGGCGTCTCCGCGGGACCTGGCCCGCTCAGCCAACCCCCATCGCCTCCTTGGCCCTGGCCAGGGTGGAGGCTGCGATGTCACGAGCGCGCTCGGCACCGTGCGCGAGCAGCTCGTCGATGCGCCCCGGCTCGGCCATGATGGCCTCGAATCGTTGCCGGATCGGCGTCAGGGTGTCGAGAACGACTCCGGCCACGGCCTTCTTGAGGTCACCGTAGCCCTTGCCCTCGAACGCACGTTCGAGGTCCTCCATCGGGCGGCCGTCGAGGGTCTGCAAGATGGTGAGCAAGTTCCGAACCCCCGGGGAGGCGTGCTCGAAGCGAACCTCCCGACCCGAGTCGGTGACCGCCGACATGATCGCCTTGCGCACGGTGCGCTCGTCGTCGAGCAGGTTCACGGCGTGCCCGGAGCGCTGGCTCGCGATGCTCTTCGACATCTTCACGTCCGGATCGTCGAGACCCATGATGCGCGCGCCGAACGACGGCACCACCGCCTTCGGCAGCACGAAGACGTCGCCGAAGAGGTTGTTGAAGCGGACGGCGATGTCCCGCGTCAGCTCGATGTGCTGGCGCTGGTCCTCGCCGACGGGGACCACCTCGGTGTCGTAGAGCAGGATGTCGGCCGCCTGGAGCACTGGGTAGTCGAGCAGCCCCGTGCCTACGCTCTCCCTGCCTTCCGACTTGGTCTTGAACTGGGTCATGCGGTAGAGCCAGCCGAGCGGCGTGACGCAGTTGAGCAGCCATGTGAGCTCAGCGTGCTCGTGCACGTGCGACTGCGCGAAGATCACGTTGCTGTCGGGGTCGAGTCCCACGGCGAGGTAGAGGGCGGCCACTCGCCGGACGTCGTCCTTGAGGCGCTTGGGATCCACCGCCTCCGGGATGGTGAGAGCGTGGAGGTCCACCACACAGAAGACGTTGTCACGCTCGTCCTGGCGCTCGACCCACTGCCTCAACGCACCGACGTAGGTGCCGAGGTGGAGATCGCCGGTGGGTTGCACGCCCGAGAAGACGCGTGCACGGTCGGAGGTGGAAGCGCGGGAAGACGGCGTGCTGGACGGAGCGGCCGCCGGGGCGGCCGGGTCGGTGCGGCTCATTGGGCCAGTATAGCTTCGGGCCGTCGGCTTTCCGCTCAGGGGTAGCGCCGCCCCACCCACGCCAGCGGATTGGTCGGTACGCCGTCGACGTCCATCTGCCAGTGCAGGTGAGGCCCGGTGCTCAACCCCGTGCTGCCCACCAGACCGATCACCTGCCCGCGCTTGACCTGCTCGCCGTCGTGGACGAGGATCTTCGACTGGTGGAAGTAGAGGCTGAACACGCCGTCGCCGTGATCGATCGCAACGATGTTGCCGGAGATCGGGAGTTTGCGGGCCATGACCACGGTGCCGTCGTTGGCGGCGTGGATGGGCGTTCCCTCCGGCACCGCCAGGTCGATCCCGGTGTGGTAGGAGACGGGGCCGCCCGGCACGTAGCGCCGAGCCGAGCCGAAGCCGGCCGACTCGACCCCCTTGACGGGGATCTCGAAGGGCGCCTGCCACTCGGGCTTCGGCGCCCCCTGGGCGAACGCCGCGTCGAGTGCCTGCTGCTCCTGCGCCCACGCCTCGGGTGTGTCGGTCGCGAGCACCTTGGGAGGAAGGTGGATCAGCGCCACCTTCTGGCTCAGCGGCCCCACGGCGATGCTACGCGTGTCCGTGTGCGTGATGCCGAACTCATCGGTCACGCTGACCACCAGCGGGTAGCTGCCGGGCGCGGTCGAGAGAGGGATGGGCACGATCGAGCGCACGTCGTCCGCGCCTTGGATGATGCGCTGCGGCTTCCCGTCGAAGGTGACCGAGACCGCGGTGACCGTGGCGGCGTCCGCCGGCCAGCTGACATGTACGCCCAGCGGGTCCCCCGCGGTCCGCTCCGCCTCGGTCTGCAGCTGGGGTACCGGCGCGGCCACGCCGTCGATGAGGACCTGGTTGTCGGTGGTGTTGCCGGAACCGTCGGTAGCGACGATGTCCACCGCGTTCGAGCCCGCCAGGGCCGTGAGGGGCACGTTCCAGTTCTGCGTCACCTTGCTCTGATCGAGGCCGCCGTAGCGGACGTGGTACGTGACCGGTTCGTTGGCGGTGATGAGCACGTCGGCCTGGCTGCCGACCTCGGCGCGAGCCGGCGCCTCGATGTAGAGCTTGGGCGGGGTCGTGTCGCGGCGGGCCTCCGAGACGGCCAACCCGGCCAGTGCCGCGCTCAGGACCACCAGGAGGATGAACGCCGGCCTACGAAGCCTCCTCATGCCTCGCTCTGGCTCGTGACGAAGGGCAGGTTGCGGTAGCGGTGCGCCACGTCGAGGCCGTAGCCGTAGACGAAGGCGTCCTCGATCTCGAAGCCTACGTAGTCCAGAGGCACGTCGACCACACGGCGCGTCGGCTTGGAGAGCAGCGTCACCACCTGGACCGAGAGGGGCCCCCGTCCCCGTAGGTAGCCGAGCAGGTACTGCATGGTGAGGCCGGTGTCCACGATGTCCTCCACGAGCAGGACATGGCGGCCCTTGAGGCTCTGGTCGAGGTCCTTGACCAGCTTCACCTCACCCGACGATTCGGTCCTGGAGCCGTAGCTGGACACCGACAGGAAGTCGACCGTGAGGGGCAGGTCGATGGCGCGGACCAGGTCCGCCATGAACATGAAGGCGCCGTTGAGCACGCAGATGAGGTGGAGCTCGTGATCCTGATGATCGCTGCGGATCTGCTCGCCGAGTTCGCCGACGCGGCGCTCGAGCTGCTCGCGGCTGATCTGAACGGGGCCGTCGCCGACCCGGAAGATGCTGGTCTCGGACATGACGCGTCCTTCTCGAAGGGGATGTCGTCCGGTGCGGCGAGCGCGCCGCCCCGGCGCGGCTTGCGCGAGTATACCCGAGGGCACCATGAGGCAATGCAGCCGGCGGCGGCGGTCCGAACGCCTCAGCCACGCCTCAGCCGGTTCAGCTCCCGTTCGGTGAGTCGGCGGTAGTGCCCGGGCTGTAGATCGCCCAGCCGTAGCGGCCCCTGCCGGATGCGCACCAGCCTGGAGACGTGGTAGCCGACGGCCTCGAGCATGCGCCGGGCCTGCCGGTTGCGCCCTTCGGTCAACACCATCACGCACCCCCCGTCGACCGCCGATGCGATGGCCGCGCGTGCCGGGCCGTCCTGCAGCTCGACGCCGCTCGCCAGGGCCGCCAGGGCCGACGGTCGGACCGTGCCCTCCTCGCACCACAGGCGGTACTCCTTCTCGTGCCCGAATCGCGGGTGCGTGAGCTGGAGGGTCAGGTCGCCGTCGGTGGTCACCAGGAGCAGGCCCTCCGAGTCCATGTCCAACCGTCCCACGGGGTGCAGCCCGGGCAAGCGAGGGAGCAGCTCCAGGACCGTGCGGCGACCTCGGTCGTCGCTGGCGGTGCTGAGCACGCCGACGGGTTTGTTGAGAAGGAAGGTGACGTGCTCCTGCCGCACTCGAACGCGTTGCCCGTCGAACCTGATGTCGTCCTCCGGTCGGGCGCGCTGGCCCAGCGTCGCCACGCGGCCGTTGACGGTCACCCGCCCCGCTCGGATGAGATCCTCGGCCTTGCGACGGCTCGCCACACCGGCCCGGGACAGCAGCTTCTGGACGCGCTCGCCCGCCGCGCCCGCGCCGCCGCGCCCGGGTCCGTCCTCGCTGCTCACAGCTCCAGCCGACCCCGGGCGATCCGCACGGCGGCGCCACCGACCTCCACCGCGGGCCCGCCCCCCTCTCGATGCACACGCAGGTGGAGGACGCTCGGCCGTCCCATCTCGACCCCCTGACGGCTGACGACCTCCACGGGATCGGCCCCGGTCTCGAGGAGCCCGTTCCAGGCGAGGTAGGCCCCCAGCGGACCGTGGGCGCTGCCTGTGGCGGGGTCCTCCATCACGCCCAGCGCCTCGCCGAACATCCGGGCCCGAACGGCGCCACCCTGCTCGAGAGAGAAGACGAGCACGGCGCGGTGGTCGGCCGGAACGTACGGCGCGATGGCGCGTAGATCCAGTCGCGCACGTCCCAGGGGCGCCAGGCCCCGCACCGGGACCAGCAGGAACGGCACGCCGGCACTCACCACCTGCAAAGGCAGTGCCGGCTCGAGGTCGCGCCCTTCGAGCCCGAGCGCCCCAGCGACCGCAGCGCGATCCTCGACCTCGGCCAACCGCTCGGGCCGGCCCTGGTCCATCCAGACGCGGGTGAGCTTGCCGTCCTCCCGCTCCAGGGTGAGGTTCACGACCCCGGCAGCGAGCTCCAAGCGTGCCTGCTCGCCGGCGAGGGCGCCGTGCGCGGCCAGAGCGAAGGCGGTACCGATCGTCGGGTGCCCGGCCATGGGGAGCTCCCGAGCCGGCGTGAAGAAGCGGGCGCGCGCGTGGGCCCGCTGGCTCGGGAGCACAAAGGCCGTCTCGGAGAGGTTGAACTCGCGGGCGAGCGCCTGCAGGGTGGTCTCCTCCAACCCCCGGGCATCCAGCACCACCGCCAGCGGGTTGCCGCCCAGCGGGCGGTCGGTGAACACGTCCCAGAGCTCGTAGGCGTACGTCGTCGTGGCCATGCAGCGCCATTGTATGCACGGCGGGCACGCCGGCCCGGATCTCGTCGCGACCCACCGGGCTGCAGCGGCCGTAGACTGGGCCGTGATGGACGCGCTCAGCCCGGATGCCGTGCGCTCCCTCGTCGAGGAGCTCATCCCCTTCAATCGATTCCTCGGGGTGCGCCTCGAGAGTGTCGACCGCGAGGCCGGACGCCTCAGCACGCGCCTGCCGCTGCGACCCGAGTTCGTCGGCAACGCGCTGCGCGACATGCCCCACGGCGGCGTCGTGTCGGCGTTGATCGACGCCACGGCGGGCGCGGCGGCGACCCTGTCGCTCGACGACCTGTCGCTCGCCGCCCGCGTCGCCACCATCGATATGCGGGTCGACTACCTTCGCGCGGCGCGCGGCGAGGCGCTGCACGCCCATGCCGCGGTGATGCGCACGGGCCGCCGCGTCATCGTGGTCCGCACCGACGTGCTGGACGACGACGGCACGCTCGTCGCGCTCGGCTCCAACGCCTTCCACGTGGCCCGCTGAGGAGCGGCGCCATGGACGCAACCCCAATGCAACCCCGGTGCAACCCCGGCTCGTGATAGCCTCTCGGCCGTGATCGACCCCGTTCTCGAACGCTATGCGGATCTGCTGGTCGGCTACTGCACCGAGGTCGCGCCGGACGAGCACGTCTACCTCTCCGTGGAGACGCCGGCCGCCGAGCTGGGTCGGGCGCTGGTGCGCCGCGTCCTGCAGGCGGGCGCACAACCGCACCTGCGGCTGTCCTACCCGGCGTACGGAGCCGACATCCTGGAGTTTGCCAGCGACAGCGTGCTCGATGGCGCGCCCGAGATCGAGCTCGCCGAGATGCAGCGCATGGACGCCTTCATCGGCGTCTCCGCCCCGGACGGCGGCCGAGTCCTGCAGGCCATCGACAAGGCCCGCCTGGCGCGCTGGCGTCGCCGCCTCCAGCCGGTCCAGGAGGAGCGCGTCAACCGCACCCGCTGGGTGGGCACACGCTTCCCGACGGCGGGCGCCGCCCAGGACGCGGGCATGAGCCTGGACGCCTACGAGCGCTTCGTGTTCGACGCGATGTACCTCTACGACGACGATCCGGTCCAGCGCTGGCTCGAGCTTCGCGAGCGGCAGGCGCGCCTCATCGCCTGGTTGGAGCGCGCCGACGAGGTGCGCATCCTCGCCGCGGGCACCGACCTTCGCCTCTCCGTGAAGGGTCGACGCTGGGTCAACTCCGACGGCAAGCGCAACATGCCGTCGGGCGAGGTCTTCACCGGCCCGCACGAGGCGAGCGCCGAGGGCAGCATCACCTTCGACGTGCCCAGCACCGTCGAAGGCGTCGATGTGGAGAAGGTGCAGCTCACGTTCCGGCAGGGACGGGTGGTGAGCGCCACGGCCGAGCGCGGCCAGGAGGTGCTCGACGCCCAGCTCGACACCGATGCAGGTGCCCGCCTCCTGGGCGAGCTCGGGATCGGCACCAACGAACGCATCCAACGAGCCACCCGATCCACACTCTTCGACGAGAAGATCGGCGGCACCGTCCACCTGGCGCTCGGGCGCTCCTACGTCGAGACGGGGGGCGTCAACGAAAGCGCGTTGCACTGGGACCTCATCTGCGACCTCCGAGGCGGCGGCACGCTGCTCCTCGATGGCGCGCCGTTCCAGGAGAGCGGTCGCTTCCTGCTCTGAAGCGGGCGCCCCCGCAACCCTCGAGTGGCTCCCGGAGGCCCCGCACGCCTCTTGCACCGCCGCCGGGGCGTGGTAAGATGCGTACTCGCGACCGCGCGTGCACGCCGAAGTGGCGGAATTGGTAGACGCGCATGATTCAGGGTCATGTGCCCGCAAGGGCGTGTGGGTTCAAGTCCCACCTTCGGCACCAAGAACAGCACGGCGCAATGCAGTTGCTGGGGCGGCTTCGACAGGAGGCCGCCCCAGCTTCTCGTGCGCGGCACGCGTGCGTCCTCTACGCCTCCCAGCCGACCGCTTCCCGAGCCGACCCGCGCAGGTCGGTGTGACGCAATCCATGGAGAAGAGGCCATGCGAGCGTGTGCCATGGGACAACGCACAGGTTGCCCGGGAGGGGACGTGGAGAACTTCAACCCGTTCACGTTCGACGGTCGGATCGGCAGGCTCCAATACTTCGGCTTCGGCGTCATTTGGGCGCTGATCGTGTTCTTCGCGGCGGTGATCCTCGGGATCGGATCACCCGGCGGCCGCAACACCGGCGGCGCTTTCCTCTACCTGGTCCTCATGATCGTCTACGCCATCGCGACCCTCAGCTACGGGGCTCGCCGGCTTCACGATTTCGACAAGAGCGCCTGGTGGTACCTGCTCATGTTCATCCCCTTCGTGAACTTCGTCATGGGTCTCGTGCTCCTGCTCGCGCCCGGCACGCAGGGGCCCAACACCTATGGGATCCGCCTGCGCTAGCGCAAACCCGGTGGCGCGGAGGCGAGGTCGCTGGCCGGAGGCCCGTCCTCGACACGGGGCGCGGAACTCGGCAACACCGCGACACGCGTGGCACGGGGAAGGCCGCCGCTGAGTCCGCGCTCTCGCGGGCCTCGTTCAAGGCAGCATTCCCGGAGCCTCCGCCATCCGCCGCTGCACCTCGGCGAACGCCGCGCGCTGGTCGGCTTCCGGAAGTTGCTCGGCGAGAGCCGCGAGGATCGCGCGCGCCTCGGCCAGGGTTCGTTCGCCTCCGTCGTCCCGGCCGGCCCACGTCAAGCCCTGGGCCGCGAGGCAGAGGGCGCGCGCCTCGTCGAGGCGGTAACCGGCCGCGTGCCAGCCTTCGGCGGCCTGCAGCGCAAGGGCGGCGGCACCGCTCGGGTCACCGCGGGCGCCGGCCAGCGCCGCCCTGGCTTCGAGCAAGCCCGAACGCGCCACCGGCGGACCGTACTGTCGATCCGCTTGCTCGAGCGCGGTGAGCACACGATCGAGCCCATCGGCCCCGGCACCCGACGCCAGCCTGCCGGCGAGCCAGCGGCACGCCGTCAGCAACGGCGCCACGACGTCGATCTGGTGCGTGGAGGTAGACCCCAGCGCGTCCACCATGTCGGTCACACAGGCCTGGGCGGTCTCGGCGTCGCCGCCGGCGGCGGCGAGGCGCAAGCGCGCGCGCAGGTAGGGGAGCCGAGCCGTCTCCTCGTCCAGCCTGGAGAGCGAGGCCACGTGGGCGTCGAGCAGGGCGGCGGCGGCTCCGTACCTTCCGAGGTCCACCAGCGCCGACGCCAGGTAGACCGGGACCGACCAGGACTCCAGCGTCAACGTCCGGGCATCCTCGACCATCGCCAGCAGCGCATCCATCTCACGCAGGGCGCCGGCCCACCTTCCCTGCGCCCAGTGGAGCTGCCACAGCGAGCAGACCAGCCAGCTCTCGTGGAGGCCGACGCCGCGGCTGCGGGCGTAGTCGAGCGCGCGTTCCAGCGAACGCCGTCCCTCTTCGGAACGTCCCACCGCCAGCTGGACCACCCCCAGGTTGCCCAGCGAGGACGAGGCGAACTGCGCCAGCCCGAGGGCGTCGGCTGCCCGGTACGCCTCTTCGAGCAGCGCGAACCCCTCCTCGCGACGCTCCGGGTCCTTCGCGAGGACCGCGGCTACCGACGCCAGGGCCCGTACCCGGCTGTCCTCGACCTGGAGCGCGCCCGCCATCGCGAGCGCCCGCTCGCCGTCGGCCAGCGCGAGCGCGTCGTGATCACGCATCATGTGGAGTTGCGCCCGCATGCCGAGGGCCATGGCCAGCTCGGCCGTGTCCGGGCCCCGCTCGAGCTGGGCGACCGCTTCGTTGCAGGCGCGGAAGGCTCGCTCGCTCTCGATGCTCTCGTAGAGAACGAAGCCGAGCATGGCCAACGCCGCGTGGCCGGCGGTGGCATCGCCGGCAGCCCGGAACAGCTCGTGGGAGCGCTCGAGCTCGGCCGCCGCCCTCTTGACGTCGCCCATCGCGAACCGGCACTCCCCGAGCTCGCGGTGGACGGTCGCCAGCCCGCGCCCGTCGGCCCCCGGCCAGGCATCGAGGGCCTGCCGGAAGTAGCGGATGGCCTGGTCGACGGCGCCGTTCTCGCGGGCGCGGGCGCCTGCCCGTCGCAAGTGGGGAGCCGCCCGCTGGGGAGCTCGCGCCTCCTGGAAGTGGGCGGCCAGTGCCACGGGATCGGCGGCATCACCGAGGAGCGCCTCCAGCGCGTCGCCGACGGCCTCGTGGAGATGTCCTCGCTCCGCAGGGTCCAAGCGCTGCGCCACGTGTTGTTGGATGAGGTTGTGGCGGAAGCGGTAGCGAGAGACGAGCCCTTCCCTGCCCCGCCGCATCTCCAGGGGCGCGACGAGGTGGCGCTGCCGGTGGAGGTCGGCCCCGATCACGCGAGCCACGACCCGAGGCTCGCGATCCAGCACGCGAGCCACCACCTCGACCGTGAACGCCTCCCCCTCCACGCTTGCAACGCCCAGGACCTCCCGGGAGGCCCGGTCGAGCCGTTCGATGCGGTCGTCCAACACCGCGGCCACCCGGTCGGGGAGGGCGACCCAGCGCAGCGTCCCCGCCGCGGTCCAGCGCCCTTCGGCGTCCCGGGCCAGCTCGCCGCGCTCCTGCATGGCGCGCAGCAGCTCGATGGTGAACAGGGGCTGGCCGGAGGTCAGGCGCCACAACGCATCGCGGAAGCCGGCGTCGAGCACGTTGGGCTCGGTATCGAGCCAAGCCTCGAGGAAGGCCCGTCCATCGGAGCGGTCCAGGTCCACCACGGTCCCGTCGTGCTGGCGCTCGACCTGGCGTAGCAGCTGCTGCACGACGTGCCTACCGCCTTGTGCGGGCGAAGCGACCTCCGAGGACCGGAACGCGCCGACGACCAACACCGGTTGCTCGGAGGCGCTCCGGGCCAGGTGCAGCAGCGTGTCGGCGGAGCTGTCGTCCACCCACTGGAGGTCGTCCAGCAGCAGCAGGAGCGGGGCCTGCCGAGCGAGGGCTGCGAGGAAGGCGGCGACCGAGGCCCGGAGCGCAGCGTGCCCGGCCCCCTGGAATCCCTCGTGAACCGCCGACTGGGTGGCGCGGTTCGCCAGCCAGACCGGCGGAGCGCCGGCGGCCCGCGTCCACCGGGCCAGCAACGGAGCGCCAGGGAGCAGGGTGCCGACCAGTGCCGGGGAGGTCTCGGCGAGCGACCGGCAGGCCTTCGGAACGAAGCGCCGCAAGCGCTCGAGACGCCGGCGCTCGAACGCGGCCGGCGCTCCGCCCCCGGGCTGGTCGCCGGTGAGCTCTCCGAGGATCTCGCGGAACGGCTGGAAGGGATCGCCCGTCCCGGTGTAGCCGTTGCAGCTTCCCGCCGCCACCACGAGCTCCGGATGGGCATCCTGCGCCAGCGCCGCGAAACGCCACAGCAGCGTGCTCTTGCCCTGACCCGCCTCGCCACGCACCAGCGCCACCCTGCCGGATCCCGCCAGCGCTTCGGCCAGGTTGGCCTCCAGCACCGCCAGTTCGCGATCCCTTCCCACCACCTGCGCGCGGGCGGACGCCCGCGCCCCGGACCGGGCGTTCGGCGCCGGCAGGGATGTGGTCTGCGGCGGTGGCACCGATTCAAGCGGCCACGCTGGCTCCAGCGCCGATCCTGCCGGCCCCGGCGCGGCGCCGGGCACGGCGCCGGGCACCGCGCCGACCGGCCACCACGGGCGGTCGCGGTCGACGCCCGCTCCCGGCGGCGGCCGGTCGGCCCAGCCGCTCCGCGCGAAGCGCACGAACGCCTCCAGCTCGCCCTGCGGCACCCCGAGGACGCCGGCCAGCTCCGACGCCAGCCGCCTCGAGGGGCGTCGCTCGTCGGCCTCCAGCTTGCGGATGGTGGCGGGCGAGCAGCCCACCTTCCTCGCCAGCACCTTCTGCGTCAGGTCGAGGACCCGGCGCCGCCTGCGCAGCCAGCGCCCGAAGACGGCCTCCTCCCCCGATGGGTCCAGGTCCACAGCCCTCCCCCACTTCGATGCCACGACGGACAGGGGGAGTCTAGCACCCGGACGCCGGCACGGCGCCCGCGGCCGCGCTGCGGTCGGTCTTCAGGTCCCTTCGAGCTGGTCCAGCGCGCCCAGCCCGCGCAGCACCTCGGTGACCTCGCGCAGCAGCGCCAGCCGGTTGGCCCGCACGTCGAGCTCGTCGACCATCACCAGCACGTTGTCCAGGAAGGCATCGAGCGGGGCCTTGAGGGCCAGGACGGCGCCGACTTCATCACCCAGCTCACCCAGCGGCCGGTCGGGCGGCACCCCGAGGTCCCACCCCGGCAACGCGTCGCGAACCTGGGCGAGCAGGGCTTCCACGCCGCGGCGAGCCCCCGGAAGGGCCTCGAACAAGGGCGCCTCGTACTCGTTGCGGAACAGTCCCGCCTTGACGTTGCTCCGGCGGTCCTCCTGCTTGGCGAGGTTGGCCGCACGCTTGTGGAGTGCCATCAGGTCGGGGAACTCCTCGTGCGCCATCAGCGCGCGCAGCAGATAGGCCCGCCGCGAGGCATCGATGACGCCGTTGCTGCCCTGCACCGCAGCACGCACCACGTGGACGGGCATGCCCTGCTCCGCCAGCAACGAAGCGACCCGGTCCCACAGGAAGCGCTCCACCTCGGCCTCGAGGTCCGCCGAGATCTCCAGTCCGTTGGCCCGGTGCGGCGCGGCGCCCTCCAACACCAGGTCGGCCAGCGGCAACCGCCATCCCTGGGCGTTGAGCACGCGGGCGATGCCCAGACCGTCGCGCCGGAGCGCGAAGGGGTCGGCGGAGCCCGACGGGCGCTTGCCCAGGGCGAAGAAGCCGACGATCTTGTCGATCCGGTCGGCGACGGCCAGAACGGCGCCGATGCGCGAAGCCGGCAAGCGGTCGCCCGGGCCACGCGGCAGCACGCCATCCTCCAACGCGACCGCGACCTCGACGGGCAAGCCTTCGGCGCGGGCGTAGGCGCGGGCCATCACCCCCTCGAGCTCGGGGAACTCGAAGACCATGTCGGTGGACAGGTCGGCGCGAAAGATGGGTAGCGCCTGGTCGAGCGCCGCGCGCTCCTCCCTGGCAAGCTGCAACGCCTCGGCCAGGTAGGCCGCCACGTCGCTGACGCGCGCGATCTTGTCGGCCATGCTTCCCAGGTCCTTCTGGAAGGCGATGCCGGACAGCCCCCAGGCATGCTGGGAGAGGCTCTTGCGTCGATCGGCGTCCCAGAAGAAGCGGGCATCGTAGAGGCGGCCGGCCAGCACCTGCTCGTAGCCGGTGCGAACCACCGCCTCGTCGCTCACCCGGTTGTTGGAGATGCCCACGAAGTAGCGGGCGAGCTCGCCCCCCTCGGCGTGCGTCGGGAAGAAGCGCTGGTGGTGGATCATCACCGTGGTGAGCACCTCGTCGGGCAACTCCAGGTAGGTCTCCTCGAAACGCCCCAGCACGGCCACCGGGTACTCGACGAGGTTGCGGACCTCGGCGCGAAGAGCGGCGTCGTCGTGGGCGCGGAGCCCTTCCTTCGCGGCGGCTTCGCCGGCGGCTGCCCAGGTGGCCCGGTCCCGCTCGTCCGGGTCGACGAGCACGAAGGCCTTGCGCAGCGCGTCGACGTAGTCGTCGGCATGGCGCAGGCGCACCTCCCCCGGGGCCAGGAAGCGGTGCCCCCGGCTCGTGGCGCCCGAGCGCACCCCCGCGGCCTCGACCTCCAGGACCCTCTCGTCGAGCATCGCGAGCAACCAGTGGACGGGCCGCATGAACGGAGTCTCCACATCGGCCCAGCGCATCTTGCGGGGGGCCGGCAAGGTCTCCACCAGCGCCGACAGCAGAGGCGGAAGCACGTCGGCGGCCGCCTCGCCGCCACGGCGCATGCGCGCGAAGACGTAGCGCCCCCGCTCGGTCTCCCGGATCTCGAGATCCTCGGCCGCGACGCCGCTGGACTCAGCGAACCCCCGCGCCGCCCGGGTGGGCGTGCCGTTGTCGTCGTAGGCCACCTCGGCCGCCGGCCCGCGCCGGAGCTCCTCGCGCGTCTCGCTGTGCTCGGCGAGCCCCTCGGCCACGACGGCCAGGCGCCGCGGCGTGCTGAGGCCGCGCACGGCGCGCGCCGAGAGCCCGGTCTGCTCCAAACGCTCCTCGAGCAGGAGCGCCAGCGCCGCCCGACCCTCGTCGACGTACCAGCTCGGTAGCTCCTCGACCCCGATCTCGAACAGCAGGTCCGGCATCAGGATGCCTCTGCCGGCTTGTCGAGCTGGCCGAGCTGCGAGAGGTACTCGCGTGCGGTTGCCTCGCTGAGCCGGCGGACGCGCTGAACGTAGTGCTGGCGCTCGGTCTGGGAGAGCACGCCGCGGGCGTCGAGGAGGTTGAAGGCGTGGGACGCCTTCATCACGAACTCGTAGCCGGGGTGGACCAGGCCGAGCTCGAGCAGGCGCTTGGCCTCCACCTCGTACTTGTCGAACAGGAGCCGCTGCAGCTCGGCGTCGGATTCCTCGAAGTTGTAGCGGCAGTGCTGCACTTCGAAATCACCGCGCAGCGCGCCCATGGTCACGCCGGGGGCGTACTCCACGTCGAACCCGTGATCCACGCCCTGGAGGTACATGGCGATGCGTTCGAGCCCGTAGGTCAGCTCCACGGACACCGGCCTGCAATCGAACCCGCCGACCTGCTGGAAGTAGGTGAACTGGGTGATCTCCATCCCATCCATCCACACCTCCCAGCCCAGCCCCCAGGCCCCCAGCGTGGGCGACTCCCAGTTGTCCTCCACGAAGCGGATGTCGTGGGCGTGGGGATCGATGCCGAGCGTGTAGAGCGAGTCGAGGTAGACGTCCTGGACGTCGAGCGGCGACGGCTTGAGGATCACCTGATACTGGAAGAAGTACTGGAAGCGATAGGGATTATCGCCGTAGCGGCCGTCGGTCGGCCGGCGACTCGGCGCCACACCGGCCACCCGCCACGGGGCCGAGCCGAGCGAGCGCAGGAAGGTGGTCGGGTAGAAGGTTCCGGCGCCGACTTCGGTGTCGTGCGGCAAGGCGATCACGCACCCCTGGTCCGCCCAGAAGCGATCGAGGCCGAGCATGATATCTTGAAACAGCACAGAAGCTCCTCGAGGCGTGCGCAGCGTTCCAGTCCCGGGTCCAGCGCGGGGCAAACGTAACGAACGCCCTTTCTGGACTCACATCAGGCGGGTACTATACCATCATGATTCGGCGGCAAAAGGCGAGCAGCATCGGGCCGAATCGAGCGAAACCTCCTTCTCGCCTTCGGAGGGCACGTTGAACAGGTACGACGATCGAGCGAGGTTGGTCTTCCACTTCGCCCGCGAGGAGGGCTCCAAGCTCGGGCACGCGATGATCGGACCCGAGCACTTGCTTCTGGGGCTCATGCGTGAAGGGGGAACCGCCAGCAAGGTGCTGGCGGAGTTTGGCGCGACGCTCGAGGGCTTCCGCAGGCAGGTGGAAGAGATGGTGGGTCGCGGGGACGGCCTGCCGCGCAACGAGACGGCCGCGATCACGCCGCGCGCGCGCCGGGTGATGGAGCTGGCCGGCTCGGAGGCGCGCAGCCTGGGCAGCAACGTCATCGCCACCGAGCACATCCTGCTGGGCATCATCCGCGAAGGCGACGGCGTCGCCTACCGTATCCTCCAGAACCTGACGCGCGACGTGGACACCGTGCGCTGGCGCATCCTGGCGGCCGCCGATCCGAAGAACCAGACCGAGACGGTCAACACGCCCTTCCTCGACGAGTACGCTCGCGACCTCACCAAGGAGGCCCGCGAGGACAAGCTCGACCCGGTCATCGGGCGCACCGAGGAGATCCGGCGTGTCATCCAGATCCTCACCCGTCGCACCAAGAACAACCCGGTCCTCATCGGCGAGCCGGGGGTCGGCAAGACCGCCATCGTCGAGGGGCTCGCTCAGGCGATCATCGAGGGCCGCGTGCCGCCCAACCTGTCCAACGTGCGGGTGCTGTCGATCGACCTCAGCAACATCGTCGCCGGCACCAAGTACCGCGGCGAGTTCGAAGAGCGCTTGAGGCAGGTCATCGAGGAGCTGCGCAACGCCAAGGTGGTCGCCTTCATCGACGAGCTGCACACCCTCGTGGGTGCCGGCGGCGCGGAGGGGACGCTCGACGCGGCCAACATCCTCAAGCCCCCCCTGTCCCGCGGTGAGGTGCAGGTCATCGGTGCCACCACCACGGGCGAGTACCACCGGTACATCGAGAAGGATGCTGCGCTGGAGAGGCGCTTCCAACCGGTCATCGTGCTCGAGCCCTCCCCCGAGGAGTCGCTCGAGATCCTGGAGGGCCTCCGGGAGAAGTACGAGGCCCATCACGGCGTGATCATCCCGCAGGAGATGCTACGCATGTCGGTGCGCTACGGCGAGCGGAGCCTGCCGGGCCGCAACTTCCCCGACAAGGCCATCGACCTCATCGACGAGGCCGCCGCCCGCACCCGGCTCAACAAGTCGCTGGGCTTCCCCGTCATGGAGGAGGACGACGGCACCCCCATCGTCACCCGCGAGGACCTCGAAGCGGTGGTGAACTCGTGGGGCGGCATCTACGTCGACGAGACCGACTCCGAGAAGCTGGCGCACATCGAGGAGAACCTGGAGCGCAGCGTGGTCGGGCAGAGCAAGGCGATCCGCGCCCTGGCCTCGGCCCTGCGGCGCGCGCGGGTCGGGCTCGGCGGTCGAACCCGCGTGGCGGCCTCGTTCATGTTCGTGGGGCCGTCGGGGGTGGGCAAGACCTTCCTGGCCAAGCAGCTCGCGCTCGAGCTGTTCGGAAGCGAGCGGGCGCTGGTGCGGCTGGACATGTCGGAGTTCCAGGAGGCGCACAGCATCTCGAAGCTCATCGGCGCACCCCCCGGATACGTGGGGCATGAGCAGGGCGGCCGTCTCACCGAAGCGGTGCGGCGTCAGCCGTTCAGCGTGGTCCTGCTCGATGAGATCGAGAAGGCGCACGCCGACATCTACAACACCTTCCTGCAGGTGCTCGACGACGGACGCCTCACCGACGGCCTGGGCCGCACGGTCGATTTCCGCCGCGTCATCCTGATCATGACCAGCAACACCGGGTTCAACCGGGGCTCGAACATCGGCTTCCAGGAGGACGGGGCGCAGGACTCCAACTCGCCGCTCAAGGGCATCTTCAGTCCGGAGTTCCTGGACCGACTGGACGAGGTCATCGTCTTCGAGACCTTCGACCGGCAGGGCATCGTCGTCATCACCGAGCAGATGCTCGAGGACATCCGCGGCGAGCTGGCCGGCCGCGACATCCACGTCACCTTCTCCAAGGAGGTGGCCGAGTTCCTGGTCGACAAGCTGCCGCGCGGCGAAAGCGCGCGCCCGATGCGCGGCATCATCCGGGAGTACATCGAGGACCCCCTCTCCCTCGAGATCCTGCAGCATGGCTCGGAGGAGCCGCTGTTGGTGACCGTCGAGGAGGGACGGGTGGTCTTCGCCCGCCCCGTCCCGATGGTCTGATCGGTTGGCGTGCAAGGTGCCGGCCGCCTTCTCGAGGGGCCGGGCACCGGCCGTAGCCCACCGGGAAGGCCCTACGCCCATGTGGCGCGGTATCCTGGTCGACATGGTGGCAATCGTGCTTCGGGGGAGCGTGATGCCGTGGCCCGCGTGACCGTCCGGTACGTGTGCCGCGAGTGCGGAGGCCATTCCGCAACGCCGATGGGCCGCTGCCCCCGTTGCGGAGCCTGGAACACGCTCGAAGAGGAGGTCCTCGGGGGCGACGCGGGACCCCGCACGGGCACGCGTGCACCCGCTCGAAGGATCGACCCGGTGCCGCTCGAGTCCGTCACCGACGCGCAGCTCGTACGGCTACCCTCCGGCGACGCGGAGGTCGACCGCGTGCTGGGCGGAGGCTGGGTCGCCGGCTCTGCGGTGCTGCTGGCGGGTGAGCCGGGCATCGGCAAGTCGACTCTGCTGCTGCAGCTCGCGCATCACGCCGTCGAGGCCGGTCGCAGCACCCTCTACGTCGCCGGCGAGGAGTCGCTGGCCCAGGTGCGGCTGCGGGCCGAGCGCCTGGGACTGTCGCGTGGCGTCCAGCTCACGCGCGAGACCGACGCGGCGGCGTTGGCGGAGCACCTGCGAGCAGCGGCACCCGATCTCGTCATCGTGGACTCGATCCAGACCCTCCTGGCCGATCCTGAGGGAACGCCGGGCACCCTCAGCCAGGTGCGCGACGGCACGGCGCTTCTGGTGGCCGCCGCCAAGGAGTGCGGCAGCACGCTGGTCCTCATCGGGCACGTCACCAAGCAGGGCTCGATCGCCGGGCCGAAGGTCATCGAGCACGTCGTCGACGCCACCTTCGCGCTCGAGTCGGCAGCCGGCCTGCGCGTGCTGCGGGCCATCAAGAACCGGTATGGGCCCGCGGGGGAGGTCGGGGTGTTCGACATGGCGCCGTCGGGCATGCGCGCGGTGCCGAACCCGTCCGAGGCGTTCCTGGCCGAACGGCCCCACGGGGTAGCCGGCTCGGTCGTGCTGGCCGCGCTCGAGGGGCAGCGGCCACTGTTGCTCGAGGTCCAGGCGCTCGCGTCGAAGACGCCCTACGCGTCGCCGCGCCGGGTCGTGCAGGGGCTCGAGCAGCGCCGTGTCGATGTCGTCCTGGCCGTCTTGGAGCGCCGGCTCGAGCTGCCGCTGGCCGATCTCGACATCTTCGTCAACGTCGCCGGCGGCCTCCGCCTCACCGATCCGGGCGCCGACCTGGCGGTGGCGTTGGCGGTCTACTCCGCCGTGACCAACCGGCCGCTACCCGAGAGGACGGCGGTCGTGGGCGAGGTGGGGCTCGCGGGCGAGGTGCGATCGGTGAGTCATCTGGGGCGCCGGCTCGAGGAAGCGCGTCGCGCCGACCACCCGCACCTCATCGCGCCCCGATCGAGGGACGGGCAGGACGGCGTGGCCGACCTGAAAGGGGCCATCGGTCGCGTCTGGGGGGAGCCTTCGTGAGTGATTCGGCCAACACCACGACCTTTCTGGCACGGGCGGTCTTCAGCCTGGTCGGCGGCCTGGCGGGCTACGGCCTGGCGGTGCTGCTGCTCGACCGCGGCCTGCTGACCGGACCGAACAATCTGCTCTACCTCACCCTGCTCGGGCTGCTGTCGGCGTACCTGGCGGGAGGAGCGCTGGCGAGCCGGGTCGCGCACGTCTGGGAGCGCTTCGTAAGCCGCGCCTCCAAGACCCCTCCCGAGGCGGTTCTCGCCGCCGGTACCGGGGCCACCGTGGCGCTGCTGGTCACGGTGCTGCTCAACAACCTGCTCGCGAACGTCCCGGGCTTCACCTGGTACTGGTCGCTGCTCATCGCCATCGTCCTGGTGATCGCGTCCTCGTCGTTCTTCGTGATCAACCGGCATCTGTTCACCTTCAACCGCCCCCAGGCCCCTGCGGCCCCTCGCCCCGGCATGCTGCGCGACAAGGTGATCGACACCTCGGCCATCATCGACGGGCGGATCGCCGACGTGGCCGATGCCAACTTCATCGACGGCACGCTCCTGGTGCCGAACTTCGTGCTGAGCGAACTGCAGCGCATCGCCGACTCCGACGACCCACTGCGTCGCCAGCGCGGCCGGCGCGGGCTCGAGGTGCTCGACCGCATCGCCAAGGAGCACAACGTACCCACCGAGGTCGTCCACGACGACCCCGACAATGCCACGCAGGTCGACGAGAAGCTGGTTCGCGTGTGTCAGGCGCGCGGCGCCGACCTCGTCACCACCGACTACAACCTGAGCCGCGTGGCCGCACTGCAGGGGGTGCGCGTGCTCAACCTGCATCAGCTCGCCAACTCCGTCAAGGCCACCTTCCTGCCCGGCGAGAAGCTGTCGCTCAACATCGTCAGGCCCGGTCGCGAGCAGGGGCAGGGTCTGGCCTACCTCGAGGACGGCACCATGGTGGTCGTCGAGGACGCCGGCGAGCTCGTGGGGCGCACCGTCGAGGTCGTGGTGACCAGCAGCCTCCAGACCAACATGGGCCGGATGATCTTCGCTCGTCCCGAGGCGGCGGCCGAGGGTGCCGGCTGACCATCGCTTCCGGAAACGCTCGCCCGTCCCGGACAATCCACGTCCTACACGCCTACGAGGCAGCTTGACAGCCACCGACGCCCCGCGTATCCTCAAGTGCGCGGCCGGGGGGGCGGCACCGTCCAGAACGCTGCCGGGCAGCCATGCGCACAGCGAGGGGCCTTAGCTCAGCTGGGAGAGCATTCGCTTTGCAAGCGAAGGGTCGCCGGTT
>CAZIBD010000009.1:2057-62116 GCA_964536935.1 uncultured bacterium | reverse complement strand
GGGGCCTTAGCTCAGCTGGGAGAGCATTCGCTTTGCAAGCGAAGGGTCGCCGGTTCGAATCCGGCAGGCTCCACCAACGAGAGACCGCCGCCCGAAGCGGCGGTCTCGCTTCTTGGGACGGTGACGCCCTCGGCTACGAAGGCGTTCGTCACGGAGGGCTGGCATCGGTCGCCGGCGTGAGCCCCCCAACGAGGGCCGACAGCGCCGCACGCAGTGCGGCGTTCGCTTCTTCCTCCTCCGCGGCACCGTCGGGCTCGGCGCGCACCGGATCGCCGGCCGTTCGCTCCCCCGCCTCCAGGTCGGCCAGCAGGTGCGCGGCGCGAAGCGCCAACGCCGCGTCCATACGGGGCATCGCCTCGCCGGGGAACCTCGCCCGCCAGGCCTCGCCGACGACGGCCTCCAGCGCCGCCACGTCCGCCCCGCCGGGCCGCACCAACCGCGCCTCGTGCGCGAGCAGCGCCGCCTGCTCCAGGAGCGCGCGCCCGCGGGCGTCGGGGTTCGCATCGTACTCCCGAAGCAGCGCCAGGGTCAGGCGCAGCTCGCCGCGCGTAGCGTTGAGGTGCCAGTCCAGCACCTGCCGGTCGCGCTGGCACTTCTGCAGGTCGTAGCGCAGCACCGCGTTCTCTTGCCGCGGCGTTTCCCCTTCGGCGAGCAGGGCCTCGTGCTTCGAGCGCAGGAACGCAAGGTCGTCCTGGAGCTCCTGCACCCTCTTGTTCAGCCGCACGATCTCCGCCGCCATCTCCTGCTTGCGTCGCAGGAGTCCGGACAGCGTCATACGTCACCTCCCAGCACCCGCATCGCACGGAGCCAGGCGTCACGCTCCGGTCCGGCCGGCTCGCCGGCGAAGCGGTAGTCCTGCTTGCGCCGGAACGCCGCGAGGTCGGAGAGCACGTCGCGGAGGCGCTCCCGGAAGCGCTCATGGACGGGGCCGTCACTCAGGCCCTCCAGGTGGTGCAGGCATAGGAAGCCGCGACCGTGCTCGAGTGCCTTCTCCACCCGCTCCGACTCGAGCCGTCCGAGCGCCTCGAGGTAGCGCCGCTCGGCGATCGCCTCGATCTCGCAGGCCGGACAGTCGAGGCCTGGCGAGCCGGTCTCCAGGTACGACGCGATGAGGTCCTCCGAGACGATGGTCGCCGGCAACGGCGACGACTCCTGCGAACGGAACGCGCGCCAGTGCCTCGCGCAAAGACCGCCCCGCCGGCGCCAGCTATCGCGGGTCCCCGGATCGTTCACGCCCTCGCGCACGACCCCCGAGATATAGCGATCCCCCGCCCGCCGCGCACGGTCGCACACCGCACACACCGGACGATCCAGCGCTTCCAGAAGCTCGAATTCGGTGCTGTGCACGTTTCGACCCGCGGCCGCCGAGCCACTCCGACCATCCCCGGAGCCCCACCGAAGGATCCGGTCGAAGAATCCGTCCTGCCCCATGACGCCGACCTCCAGCTCGATACCAGGATCCGCAGGCGTCATCAGCCGGGGACACGGCGGTTCGTGGCGAACGCCATCGCCAGCGCGAGCTACGTCAGTCTACCGCCGTCGGGAACCCATGCCGTGTGTGGGAAGGTCCCGGACCCGCGGACACGTGGCCGGAGCGCCTCACGCGCGACGGGCCCGCCCGGACCTCACCGGCGTCGGCGCCAGCCCGCGAAGATCCCTCCCGTGAAGCCGCCGATGCCGAGCATGAACCCGAAGTCGTACCAGCGTCCGACGTTGGGGTAGGCATAGATGCGCACCCCCTCGACGAACAGGCTCACCACGAAGGTGATGGGGGCGATGATCCCCTGCCACAGCCCCAGCCAGAAGCCAGGCAGGTCGGGCGCGCCCGAAGGCGCTGGCTGCGAGGCCGTGCACGCTGCCAGCACCAGCAGCGCCATCACGATCCCGGCCAGGAGCCCCAACGATCGACGATGGCTCATCGGCCTACTCCCTTCCGCGCCACCAGCCGGCTCGATGGCCCCTGGCGTGGCGCCCGCCCGTGCCTGCGCCGGGACCGAACCGGCTCGCCGCTCAAGCGGCCCGACCGGAGGCACCGCGGTACAAGGACGGAGGTACTCCGGCATCCGCGCGGAACACGGTGGCGAAGTACTGACTCGAGGAGAAGCCGCAGGCGTAGGCGACCTCGGTCACGTTGAGGTCCGGTCGCTCGCGAAGCAGTCGCCGTGCCAGCGCCAGACGGGATCGGCGAAGGTAGGCGTGAGGCGAGGCGTTCGTGAGCTCGCGGCAGTAGGCAGCGAACTGGCTGCGACGGAGACCGCACTCCTCCGCCATGCGTTCCAGCGTCCAGGGCTGGTCGAGCTGTTCCGGCAACTGGTCGAGGAAGACCTCGA
Organism: uncultured bacterium; assembly: GCA_964536935.1. GTDB lineage: Bacteria > Deinococcota > Deinococci > Deinococcales > Trueperaceae > JASBRS01. The sequence goes on along the minus strand of CAZIBD010000009.1, from coordinate 59,786 downwards.
CGCAGTGCCGCGACGTGCTGAGGCTGCGATCGAGGGACGACTCCCGCGCCTCCAGCATGCGCAGCAGCTCGACCAGCAGTTCGTTGACGAGCAGCGCGAGGCGAGCGTCCGTGGTGCTGTCGAACGGCTCTCCGACCAGGCGGCCCAGGCGCTCGAACGCGATGCCAACCGCCTCGGTAGCGCTCCAGACAGCCTTTTCATCGTGGCGAAGCAGCTCGCTGAGGCGCCTGCGCGCTGGCTCCCGCATCAGCAGCCAGCGCGGCCACCGCCACGGCTGGTTGGGCCGCCGTACGCCCACGTCGAGGATGAGCCAGTACAGCCGGCAGGCGCCGACTTCGGGATCGCCCACGCGGTGCTCCTGCCAGGGGCGGGTGACGGTGAGGTCGCCCCGCGTCAGCAGGCAGGTGCGGTCCTCGAGGGCGAACCCCGTCTTGCCGCGCGACACGTAGGTGAGCTCGATGCCCTCGTTCCGATGCCAGCCGAGACCCCACGACTGCGGCTCAGGGGCATCCCACCAGCCGACCGAGCGGACCTCCGGCAGCATGCCCGAAGGAAGCCGTCGTCCCGGATAGCCGCCGCGAGCCAGAGCCGCCAGACGTACCTCGCCGCGCTCAGCCGCGGCACGCAACGTTCCGCAGGTGTCGGCGTGAAAGACTCCTTCGCCGGCACGGTAGGCAGGACCGGTGGCAACCGTTGAGCCCATCGACACTGTTCGAATTCTGCCGGTGGCAGCGACTGGAAGAAATCGAACACCCCTCCTGCCTACTCTAGGGCCAGCACGTCGCGGCTGTCGTGAGCTTCGTACGGCGCGGGACGGGACCGCGTGAGCGCGGTCCGGAGCGGGTTCCTGCGAGGAAGGCCGTGGGCTTGCACAGCAGCATCCTCGAAGCACACCAGATCGACAAGCGCTTCCCCGGCGTGGTTGCGCTCGAGGGGGTCGACCTGATGGTCGGCGCCGGAGAGGTGCACGGTCTGGTCGGCAAGAACGGTGCTGGCAAGTCGACGCTGGTGAAGATCCTGTCGGGAGCGCTGCAGCCCGACGCCGGCAGCATCCGACTCGGCGGCCGGACCCTGCCGTCGCTGACGCCTGCCTCCGCACAGGCCGCCGGCATCGCCACGGTTTACCAGGACCAGCAACTGGTGCCGGGCCTCAACGTGGCCGAGAATCTCTTCCTGGGCCGTGAGCCCCGTACGCGGCTCGGTGCCGTCGATCACGCCCGCATGCAGAGCGAGGCGGGTCGTGCACTGGCCGCGCTGGGGCTGCAGCTCGATCCGCGCGCGCCCCTGCCCCGGCTCGACATGGCGCAGCGCCAGCAGCTCACCATCGCCAAGGCGGTCCAACGCGAAGGCCGGGTGTTGCTCCTGGACGAGCCCACGGCCGCGCTCAACAAGACCCAGGCCGACTTCCTGTTCACGCTCGTGCGGAGGCTCGTCGGCGAGGGCCTGGCGGTGCTCTACATCTCCCATCACCTGGACGAGGTCCTTGCCATCGCCGACACCGTGACGGTGCTGCGAGACGGCCGGCGTGTCGGCACGGTGGCGGCCGACGCGCTGGACAAGGCCGCGCTGGTGTCGATGATGGTCGGCCAGCAACTCGTGGAGGAGACGCCCCAGGAGGCTCCGACGCAGCCCGTGGAGACCGTGCTCGCTGCAATCGGTTTGCGCCTCGGCGCCGACTCGACACCCTTCGAGCTGGCGGTCATGGCCGGGGAGGTGCTCGGCATCAGCGGGACCCTCGGCTCCGGCGCCTTCCGGCTGGCCCGGATTCTCGCCGGGTTGGAGCGGCCGGTCGAGGGTTCCATGACGCTCGAGGGCCGCAGCTACGCCCCCGTCCGCGTCCGCGACGCGGTGGCGCGAGGCGTCGTGTTCCTGCCCGAGGACATGCTCCGCGAGGGGCTGGTGATGCCGATGGCCGTGGCCCCGAACGTGTCGCTGACCAACCTGCGCGAGGTCGCGCCGGGTGGCCGCATCAGGCTGCGACGTGAGCGTCGGGCCACGCGCGAGCTCACCCGTGAGCTGGCCGTGGTCCCGGACGACGTGGAGCGCGAGGTACGCCTGCTGAGCGGCGGCAACCGACGCAAAGTGCTTCTGGCTCGAGCGCTCTTCGCGGACGCCCGGGTGCTCGTTCTGGAGGAACCGACCCAGGGCGTCGATGTCGAGGCACGCCGCGAGATCCACCGCCTGCTCCGGTCGCTCGCCTCCGAGGGCCGGGCCATCGTCCTCGCGACCACCGACCTGGAGGAGCTGGTGCAGGTGTGCGACCGCATCCTCGTGCTACGCAAGGGCGCCCTGGCCGAGACGTTCCGGGGCCCCGCCACCACGCCGCAGGCCTTGCTCGCCTCCATCGTGGCGGGCACCGCGCCCACGGAGAGGAGAGCACCGTGACGCCGTCGGAGGTCCGCCCCAAGCCGCTCCAACGGCTCCGCCGAGCGCTGGCGGCGCCCGGCGGCCAGGGCGCGGTCGTCGTGACCTTGCTCGCCATCGTGGTCATCACCGCCATCGGCAACCCGCGGTTCCTCGGCATCCAGAACATCCTCAACGTGCTGCTGCAGATCTCCATCCTGGGGATCGTGAGCGTCGGGCAGACGGTCCTGCTGATCTCGGCCGGGCTCGATCTCTCCGTCGGCGCGATGCTGTCGGTCAGCGCGCTGGCAGGAGGGCTGGTCATCCATGCCACCGGCTCGACCCTGGTCGGCGTGGCCGTGGCGCTGGCCACCGCCCTCCTCATCGGCACGATCAACGGCCTGCTGGCCGCCACCGGTCGCGCCCACCCGTTCATCATCACGCTCGGCACGATGACGCTGTTGCAGGGGGTCGCCATCGTCATCAGCCGGGGTAGCCCCATCAACGGCATGGGGAAGCTCTACGACATCTTCGGCATCGCCAACGTGCTGGGCGTGCCCACCCCCGTCTACCTGCTCGCCCTGGCACTCGGAAGCGTGGCGCTCGTCCTCCGCTTCGCTCCGCTGGGACGCTACGCCTTCGCCGTGGGGGGCAACGAGGAGGCGGCCCGGCTCTCGGGCCTGCCGATCTTCCGGATCAAGGTCTCCTTGTACGCCCTCAACGGGCTCCTGGTCGGCGTGGCCGCCATCGCCTTGAGCGGCATCCTCGACTCCGCCCTCCCCGCGATGGGTACCGGCTACGAGCTGCGAGCAGTGGCGGCGGTCGTCATCGGCGGTACCCCGCTGTTCGGGGGCCGTGGCAGCGTCTGGGGCACGCTCTTCGGCGTGCTGCTGCTAGGCCTGGTGTCGAACAGCATCAACCTGCTCGGAATCGGCGCGAACCTCCAATACGTCGTGCTCGGCGCCATCATCACCGCCGCCGTGATGTTCCAACGGAGCTCTTGAGCCCCCACGGAGCGCTCGGCGCCGGACCCGGCACGGAAGGAGGAGGTCGCGAAGCTCGCCAACGGGCCCTTCACCCCAGCAAGGGTCCCAGGTCCCTTCCCCCGCGCTTCGCGGGGAGCACGCAAGGAGTGAAGACGCATGCGTCGCAACCCCATCCCGATCCTGCTGGCGTTGGCCGCCCTGCTCATGGGCACGGCGCTGGCCCAGGCGAACCTCACCATCGCCTTCATGCGCGCCGGCCCCGACCCGTACTACCAGTACGGCATGGACGCGGCCGCCATGGCCGCGAAGCAGCTCGGCATCCGGCTCGTCACCTACACCGCCAACAACGACCCCGGCCAGGAGCTGGCCAACGTCCAGGACGCCATCACGCAGGGCGTGGACGGCATCCTCATGTACGCCGTGTCGCTGTCCTCCGAGAAGGCGGCCATCGACCGCGCCAATCGCGCCGGCGTGCCGATCTTCCTGCAGTACGGCTACGACCCGAGCCTGCTGGACAAGGTCGCGGGCTTCATGCAGATCGACATCGGAAGCTTCGGGACGCCTCTGGGCGAGTGGATGGCGAAGAACATCCCGTCCGGCAAGATCGCCATCATCACCGGCAAGCTGGGCCGCGGGGACGCCGAGGCCTACAGCGAGGGCTTCAAGAAGGGGCTCGCCGCCAACCCGAACCTCACCATCGTGTCCGAGGTGCCCGGCGACTGGAACCGCCAGATGGCCTTCGACGCGACCCAGCAGATCCTGACCGCCCATCCCGATCTGGCCGGGTTGTTCGTCCAGAACGAAGACATGGCGGTCGGCGCCTCGTTGGCGCTGGACCGCGCCGGCAAGAGCGAGCAGGTCAAGATGGTGTCGATGAACGGCGCGCCGTACGGGCTCGAGCTCGTGAAGGAAGGCAAGCTGCAGCTCACCAACGCCAACCCGCCCTCCATCGCCTCGGTCATGGCACTGCGCCTGCTCCAGGGAGTCATCGAGGGCTCGACCGAGCCCGGTCACTACTACGACGCCCCGACCCAGCTCATCTCACAGGACAACCTGACGGCCGCCTACCGCTGGGACGCCGGCGCCGAGGACGTGAGCCAGTGGCTGGCGCTGCCGCTACCCAAGCCAGTGGTGCCCGCTCCCGGCACGTGACCGCTTGAGCCGTGGCGCGCCTGCGCGCCGCGGCGGCATCACGGAGACGACCATGGCAAGCTACCGCATCGCGGTCAACATGGAGTTCGTGCGCAGCGCGGACCTCGACTTCCGCAAAGGCGTGGAGGTGGCGGCCAGGCTGGGCTATCGCTACGTCGAGCCCATGGTGCACACCGGCTGGGGACTCCTGTCCGAGGTGGGCTACTTCCACTCCTTCTCGATGGAGGAGGACCCACTGCTGATGAAGGAGATCTGCAACGCCGTGGGCGTGCGGGTCTCGAGCTTCAGCGGCCACAGCCCGTTGATGAAGCCTGAGGCGGCCGTCCCGCGCCTCACCCGGGCCATCGTCTTCGCCGACTTCCACGACGCCCCCTACGTCAACACCGACGAGATGCTCAAGCCCGAATGGATGGACGACGAGCAAGCCCACGACGTCATGCGCTATACGCTCACCAAGGCGAGCATGGCCGCGGCCCGCCACCAGGTGTTCCTGTGCATCGAGCCCCATGGCGTCTTCACCAAGACGTCCGACGGGCTGCTCAGGATCGTGGAGCTGGTGCCCTCGCCGTGGATCGGCGTCAACTGGGACACCGGCAACCCCTATCTCGCGGGGGCCGAGGACCCGTACGAGGGACTCGAGCGCGTCCGCGACCTGGTCCGCCATGTCCACGCCAAGGACATCAGCCTGGAGCATGCCGAGCGCGAACGCGGCAAGGTGACCGGCACCCCGGTCGGCTGCGCCTGCGGCGAGGGCGTCGTGGACTGGGACCGGGTCTTTACCTTGCTCGACCCCCTCGACCGGGAGCTGACCCTGAGCGTCGAGTGCGGCACGATCGACCAGGCCGAGCGCAGCCTGGCGTTCCTCACGAAGGCGCTCGGAAGGCGGCTCGCCACCGCCTGAACCGGCAGACGACGGCCGCGTCTCCCAGCGTGATGGACACCGGGAACGCGGCCGTCGCTCGGCCGTGGCCCCGATCGCGCGCCCCGGCGCCCCGATGCGGGCACCCTCACCGGACAGTCGCTACCCCCGGAAGACGCGGCATCGGGCAGCACCGGCATGTCGCCGCTCAAGCGCCGTCCAACCCCATGAGCTCCAGGGTCGTTCGCCCCTCCCGGAGCGCGACGATCCACGCGCGCTCCCGTTCCTCCCGCTCCCGCGCCGCTCGCGTAACGGCTTCGACCTGCTCCGCAGCAACCACCACGACACCGTCGGCGTCTCCGATGACGACGTCGCCGGGTCGCACGGCGGCCCCTCCCACCACCACCTTGCAGTCCAGCGAGCCACGGTCGGCCTTCGAGCAGCCACCCACGGCGATGCCGATCGAGAACACCGGGAACCCCAGGCGCTCGATCGCTTCGCTGTCGCGTACCGCGCCCTCGGTGACCAGGCCGACCACGCCTCGCGCCAGCGCGGCCTCGGTCATCACCTCTCCCCAGGCGCCGTACAGACGGTCGCCGCCGGCAACCACCAGCACCTCGCCCGCCTCGACGACGCTCAAGGCGCGGTGCAGCGCAAGATTGTCGTGCGGCCCGCAACGCACGCAGCGGGCCCTGCCCGAGGCGCGCGCACCGGGCCAGAGCGGCCGGATCTCCGGGGCCAGCATGCCGCGCCGGCCCGAGGCTTCGAACACGGTGGCCGTTCCGAACGCCGCTAGCTCCTGCACCGCGACCCCTCCGGTCGTGTCGCGGCAGGAGCGAGGCGTCGGCGCGGAGCGCGAGAACGCCCGGCCACCGCGCCGAGCGAACGGCTCGTCTTCCCTTTCGTAACGGTCCTTGCCACGGGGTGCCTCCTCTCGTATGGCGCCCACGACGACGGTGGGAGGGCCGAAGCCCTCCCACCATGCGTCACGATGCCGAGGCTCAACCGAACCGGAGGTACGGTGAGAGCTCCTTCGGCGTCAGCTGCTTCGTTTCGTGGTACACGCCCTTCGTGTTGAACTTGATGACCCAGAAGTTGCCCGAGGAGTTGTGGTACTGGTTGAAGGTGATCGCCCCGGAGGCGCCGACGTAGTGTGGCTTCTGGCCGTCCTTGATCGCCTTGAGCCCCGCGGCGTAGGTCTGCACCACCGGACCGTTGCCATTGGTGAGCGACAGGACGTCCTTGTTCCACACGGTCGGGTCGGTGGAGTTCGCCTCCGCCATCGCCAGGGCGCTCAGGATCACGGCATCGTAGCCGTTGGTATTGAACTCCTGCGGCTGCATCTTCGGCTTCACGACCTTGAGCGCCGCCAGGAACCGGTGGTACGCCACCGAGTCGATCGCCCCGGCCACCTGCAGGGCCATGGTGTCGTTGGCCGTCGTGGTCGCACCGATCGCCTTGGCCACCGTCGTGTAGAAGTCGGACGAGGCGCCGGCGTCGGATTCGACCAGCGGGATCACCTTGCCGTTGTTGAGCTGCTTCATGTCCGTCAGGAAGGTGGCGGCCGTCTGCGGGTCCATCTCGCCGACCAGGACGTCGGGGTGCTGAGCGAGCACTTGCGCGACCTCGCTACGGTAGTTCGGCTGGTCCGGCGTGATCTTCAGGTTGATGACGACGTTGCCGCCGAGCGCCTCGAACGTCCCCTTCGCGGGACCAACCAGCGTCTGCGATCCGATGTCCGACATGAAGACGAAGGCCGCCTTGCGGTATCCCTCCTTGTACGCGCCCATGCCCATGGCCGCGCCGAGGAGACCGTCGCTCGGGCTCGGCCGATAGACGTACGGCCAGTTCATCTTGTCGAGCTGCGTCGTCCCGCACAGGCACCAGCCCACCACGTGCGAGCTGTTGATGATCGGGTCGAGGGCGGCCGCCGTGTCCGAGGAGGGTCCGACGATCGCAACGGGGTTGTTCACGGAGAGCGCCTGGTTCAGCGCCGTGACGCCGTCGGCCGGGTCGTCCTGGGTGTCCGTGAGATCGATCTTGACCTTCTTGCCTAGGACCCCTCCCGCGGCATTGACCTCCTGGGCTCCCGCCAGGGCGCCCGGGCAGAAGTGCGTCTGCCCGATGAAGGCTGCACCTCCGGACAGGGGGGCCAGGCACAGCACGTTGACGGTGCTGGCCGCGAACGCCGTTCCCCACCCGAGCACGACCAGGATCCCAAGGATCCAGGGCAAACGCTTGCTCCAACGTCCGGTTCTCCGCATCCAAGCTCCGTGCACATTCATAGAGCCTGCCTCCAATCCTTCCGGCCTTCGATGATCGGCCACCTCCGGGCACCTCGCGACCCCACGACGGATCGACTGATCACCTCCTCTAGCGCTAGCGGCCCATGAACGCTGCGCCGAGCGCATCGTTGCCGATGGCCTGGGCGCTGGGCATGTCGAGACGGTTCTTGCCGGACACCAGGACGTAGACGTGATCCGAGCCCTGGAGAGCGAAGTCGACGTTCTGCTCCACCACCAGGATGGCGGCGCCGGTCTGCGCGACCCGGCGGATGTTGCGCCATACCTCGGCGGCGATGGCGGGCGCCAGCCCGGCCGTCGGTTCGTCGAGCAGGAGCACCTTCGGCTCGAGCATGAGCGCCCGTCCCAGCGCGAGCATGTTGCGTTGCCCGCCGCTGAGCGTGCCCGCCTTGCGACGCGCCGCCTCGCCGAGCGCCGGCAGGAGCTCGACCACCTCCTGGCGGCGCGCCCGGAAGCTGGCAGGGTTCAGGAACGCGCCCATGCGCAGGTTCTCGTCGACGCTGAGGTTGGGAAACACGTTGTCAACCTGCGGGACGTAGCTGATCCCGGCGGCGACCAGGCTCTCCGGTGCCATGCGCGTAACCTCGCGCTCCCCGAGATGGACGCTGCCGCCCATCCTCCGGTTGAGCCCCATCACTCCTTTCAGGAGCGTGCTCTTGCCGGCGCCGTTGGGTCCGAGCACGGCCACCACCTGGCCATGACGGACCTGGAGCGACACGTGGTCGACGACGGGCACCGCCTGGTAACCGCAGCTGAAGTCGCGCACCGCGAGCGCCACCGCGCGATCGTCGTGCCCGGTGGCGGCGCCGTTCCGGCCCACCTGCTTCGTGAGCTCGCGCTCGTCGGTAGGCTCAGGCATGGAGGCCCCCTCCGAGGTAAGCCGTGACGACGTCCTCGTCCTCGCGGATCTGATCGAACGATCCCTCGGTGAGAACGCGCCCCCGGTCCATCACGACGACGGGATCGCAGATGCGCCCCACGATGCCCATCTCGTGCTCGACCATGAGGACGGTGATCCCCCGCTCGGCGATCGCGACGATGTGGCGTTCCAGCGACGAGGCCAGCTCCGGGTTCACGCCCGCCATCGGCTCGTCGAGCAAGAGGAGCGCCGGCTCCCCCTGCAAGGCGCGCGCGAACTCCAGCAGCTTCTTCTGGCCGCCGCTGAGGTTGGCTGCGTACTCGTGGGCGAGGTGATCGATGTCGAAGAGCTCGAGCAGTTCCCAGGCGCGATCGAGCTCCCCGCGCTGAGCCCGACGCCACCTGCGCGGCGCCAGCATGGACGTCCACACGCCCTCCCCCACCTGCCCCAGCGGCGCCACCATCATGTTCTCGAGCACGGTGAGGGTCGGAAACTCCTGCGGGATCTGGAACGTTCGCCCGACGCGTCGGTGTGCGACGCGGTGCGCCAGCGAGGGCAGCGGCGTGCCGTCGAGCACGACCGACCCGCCGTCCGGTTCAACGGCTCCAGCGATGATGCCGAGCATGGTGGACTTCCCGGCTCCGTTGGGCCCGATGAGCGCCGTGATGGAGCCGCGCCGCACCTCGAACGATGCGTCCTGGACAGCCTTGACGCCTCCGAAGGCCTTGGACACGTGGCGGACGGCGAGCAAGGCGTCCGTTCGCGCCCGGGCCCCGGCCGTCGCGGCCCCCGCAACCGGGGCGACGGCGCGCCCGCGCGGTGGCTCACCGATCGGTAGGGCGCCGGAGCCGCCACCGCCCACGGGGACGCGGCGCGGTGCGCTCCAAAGGAGCGTCTTGCGCTCCGGCAGGATGCCTTGCGGCCGGAAGTACAGGAACCCCATCAGCAAGAGGCCGATGGCCACCCACCGCAAGGCGGGCAGGATGTCAGGGTTGCTTCCGATGGCGGGCAGAAAGCGCGTGGCCTCCAGGAAGCCGACGGGCACGAGCGCCGCTCCGAGCAGCGCTCCCCAGGTATTGCCCTTGCCACCCACGATGAGGGCAGCGAACATGACGATCGTCTCCGGCACCGCCCACATGGCCGGCGAGATCGACCCGATGTACTGGATGAACAGCGCTCCGCCGAGCGCGGCGAACACGCCGCCGATGATCATGGCCTTGAGACGCAGCTGCGCGACGTTCTTGCCGCAAGCGGCCGCCGTGCCCTCGTTGTCGCGGATGGCCCGAAGCGAGCGCCCGAACGGCGAGACCGTCAGACGGTGGCTCACCCAGGCGCCGAGCACGACGAAGGCGAGGACGAGAGCCGCGAAGACCTCGCTGTGGCCCATACGGGTTAGTCCCGGGATCCCGTGGAGCGGCATGGCCACTCCGCTCAGCCCGGTCCAACCGTTGAGGAACGACGAGGTGTTCCCGATCAGGAGGTAGGCGACTGCGCCCAGCGCTAGCGTCCCGATCGCAAGGTAGTCGCTGCGCAGGCGCCGGACCACGACCAACGTGATCATCGTGGCGATCACGGCGCCTCCGAACCCCGCGATCAGCCAGGCGATCCACCATGGCAGGTGCCACCCGCCCACGTAGGTCACGATGCCCGCTCCCTGCGCGCTCGCCGGGCCGACGACGCTCAACGCGACCAGGTATCCGCCGGTGGCCACGAGCACGTAGTACGCCAGGTTGATGACCCCTGCGAGCCCGAACTGCAGGTTCAGGCCCATGACCATCAGGGCGTTGCAGCCGAAGAACACCGTGATCGCGATCAGGTAGAAGACCAGGGCCGCGCTCATGTCAGGTCCTCCCGGCCGAGGCGGAGATCCCGTGCGGCCGGATCAGGAGCACGAGGACGAGGATGATGAGGGCGACCGCCGTCTTGTCGGCGGCGGGCAACACCAGCACCGACATGGCGGTCACCACGCCTACGATGACGGCGCCGACCATGGCGCCGTAGGGCCTGCCCACGCCGCCGAGGATGGCAGCGGACACGATCACCAGCAGGAAGGTCTCCCCCAGGCTGGGTCCGAAGGCGGTCGTGTTGAGCGCGAGGACGAAGCCGCCGGCTCCGGCGAGCAGCCCCGCCAGGAACCACGTCAGGTCCGTCATTCGCGGCGTATTGATGCCACAGGCGCGCGCGAGCGGCACGTTGTCCGACATCGCGCGCATCGCCACCCCGACGCGCGTGAACTGCAGCATGAAGTGGAGCGCGAGCATGGCCACGATCCCGATCGCGATGATGACGAGCTGCTGGTTGGTGTAGATCATGCCGAGGAAATGGACGGTCCTGGGCTGGCTGACGTCGAAGCTCTGGAAGCTCGAGCCGAAGATCACCTGCAGCAGGTTCTGGAACACGATGCCGAGCGCGAAGGTGATGATCATCAGGGCGAAGGTGCCGGCCCGGCGCCGCTTGAACGGGGCCACGAGCCCGCGGGCCATCGCAACGGAGAAGAACCCCATCCCGAGCGTGATGACGGCGGCCGAGATCCAGACGTTGACGTTCAACAGCACGTTGACCACGTAGGTCGCATAGGCCGCGACGGTCATCTCGTCCCCGTACGCGAAGTTGATCACGCCCGTGATGCCGTAGAGCATCGAGAAGCCGACCGCACCCATCGCCAGCACCGAGGCGGTCACGATCCCGAAGCCCAGGTCGGGCATCACCAGGGCGAGGTTCATCGCGGATCCCGCTCCGCCAACCACTCACTCTCTTCGACCACGCGGTTGCGGATCTCCCCCACGTGCTCGACCCAGCAGTGGACGACCTCACCGGCCGCGACGAAGCGTGGCGGCTTGCGCTTGAAGCCCACCCCCGGCGGCGTTCCCGTGGCGATGATGTCGCCCGGCTCCAGCGTCGCGAAGGTCGACGCATCGGCGATGAGCGTGGGGACATCGAAGATCATGTGCTCTGTGCTCGACGACTGCATCGTCGCTCCGTCGATGTCCGATCCGATGCCCAGGCTCGCCACGTTCCCGACCTCGTCCGGCGTCACCAGGAACGGACCGCAGGGGGCCGTCCCGTCGAAGTTCTTGCCCGGCGTCCACTGGCTGCCCCGTTGCTGGAAGTCGCGCACGCTGAAGTCGTTGAGCACCATGTAGCCCGCCACGTGATCCATCGCTTCGGCCCGGGGGATGTAGCGCCCACCGCGGCCGATGACGATGGCCAGCTCGCTCTCGAGGTCGAGCCGGTCCGACGCCCTGGGCAACGGCACGGCGTCGCGCGGGCCGGCCAGGGTCGAGGTGAAGCGGACGAAGATCTCGGGCGCCTTGGGCAGGTCGGCACCGATCTCGGCGGCGTGCTCGCTGTAGTTGAGTCCGATGCAGAGAATCTTGCTCGGGTCGCCGATGGGCGGGCCGAGGCGGTCGAGGTCGGGCTCGATGACATCGGACCGCGAAGCGTGCTCGACAGCGTTCCTGACTTGCTCCATCACCGCCGGACCGGCGGCGAGCAAGCTGCGCAGGCTGGTGGCGACGGCGCCGTCGAGACCCGCGGCCTCGCCGACGTCCAACCAGCCGTCCGGAGTCTCCGCGATCACGCGCCGGGCGCCCCCGGTTCGAAGGGATCCAAGTCGCATGGCCATACCGTCCTTTCAGTGCTGCGGTCTACCGCAGGCGAGGCGCGTCCCATGGGGCCGACCCGGCGCCGGCATCAGCCGTCGCCCAGTTCTACGGGCACCATGGGCAAGGGGCGAAGTCCTCCCTCCCGTTTGGCGAGCTTGCGCACGCCGGATATGACATCGGCGAGGTGGCGCTCGGTCTCGAGACGGGCCTGTTTCGGATCGCCGCGCTGGCAGGCCCGGAAGATCCGGTGGTGGCCGCGCTGCGCCTGGGCCCGATACTCCCCGGAAACGATGTAGTGCTTGATGTACGGGCTCGACAGCTGTCGGAGCTGATGGATGAGGGCCACGGTTCGCGGCCGCTCGGCAACCTCATAGATGCACGCGTGGAAGCGCTGGTTCAGCTCGAGCCACGCCTCCAGGTCGCTCGCTCCTTCCAACGCGTCGAGCACCTGGCGCATCGCGTCGACGCGCTCCGCATCGAACGCGCGGACCGCGATCTCGGCGGTGGCGCCCTCCAGCATGCCCCGGATGGCGTAGATCTCCTCCAGCTCCTCCAGCGAGAGCTCCGTCACGGTGGCCGTCCGATGGGCACGGATGCTCACCAGCCCCTCGGCAGCGAGCCGCTGCAGCGCGTTGCGGATCGGGATGCGACTGACCCCGAATCTCGTCGCGATCTCCGCCTGGTTCAGGGCCTCGCCGGGCTCGAGCGCTCCGCGAACGATGGCATCGCGCAGGTACCGCGTGATCGTGTCTTCCGCCGTCTGCACGCCTGGCACCTTGGCTCCGTCGTCGAACGGCACGTCGTCACCTTCTTCCGCGCGAGCCTCGGACAGCTCGTGGCATCCCGGTCCGGGACGCCGTTCCATGGGGATGGGCCCGTTACCCCACGGTCGGCTCTAGGTGTCCGGACCGATCCGGCGGTCGCATGGGCCGCGACCCGCGCACTTGTGGTTACCCGAGGAATGTATTCAATATTCGATGTTCATGATGTAGCCTGCGCTGCATCACCCGGACGCGACGCTCGACCGCCGCAGCCTGCCCCACCCCGACCGCTAGACTGGCGCATGCCCCGCCCCCGCGCCTTCATCACCCGCCGCCTGCCGGAGGCGGGCCTCGAGCCCCTGCGCCGTGCCGACGTCGACGTCGACATGCGACCGGCCGACGACCCGATCGAGCGCGACGTGCTGCTGGCCGGTGTGCGCGGTGCGTCGGCCGTGATCACCTTGCTGACCGACCGGGTCGACGAGGCCTTCCTGAACGCCGCCGGCGACTCGCTTCGCGTCGTCGCCAACTATGCCGTCGGGTACGACAACATCGACGTGGCCGCCTGCTCGCGCCGCGGCGTGGCCGTGGCCAACACGCCCGACGTGCTGACCGAGGCCACCGCCGACCATGCGTTCGCCCTCCTACTGTCCGTCGCCCGTCGCATCCGGGAGGGTCACGACCTGGTGGCCTCGGGCCACTGGAGCGGCTGGCAACCCATGCAGCTCCTGGGTCGCGAGGTAGGGGGCGCCACCCTCGGCATCGTCGGACTGGGCCGCATCGGCCGCGCGGTGGCCAGGCGGGCACTCGGCTTCGGGATGACGGTGCTCTACCACAACCGCCGTCCGGACCCGGACGCCGAAGCGGCTCTCGGCGTGCGCCCCGTCCCGCTCGCCGAGTTGCTCGCCGCCAGCGATGCCGTGAGCCTCCACACGCCGCTCACCGACGCCACACGACACCTCATCGACGCTCGCGCGCTCGGTCGCATGAAGCCCACCGCGATCCTCGTGAACACCGCACGCGGACCGGTCGTGGACGAGTCGGCGCTGGTCGACGCCCTGCGAGGCGGCCGCCTATGGGGAGCGGGCCTCGACGTCTACGAGCGGGAACCCGAGGTGACTGCCGCCCTGGCGGAGCTGCCCAACGTCGTGCTCGCGCCACACACGGGCTCCGCGACCTCGAGCGCCCGCACGGCCATGGCGAGGCTGGCCTCGGAGGCCGTCGTGGCCGCCCTCTCTGGACGCGCGGCTCCGAACGTCCTCGACCCGGCGGTGTTCCGCCAGAGCGACTGAGGCATCCGAGCAAGGATGACAAGGGCCAAACGTCCCGAGTCGGCTACCCTTCCGCGAAAGGGGTGCTAGACTCTGCCAAGTACGGCGGCAGCGCTCCGAAAACGCGGGTGGGCAAGGCGGGGCGTGCCATCGAGGGTTCATACCTATCCACCAAGGCGCTCGCACCGGTGACCGGTGGCGGACGCATTTCCCTCCCCGGGTGACGGGGCGCCCGAGGGATCGAGGGAGCCGGGAGGCGGGGCCGGTGTGGACCCAATCCAAGACCAGGGTGGATGCGCTGCGTCGGTCCGCCCGCCTGGAGTGAGCGTGCGTGCATAATCTCTACTCGATCGCCAGTTCCGTGCTTAGCCCGGCGTCCAGGTATGCGCAGGGCATCTCCAATCTGTTCTGGATCACGTTCTGGATCTCCATGGTGATCCTGGCCTTCGTGAGCGCCTTCGTGATCTTCAACCTCGTGCGCTTCCGCGACCGGGGCGAGGGCGGCCTCCCGCCCCAGACAGAGGGCAACACGATCGTCGAGATCACCTGGACGGCCATCCCGCTGGCCATCCTCACCGTGCTCTTCGTGCTGACGATGCAGACCATGGAGGCGGTGCAACCCCCCAAGCACGCCGCCGCGGACCCGGTCCACGTCGACGTGGTCGCCCATCAGTGGTGGTGGGAGTTCCGCTATCCGGGTAGCAACGTGGTCACCGCCAACGAGATGCACATCCCCGTCGGGAAGACGATCCGGATCTCGCTCACGTCCGACGACGTCATCCACGACTTCTGGGTACCGGAGCTGGGCCGCAAGGAAGACGCCGTCCCGGGACACCCGAACACCATGGTCATCGAGGCCAACAAGCCGGGCGTGTACCTGGGCACCTGCGCCGAGTACTGCGGCGCGGGGCATGCCTGGATGCGCATCCGGGTCTATGCACAAACCGAGGCCGACTACCAGAACTGGCTCGCTTCCCAGGCCCAGCCTCATCCGCAGCCCAAGACCGCGCTGGAGGCTCAGGGCAAGGCCTTGTTCGTAGGGTTCACCTGCTCGAGCTGCCACGACCTGGCGGGATCGGGCGCCCCCAAGAGCCAGAACGTGGGACCCGATCTGACGCACCTCGCCGATCGTGAGACGCTGGGCGCGGGCGTCCTGCCCAATACCCCAACGGCTCTCCGCAAGTGGCTCGCGGACCCGCCCGCCATCAAGCCCGGTGTCCACATGCCGAACCTTCGCCTGACGTCGGGGCAGCTCGACGCACTGGTGGCCTATCTGGAGGAAAAGTAGTGTCCCAGGAGTCGATCGCTCCCCACGCCCACCCCTTCCCTCCGTTGACGCGAGGCTGGGGTTGGCTGGCCTGGCTGTCGTCCACCGACCACAAGAAGATCGGCATCATGTACATGGTGACGTCGCTGTTCTTCTTCGGCGTCGGCGGCATCGAGGCGCTGCTGATCCGGATCCAGCTGGCGTCACCGGACAACAAGTTCCTGACGCCACAGGAGTACGACGCGATCTTCACCATGCACGGCACCACCATGATCTTCCTGGTGGTGATGCCCATCTTCATCGGGTTGGCCAACTACTTCGTCCCACTGATGATCGGCGCTCGCGACGTCGCCTTCCCGCGCCTGAACGCGCTGGGGTTCTGGGTGTTCTTGCTGGGGGGCATCGTCATCTACCTCGCGGCGTTCACGGGCAGCCTCGCCAACGCCGGCTGGTTCAGTTACGCGCCGCTCAGCGAGTTCGCGTACTCGTCGCGCCCAGGCCTCGACTACTGGATCGTCGGCCTCATCGAGACCGGGGTCGGAACGATCGCCTTCGGGGTGAACCTGCTGGCCACGGTCGTGCGCTACCGAGCTCCAGGGATGACACCGCGGCGGATGCCGCTGTTCGTCTGGATGATGACCATCACCAGCCTGATCATCCTGTTCGCGCTCACTCCCCTCAACGCAGGCCTGATCATGCTTCTCGGCGACCGCGTCCTCCACATGCACTTCTTCCGGGCCAACGCCAGCGGCGGGTCCGCGATCCTGTGGCAGCACATCTTCTGGTTCTTCGGCCACCCCGAGGTCTACATCATGGCGCTGCCGGCGTTCGGCATCATGTCCGAGGTGGTGCCCGTCTTCTCGCGCAAGCCCATCTTCGGCTACACCTTCGTCGCCGGCTCGGGGATCGCCATCGGCCTGCTGAGCTTCGCGGTGTGGGTGCACCACATGTTCGCCGTGGGCTTGAGCACGCCGCTGAACGGCGCGTTCAGCGCGGCCAGCATGCTCATCGCCGTGCCGACCGGGGTCAAGATCTTCAACTGGAGCACCACGATGTTCCGCGGAAGACTCCAGATGAAGACGCCGCTGTACTTCGCGGCCGCCTTCATCATCCAGTTCGTCATCGGGGGCATCACGGGCGTGATGTTCGCGGCGGTGCCCGTCGACTGGCAGCTCACCGATAGCTACTTCGTCGTCGCCCACTTCCACTACGTGCTCTTCGGCGGCTCGATGTTCGGCCTGTGGGCCGGCCTCTACTACTGGTTCCCCAAGATGACGGGGCGCATGATGAGCGAACGCCTCGGCAAGTGGCACTTCTGGCTGGCCGTCGTCGGCTTCAACATGACGTTCTTCGTACAGCACTTCCTCGGGCTCATGGGCATGTCGCGCCGCGTGTACACCTACCCGAACCTTCCCGGCTACGCGGCCCTCAACATGATCTCCACCATCGGGGCGTTCATCCTCGGGATCGCCGTGCTCGTGTTCCTGTGGAACCTCGTCTGGAGCTTCCTGCACGGCGAGAAGGCGGGCGACAACCCCTGGGACGCCTGGACGCTGGAGTGGGCCACGACCTCGCCGCCACCGGAGCACAACTTCGAGAAGCTCCCGCCGGTGCGAAGCCACCGCCCCCTATTCGATCTGAACCATCCGGAGTTCGCTGCCGAAGGGGCCCGAAGCGCGGAGGGTAGAGCATGACGACGGCCAACACGACCAGCACGGCGGGCAGCGCCCCCACCATGAACCGCCACCAGATCGGCATGCTCTTCTTCATCGGCTCGGAGATCTTCTTCTTCCTGACGCTGCTGTCGAGCTATGCGTACCTGAGCGGTGCCTTCGGGAACCTTCCGCACCAGGCTCTGGCGGTGGGTCGCACCTTCATCTTCAGCCTCTTCCTGTTCAGCAGCAGCCTCACGGTCTGGCTCGCCGAGCGCGCGTTCAAGCGGCGACGGTACGCGGCGTTCCGTGGCTGGATGCTCCTGACCATCGCCCTGGGCCTGACGTTCCTCACCGGCCAGGGCATCGAGTACGTCGATCTGTTCAAGCAGGGCATCGTCCTCAACTACGACGTGTTCAGCTCGACGTTCTTCATCACGACCGGCTTCCACGGCCTGCACGTGATCACCGGCCTCATCATGCTGAGCTCGCTCACGGGCCTCAGCTTCGCGGGGCGGCTACGCCCCGAGAACGAGTCGGCGGTCCTCTCCCTCGCGTACTACTGGCACTTCGTCGACGCCGTCTGGGTAGCGGTGTTCAGCGTCTGCTACCTGATCTTCATCTGAGCCTTGAGCCGACATGACCACCGCCCACCTTCTCGCCATCGCCTGGAGCCCCGATCCGTCCGTGATCGGCGGCTGCGCTGCGTTGCTGGTGGCGTACGGGGCCTGGTTGCGGCGTGCGCTGACGCCTCGCGCCATCACCTTCGCCACGGGCGTCGTCGTGCTCGTGATCACGCTGATCTCCCCCATCGACCGGTTGGGCGAGCTCTACCTGTTCAGCGTGCACATGGTGCAGCACATGCTGCTCATCCTGGTGGTGCCGCCGCTGCTGCTGTGGGGGCTGCCCGTCGCGGCCACGCGGGGCCTGCTGCGGGTCCCGGTCATCGACCGGCTGGAGCGCACGATCGGGCGACCCAAGGTCACCCTCCCACTGAAGATCCTGGCCCTGTACGCGTGGCACGTCCCGGCGCTCTACGACCTGGCACTGCGCAACGAACAGGTGCATGCCCTGGAGCATCTGATCTTCCTGGTCACGGCCACGATGTTCTGGTGGCCGGTGCTCACGCCGCTGCGCGAGCGCCGCATCAAGCCTCAGGCCGCCATGATGTACCTCATCGGTGCGATGGCCGCGATCGCTCTCCTCGGCATGGCGATCACGCTCGCGCCGACCGTCCTCTACCCCTTCTACAGCCATCCACCCGATCCGTACGGAGCGTTGCACCTCGTGCGGCAGGGCTGGGGCATCTCGGCCCTGGCCGACCAGCAGATCGGCGGGCTGTTGATGTGGATCGGGGGAGGGATCTTCTACATCGTCGCCATCCTCACGGAGTTCGGACTCTGGTTCCAGGAGCCCGAAGAGGACGAGGTTGGCGGCCCCACGCTGGGCCGGCGCGAACCGTCGGTAGCCGCAGTCGTTGCGTCGGTCGATACGCACTCCGATGCGCCTGCGGGCATCCTGCGACGGGGTTCCGAGACACGACGTACGAAGGCCGGAGCCGGCTCCAGACCGGGCCCCGCCCCAATGGATGACACCATGGAAGGAGCACGATGAACGACCAGGACAACGTGGAGTGGCAGGAGCCACGCGAGATGCTCATACCGCGGCCCACCGTCTGGCCCCTGGCCACGTCTTTTGCCATCACCTTCCTCCTGCTCGGGCTCATCACCAACTACTGGGTGGTTGCGTTCGGTTTCGTCTTCTTCGCCATATCGATCGTTGGTTGGATGGGAGAGATCCTTCATGACGGACAAGCCGAAGAATCCCACGGCTGAAGGGGGAGCGCCGGGGGGTGGGCCGCCGCCCGGGAACCCCGATCGGAGGACGTTCCTATCGCGGCTGAGCATCGGCCTGGGAGGGTTCGCGGCCCTCCTGGTGGGCGTCCCGGTGATCCTGGACATCTTCAAGTCGATGGTCGCCAAGGAGCCACGGGTCTGGCGCACCATCGGCCCCGTCAGCAAGTTCCAGGTCGGCAAGACGGTGGTCGTCGACTTCGAGAACTCGAACCCGAAGGCCTGGGCGGGATCCTCCGCCCAGTCGTCGGCCTACCTGAGGCGGGACAGCGAGACCCAGTTCACGTCGTTCACGGTCAACTGCTCCCATCTCGGGTGCCCGGTGCGCTGGGAACAGCAGGCCGACCTCTTCCTGTGCCCGTGTCACGGTGGCGTCTACTACGCCAACGGCGACGTGGCCGCCGGCCCCCCGCCCCGGCCCCTGGCCCGCTACCCGGTGCGGGTGCGCGGCGGGAACGTCGAAATCCTGACCACGCCGGTGCCGATCGACGGCCGGGTCCCGAAGGCGAGCTGAGATGCTGGGGATGATGAGGCGCGTCACCGACTGGATCGAAGAGCGCATGGGCATAGGGGAGCTCGTCAAGCCCCTCATGGACCACCTCGTTCCACGCGGCTCGAGCTGGTTGTATGTCTTTGGCAGCGCCACCCTGTTCGCGTTCATCCTGCAGGTGGTGACCGGTGTCGCGTTGAGCTTCACCTATATTCCGTCGACGAGTCAGGCCTATCAGAGCCTGAAGTTCATCACCGACAACTCCTCGCTCGACCACTTCCTGCGCGCGGTGCACTACTTCGGCGCTTCCGCAATGGTAGTCCTGGTCGGGCTGCACATGATCCGCACCTTCCTGTTCGCCTCGTACAAGTACCCGCGCGAAGCCAGCTGGATGAGCGGCACCGTCCTGGCCTTCCTCACCATCGCCATGGCCTTCACGGGGCAGATCCTTCGCTGGGATCAGACGGCCATCTGGACGGTGGTCGTGGGTGCTCAGCAGGCCGGCTACACGCCCGTGATCGGCGGAGCGCTGGCTCGGTTCATGCTAGCCGGCGAGACCCTCGGCGCCCAGACGCTGAGCCAGTTCTTCGCCCTCCACGTCTTCGTGTTGCCGGTGCTCATCGCGCTGATGCTCGGCCCACACTTGTGGATGGTCGTTCGCAACGGGATCTCCGAGCCTCCGAAGCGTGGGAAGCCCGTCAACATGGCGACGTACAAGCAGGAGTACCACGAGATGCTGAAGCACGAGGGCGTCCCGTTCTGGCCCGATGCAGCGTGGCGCGACGTCGTCTTCGCCGTCTTCATGATCGTGGTGGTGATCGGCCTCGCCATCGTGATGGGTCCGCCCCACCTGGCGGGACCGCCCGACCCGACCAACCTGATCACGCACCCGAAGCCCGACTGGTACCTGCTGTGGTACTTCTCGGTGCTGGCGCTGGTTCCGCACTTCAGCACGCCCTACGTCATCATCGGCGGCCCGGCGGTGATCTTCGCGGTGATGTTCTTCCTGCCTTTGTTCGCCAGGCAGGGCGAGCGCCACCCCCTGCGCCGGCCGTGGACGTTCGGCGTGGTATCGATCGTCATCGTGTTCGTCATCGCCATGACGTCCCTCGCCGGCTACGAACCCTGGTCGCCGCGCTACGACGCGCCTCCACTGCCGACGACCGTGGTCGGCACGGTCAGCGCCAAGGCGCAGGCCGGCGCACAGCTCTTCCACGACAAGGGCTGCGAGGAGTGCCACCGTATCGCCAACTACGGCGGTTTCCGCGGCCCCAACCTGACCTACGTGGGCAATCGCCTCAGCGCCCAGGAGCTGACGTGGCGCATCGCCAACGGTGGCCACAACATGCCCAAGTTCGCCAACATCCTTTCCGCCAAGCAGATGGACGAGCTGGTCGCGTTCCTACAGTCGCGGAAGCCGAAGCTGGACGCCAGCAAGTAGCCGCGGCGACCGCCGCACCGGCAGCAAGCAACGCGCGGGGCCTCGCGGCCCCGCGCGTTGACGTTCTGTCTGACCCGACCCCCGCGGCGTCTACAGATCGAGCTCCGCCCGGTGGGCATTGTCCTCGATGAACTCGCGCCGGGGGGGAACCTCCGTGCCCATCAGCATCTCGAAGGTCTCGCTCGCCTCCAGCACGTCCTCGATGGTGACCCTGCGCAGCACGCGCGTCTCCGGGTTCATGGTGGTCTCCCAGAGCTGCTCGGGGTTCATCTCACCCAGCCCCTTGAAGCGCTGGATCTCGACCTTCTTGCCGGCGTTCTCCTTCAACAGTCGCTGCAGCGCGCCGTCGTCGTAGACGTACTGCAGCTCCCGCGAGCGGCCGAAGCGTACGCCGAACAGCGGCGGCTGCGCGATGTACAGATAGCCCGCATCGATGATGGGGCGCATGTAGCGGTAGAAGAACGTGAGCAGCAGCGTCCGGATGTGGCTGCCGTCGACGTCGGCGTCGGTCATGATGATGATCCGGTGGTAGCGCACGTCCTCGAGGTTGAAGTGCGCCTCGTCGCCGGTGCCGTCGAGGCCGGCGCCGATGGCCGCGATCATGGCGCGGATCTCGGCGTTCTTGAGGATCTTGCCGATGTTCGCCTTCTCGACGTTGAGGATCTTGCCACGCAGCGGCAGGATGGCCTGGAAGCGCCGCTCCCGCCCCTGCTTGGCGCTGCCGCCGGCGGAGTCGCCCTCCACGATGTAGATCTCGCTCAGCGAAGGATCCTGTGACTGGCAGTCCGCCAGCTTGCCGGGGAGGTCGTCGTTCTCGAGGGGGTTGGCGCGGCGAACCAGGTCGCGCGCCTTGCGTGCTGCCTCACGCGCCCGTGCCGCGTTCGCCGCCTTCTCGATGATCGCCTTGCCCACCCGCGGGTTCTCCTCCAGGACCTCGGCGAACTTCTCGTAGACCACCGACTGCACCGCGGTCTGGGCCTCGGGGTTGAGCAGCTTCACCTTGGCCTGCGATTCGAACTGCGGGTCGGGCAGCTTCACCGAGATGATGCAGGAGATGCCTTCCAGGAAGTCGTCCCCGGTGGGCGACGGGTCCCCCTTCTTGAGCAGGTTCTTGCTGCGCGCATAGTTGTTGAGCACCCGCGTGTAGGCGGTCTTGAAGCCCGTCAGGTGGGTGCCACCGTCGCGGTTGGTGATCATGTTGGCGTAGCTCAGCACGTTCTGGCCGTAGCCGGAGGTGTGGATGAGCCCCACCTCCACCTCGATGTCGTGGCTGGCGCCTTCGGTCTCGACCGTGGTGGACGCGTCGATGAACACGGGACCGTCGTACAGCACCTTGCTGTCCTTGGCGAGGTAGGCGGCGAACGCCCCGAGTCCTCCGTGCTCCTGGAACACCTCGTGACGCTTCTCGTCGCCTCGATCGTCATGGAGGATGATCTTGACCCCTCCGGTGAGGAAGGCGAGCTCGCGCAGGCGACGCTTGATGCGCTGGAAGTCGAACGAGCGCACCTCCTTGAACACCGAAGGATCGGGTTGGAAGGTGACCGTCGAGCCGCTCACCCCCGCAGGGGCTGCGCCCACGACGTGCACCGGCTCGGTGACCTCCCCCTGGTCGAAGCGGATGCGGTGGAGCTGGCCGTCCATCGCCACCTCCGCCACCAGGAAGGTCGACAGGGCGTTGACCACCGAGCTCCCGACCCCGTGGAGACCACCCGAGACCTTGTACGACGAGTTGTCGAACTTGCCGCCGGCGTGCAGCTCGGTGAAGATGACCTCGATCGCCGGCCGGCCCTCCTTCTTCATCACCTCGACGGGGATGCCGCGCCCGTTGTCACGCACCGTCGCCGATCCGTCCGCGTTCAGCGTGACCGACACCGTGTCGGCGTAGCCCGCGAGCGCCTCGTCGATGGCGTTGTCGATGATCTCGGTGAGCAGCTGGTGGTAACCGTCGACGCCCGTACCGCCCTGGACGTACATGGCCGGGCGCTTGCGCACGCCCTCCAGCCCCTTCAACACCTTGATGCTCTCGGCACTGTAGGTACTCAAGTCATCCCTCCGATGCACACATGCGATGTGCGTGGGAAAAAGGGCCCATCCCCAACCCCGTCATTATACCCTCCGACCGACCCCCCGGTCAAAACACTTTTGCCGTCAGGGACGCAACGAAATGCCGCGCAACCCCGGCGCGGGCCGCGAGCGCATCGCCCGGCGTTCACGCTCGGCTAACGCACGGCGTTTAGCGTCTGCGACGGTGCGTTCCCGAGCGAACCGCCTGTGGGGAAGGAGACGCATGAGCCGAGGCACGCTGTTGTGGGGGCTGGTCGCCGTCGTGGCCTTCACCATCCTGATCCAGTTCATCCCGTTTCCCGGCCTGGGCAAGGATCCACCCGTCGTTGCGGAGCCCGCCTGGAACAGCACGGCAACCCGCGCCCTCGCCGTGCGCGCCTGTTACGACTGCCACAGCAACAAGACCCGCTGGCCCTGGTACAGCCGCATCGCGCCCGTCTCCTGGCTCGTCGCCCACCACGTGTCCGAGGGGCGGGCCGCGCTGAACTTCTCCGACCCCAACGCTTCCCGGTTCGGCGCCGACCGCGCGGCGCGGGCCGTCCTCGACCACGCGATGCCGCCCTTCTACTACACCTGGCTGCATCCCAGGGCCGCTCTCAGCGCGGCGGAACGCAAGACGCTCGCTGCCGGTCTACGGGCCAGCCTTCCGGGCGCGCCGACTAGCACACGCTGAGGCGCGCACAGGGGCGAATGCCCACTGCAACGCCCGCGGTGGCCCGCTACCCTGGTAGAGGGTCGCCGTGAACGAACGCATCCTCATCGTCGAGGACGAACCGCGGATCGGCGAGGTGCTGGAGCGCTACCTGCGCGCCGCCGGCTACCTCACCGAGCGCGCCTCCACGGG
Source organism: uncultured bacterium (assembly GCA_964536935.1). Lineage (GTDB taxonomy): Bacteria > Deinococcota > Deinococci > Deinococcales > Trueperaceae > JASBRS01. The sequence goes on along the minus strand of CAZIBD010000009.1, from coordinate 36,036 downwards.
GCGGCGCGCGCTGGAGCTGTGGCGGGCCGCCAATCCCGACGCCATCCTGCTCGACCTCATGATTCCGGACATGGACGGGCTCGAGGTCGCGCGCAAGGTGCGCGCCAGCTCGGACGTACCCATCCTGATGGTCACGGCCAAGGCCGAGGAGGTGGACCGGCTGGTCGGCCTCGAGCTCGGCGCCGACGACTACATCGCCAAGCCGTTCAGCCCACGCGAGGTGGTGGCGCGCCTCCGCGCCGTGCTCCGTCGCGCCCACGGAACGCTGCGGCACGCCCAGCGCTACTCGGTCGGGGCGCTGCAAGTCGATCTCGACGCCTTCGAGGCCCGCTGCGACGGCACCCCGCTCGCCCTCAGCCCAACCCAGCTGCGGCTGCTCGGCGCCCTTGCAGAACGCCCCAACCGCGCCTTCCACCGCAGCGAGCTCCTCGACGTACTCCAAGACCCGTCCGCCGACACGCGCACCGTGGACGCCCACATCAAGAACCTGCGCCAGCGGCTCGGCGAGTGCGCGGAGCGCCTGGAGACGGTCCGAGGCGTGGGGTACCGCCTCCGGGGCTGAGCCGTGCGCCTCAGAACGCAGCTCATGCTGCTGGTGACACTCGTCGCGCTCGCCGCCGTGACGATCACGGCACTGCTGAGCGTACAGGTGGCCACGCGCCGCGTCGGCCGTCTTCTCGACACGCCGTTGGCTGCGCAGGACACCGTTCACGGGCCCTCCGCCCGCGCTACGGGCACCGGCATGGGTGGCAGCGGCACCTCCCGCGCCGGCACCGGCCCGGCCTTCGCAGAGGCCCGACGTGAGGCGTTGCGAGCCGATCTCTGGCGGGCCAACCTTCAGGCGGCGGGGATCGCCCTCCTCGTCGCGGCTGCGGCCGCAGCCGCGCTGTCCGCGCGGCTGTCGGGGCCACTCAGGAACCTGACCGCCGTGACCAATCGCTACGCCGCGGGCGAGCGCCACGCCCGCGCCAGGCAGGGCGGCCGCGACGAGGTGGCGGAGGTCGCCCTGGCCTTCAATCGCATGGCCGACAGCCTGCAGCGCGAGGAGGACGAGCAACAGCGGCTCATCGCCGACATCGCGCACGAGCTCCGCACGCCGTTGACGGTCCTCAAGGGGGAGCTCGAGGCGCTCGAGGACGGCCTGCTCGAGTCCGAGCCCGCTACCTACCGGCGCCTCGGCGAGGAGGTCACGCTGCTCGAGCGTTTGGTCCAGGACCTGCGGTTGCTGACGCAGGCCGAGAGCGGCGAGCTGACGCTGCGCCGGCGCCGAGTCGACCTCGCGGATCTGGCGCGCGAAGTCACCGCCTCCTTCGCGCCGCATGCCGGCTACGAAGGGGTCCGCTTCGCGTCCGACCTCGCACCCGCCACGGTGGACGGCGACCCCGACCGCTTGCGCCAGGTGCTGGGGAACCTGCTGGACAACGCCGCCCGGCACGCTCCGCCCGGCAGCGTCGTGGACGTGGGACTCCACACCGAGGCGGGGCACGCCGCGCTCAGCGTGCGAGACCGGGGTCCTGGCATTCCCGAGGAGGAACGTGAACGCGTCTTCCAGCGCTTCTACCGGCTGGATCGCGCGCGGAGCCGCGCGACCGGCGGATCGGGCCTGGGGCTCGCGATCGTGCGCACGCTCGTCGAGCTCCACGGCGGCACCGTGTCGGCCACCACGCATCCGGACGGTGGAGCCCTCCTCGTCGTCCGTCTCCCGCTGGCGACGTGAGGACGTCCGAGCCTCAGGCCCGCACCTGGCCCTCGCCGTCGATGAGGTACTTGTAGGTCACGATCTCGGCCAGGCCCATGGGCCCGCGCGCATGCAGCTTCTGGGTGCTGATGCCGATCTCCGCGCCGAAACCGAGCGCGAAGCCGTCGGTGAAACGGGTCGAGGCGTTGACGTAGACGGCGGCCGCGTCCACCTCCCGGCGGAAGCGCTCCACCGTGGCCAGGTCGTTGGCCACGATGGCCTCGCTGTGCTGGGTCCCGTACCGCGCGATGTGCTCGAGCGCGTCCTCGAGCCCATCCACCACGCGCACGGCCAGCTTCAGATCGAGGTACTCGGTAGCCCAGTCGTCCTCGGTCGCCTCGCCCACCCCGTCCTTCACGGCGCGCGTACGCTCGCAGCCGACCAGCTCGACGCCCGCACCGGCCAGCCTGGCCAGCGCGGCGGGCAGGAAGCGCGGCGCAACCTCGGCATCGACCAGCAGCGTCTCGATGGCGTTGCACACGCCCGGCCGCTGCACCTTGGCGTTGAAGGCGATCGCCTCCGCGGCGTCCAGATCGGCCGTTCGGTGGACGTAGAGATGGCAGTTCCCGACGCCGGTCTCGATGACGGGCACCCTGGCGGTCTCGACGACGTGGCGGATCAGCCCGGCACCCCCGCGGGGGATCACGAGGTCGACCCGGCCGCGCGCCGTCAGCAACTCGGTGACCAGCGCCCGGTCCGGCGAGTCGATGAGCTGCAGCGCGTCCTCGGGGAGCCCGACCGACGCCAGCGCCGAGCGCATCACCGCAACCAGCGCGCGGTTGCTGCTCAGGGCGTTCGACGAGCCACGCAGCACGACCGCGCTACCGGCCTTGATGGCGAGCACCGCCGCATCGACCGTGACGTTGGGACGCGACTCGTACACCATCCCGATCACGCCGAACGGCACGCTCACCTTGCGCACCTGGAGGCCATTGGGCAACCGCCAGCCGTCGAGCACCCGTCCCACCGGGTCGGGAAGCCCGGCCACCTGCCGGCACCCCTGCGCCATCCCCACAACACGCTGCTCATCGAGCGTCAGGCGATCGACGAGTGCGGCGGCCGTCCCCCGCTCGCGCTCCACGGCAACGTCCCGCGCGTTGGCCTCGAGGATCCGGTCGACGCTACGCTCCAGCGCCTCGGCAACCGCCTGGAGCGCGGCGTCGCGGTCGGCCGCGGCCAGCGCCCGGCTGGCGCGGCGGGCGCGCGCGAGGATCGTGTCCAGCGAAAGCTCCGTGGTGGCGGGCATACGGAAGTATAGCGTCCGGTCCGGTCCCGCCGGTCGCCACGACGCCACGCGCCGTCGTCGGGCACGGGCGTCCCGACCGTGAACCGCGACCGACACGGAGCCGCGCAAGGGCTCGCTAGACTGGCCGCGAAAGGGGTCCCCGCATGGACGAACGACCTTCGATCGAGCCTGCCCGCGTTGCCGCCGTCACCGGTGCCGCCGGCGCCATCGGCGGGCGCATCGCGCGGCGCTTCGCCGACGACGGCTGGCGCCTCGCGCTGCTCGATCGTCCCCGTCACGGCGATGCACTGCACGACGCCTTCCCGGACGCGTTCGTGGTCGGGGTGGACCTGGCGGATGCGGTCGACGCGGAGCGGGCCGTCGCCACGGCGCAGGGCCGCCTCGGCCGGATCGACGCCCTCCTCAACCTGGTGGGCGCCTTCGCCATGCAGTCCGCGGTGGACGTTACCGACGAGGACCTCGATCGACAGCTCGCCCTCAACCTGCGCACCGCCTTCCACGCCACGCGGGCGGTGCTCCCGTCGATGCTGGAGAGGGGCGCCGGCTTCGTGATGGGCATGGCTGCAGCGCCCGCCGTCCGCGGCAGCGCGCGCATGACGGCCTACGGCGCAGCGAAGTCGGCGCTGGTCGGTTACTTCCGGAGCTTGCGGGCCGAAGTCGAGCCTCGCGGCGTGGGGGTCGGCCTTCTCTACCCCATGGGCGCCGTCGACACCCCCGCCAACCGCAGAGCCATGCCCGACGCCGACCCCACCGCATGGATCGACCCCGACGAGCTCGCCGCCGCTGCGGCGTTCCTCGCCGAGCGCGGCCCCCGCGGCCGGGTCCGCGAGCTGATGATGTACCCGTCCGGCTGAGCCTGCGAGCGCGGCCCGCAACCGCTCCATCCGCCGCGCCTCGGGCGCGTTGAGCAACGCCTCAGCCCAGCGCATCCTCGCCGAACGTCGGGACCCCTGCCTTGAGGGTGGCGACGGCCGAGACGTCGTCGAGTCCGTGGCCGGGATCCTGGGACAGAACCACCAGATCGGCATCGAAACCGGGCGCCAGTCGGCCCGAGCGACGCTCGCGCCCGATGGCGTAGGCGGCTCCGACCGTGTAGGCGGCCAGCGCCTGCTCGAGCGTGAGGCGCTCGGCGGGCTCGAGCACGCTGCCGTCGACTCCTTCCCTATGCACCGCGGCTCGCACGGCGGCGAGAACATCGGGCTCCGCCACCGGCGTGTCCGACCCGAAAGCGAGCACCGCACCCGCAGCTCGGAGCGACGCGAAGGGGTACGCCCGGCTTCGCCGGTCCGGAAGCGCATGCGCGATGGTCGGTACGTCGAAGGTGAGGTGGAGCGGCTGCGCCGACGCCACCACCCCGAGCGCCCCGAAGCGAGCGACGTCGTCGGGGTGGAGGTGCTGGGCGTGCTCGATGCGCGGCCGCATGCCGGCCGCCCGCCACTGCGGCGCCGCCTCGAAGGCGTCCAACACCGCTCGGTTGGCGGCGTCCCCGATGGCATGGACCACCGGCGTGAGTCCCGCCCGCACGGCGAGAGGAAGGCGCCGCGCCAGCACCTCGGGGCCGTCGACGACCACGCCGACGTCCCTGGGGCGGCCGGCATAGGGTTCGAGCATCCAGGCCGTCAGGCTTCCCAGCGCCCCGTCAGCGAAGAACTTGGCCCCGCCCACGCTAAACTGTGCGCCCCCCTGCCCCGTTGCCAGACCGAGCGCCGAAGCGTGCTCGATGTCGTGCTGGTCGAGGCACGCCCACACGCGCACGGGGTACGCCTCGTTCGACGCCGCATCGGCCGTCGCGCGCCAGAAGGTGCCGGGCTCGAAGGCCATGGAGTGCACCGTGGTGATCCCGCGGGCGGCGAGATCGGTGCCTGCGCGCGCCAGGGCGGCGGCCAGCTCGGCCGCATCCGGTTCCGGCTGGTGCGCGGCCACCAGCTCCATGGCGCGCTCCAGGAGGAGCCCGGTGGGCTCACCGTCCGCATCGCGCACGACCACGCCCTCCGGCGGATCGGGGGTCTGCCGCGTGACGCCCGCGAGCCGGAGCGCGGTGCGGTTGCCCCAGAGGCTGTGGTGGTCCTGGCTGCGCAGCGCCACGGGACGACCCGCCGCCGCCTTCTCCAGGGCGTCGGCCTCGGCCGCGCCGATGCTCTGCAAGCGCAGCCGCTCCAGCGCGAAGCCGCTCCCGAACAGCCAACCGCCAGGCTCGAGCGTCGACGCCCGCCGCGCCACCCTCTCCAACAGCTCCTCGAGCGCTGTGACCCCGCGCAGATCGAGCTGGGCGAGCTCGAGGCCGTGCGCGGCGAGGTGGACGTGGGCGTCGTGGAATCCGGGCAGCAGCACGCGCTCGCCCAGCTCCACCACCCGTGTGCGTGGCCCGGCAAGCGCTTCGGCCCCGTCCCCGAGCGCGGCGATCCGTCCACCCCGGACGGCCAGCGCGTGACTCCGCGGCCGGGCCGCGTCCATCGTCTGGACCCGGCCGCGGAAGAGCCACTCGGCCGCCACCGGCTCAGCGCCCCCGGAAGCGCGGCACGCGCTTCTCGGTGAACGCGGCAACGCCCTCGCGCCGGTCCTCGCTGGCGGCCGCCCGGCCCTGCATCTCGGCTTCCAACAGCAGCTGCTCCTCGTACCCGTTCTGCAGCGATGCCCGCAGCTCGCGCTTGGCCAGCCCGTAGGCGAGGGTCGGCCCTTCGGCAAGCTCGCGCGCGAAGCGCCACGCCTCGTCGGCGAAGGTCTCTGCAGCGAGGACGCGCTCGCCCAGGCCCAGGGTCAGTGCCTCGTCGGCCTCGACGCGGCGGCCGCTGTAGAGCAGCTCGAAGGCGCGCCCCTGTCCCACCAGGCGCGGCAGGACGTAGCTGCACGACGCGTCCATCACCAGGCCGATCCCCGTGAACCCGATGGCGAAGCTCGCCTGGTCGGAGAGCAGGCGCATGTCGCAGGCCAGCGCGAGGCTCATGCCGGCGCCCGCCGCGACGCCGTTGACGCCCGCGACGACCGGCTTCGGCAGCTCGGCGAGAGCCCGCACGATGGGGTGGTAGCGGTGCTCCAGCAGCTCGCTGATCTCGGCGTCGACAGGGGTGCTCTTGAGGTCGGCGCCGGCGCAGAAGCCGCGCCCCGCTCCGGTCAGAAGCACCGCGCGCACCTCGGCTTCGGCGGCCGGCCCCTCCAACGCCTGCCGCAGCTCGTCGAGCATCTCGGGCGACAGCGCGTTGAGCACGCGCGGGCGATCCATCGTGATCCGCAGCGCGCCCCCTTCGCGGTGGAGCGTGATGGTTTCGAACGCCATGAGACCTCCTCTTTCCGGACACCGCGCCGGGTGTCGGGATCAGCGAGCCGCCGGGGGCCGGCCGCTGGCGAGCGCCACCAGCCGGTCGTAGTCGTCGGGCCAGACCGGATCGTCGAGCGCCGCGCGGTTGCGGCGCACTGCGCCGCAGCGCCGGCAACGGTGCACGATGACCCAGCCCTTCTTGCCGCTGTGCTCGGCAGCGATCGGCTCGAGCACACCGCCGCAGTCGCTGGCGCGGTCACCCGGGTTGACGTCGACGTGGAGCGAATGGAGGCACACCGGGCAGTGGTTGCGGTAGCTGCCGTTGGCCAGCGCCGGCACCTCCGCTCCACACACCGCGCAGGTGAAGCCCTGGTTGGCTCCTCGCCCGATGAAGCGTCGCCCGTTCGGATCTTGCACGTCAGGACAGTGTACCCGCCGTCCTCAGGCGCCAGAGAGCAGGGCGACGACGTCGCTCCTGGCCACGGTCACGGCGCTCCGACGCGCCGCTCGACCTCGTCGACATAGGCGTCCGGGTCGTGCTTGCGCTTCAACCCGGCGGCGGTCATGCTACGGACCTTGCCGAAGACGGCGCGCTCTGGGAAGGGTCGGTCGTGCAGCCCGAAGCACCAGCCGACGTTGGCGTAGCTGTTGGCGTCGCGTCCGTCCAGGAAGAAGCGGTCGTTGAGACGGAGGATCTGCTCAAAGGCCTGGCGCGGGTCGGCGCCCCAGGCCAGCAGGCGCTTGCCCCAGTACATGCGCATGTGCGGGTGCATCGATCCGGTCTCGCGCAGTTCGAGCATGGCCGCGTTCCAGTAGGCGTCGTCGGTCTGAGCGGCGACGAGGCACTCCTCGTCGTACTTGCCCTCGCGCGGGTCGTCCCGGTGCTCGTCGAGCGTTGCGCGCGCCCACGCCGGGATCGCGTCGTATCGGTCGTAGGCGGGCTGGAACGTGACCAGGTTCAGCGCCAGCTCGCGCCGCACCACGAGCTGCTCCAGGTAGGCGTCGACGCCGGCCGAGAGGTCCGCCGCGCCCTGCGATGCCGCCACCCCGCGCCGGCCGGCCGCGCGCACCTCCCACGCAACGCGCAGCGGTGAGAGCTGGCCGAAGTGGAGGTACATGCTCAACTCGGAGCTCGACCGGAAGGGAACCTTGCCGCGCAGGGTCGCATACCGAGGGAGCCGCTCCGTCACGAAGCGGGCCAGCCGGGCTCGCCCGGCACGGGCCCCGCCTCGGTGATGCGCGCTGACCGGACCGGGTCCCCGGCCCCGGCTCAGCTCGCGTGCCAGCCGGGCCGGCGCATCGACGGGCTGCGAGGCGAGGCCGGTCCATCCGTCCGCCCGGACGCGGACGGCTCGCGGCTCCGGCAATGCCAGGAAGCGGCCGATCTGCGGCACCAGCCGCGGCCGGAGCGTCCGGGCGCCCACCTCCAGGCGCGACGACGCTGCCTCGACCGGCACGACGGCGTCGGCTTCCACCTCGACCACGGGGCACGGCGCCCGCTCGACCACCTGGGCCCTCCAGCGGACCTGGTCGCGGAGGTAGCCGCGGTCGGTGACCACCAGGCAGGCCTCCTCGGCCAGCGCCAGGACCGTTTCGGGCCGCGACCCGATGCGTACGACCGGAAGGATCCCTCGCGCACGGAGCGCCGCGGTCGTCTCGACGAGGCCCTCCAGAACGAAGCCGAGCGTCCGCTCCGTCGCTCCCGGCTCGTCCGGATCGAGCACGAAGACGCTCACCACCGGCCGGCGAAGCTCGTTGCCGTACGCCACCGCGGTCTCCAACGCATGGTTGTCCTCGGCGCGCTGGCTCTGGTCCATCCAGTACAGGACGTACTGCCCGCCCTCGCGGGGCTGACCGCCCTTCCGTCGCCGCGCGCGCCCGCCGTCGGCCTCGGGTGTCCTCATCGCATCAGCGTACGGAGGTCGAACACCGTCGACCGCGAGCTACCACCCGAAGGCGGGTGCCGGAGGAAGGCGTGAGGCCGACCGCCAGCCTCCAGCCGAGCGGATCGCCCTCTACGGGTCGGAAGCGTGCCTGCTGCAGCGCTCGCGCGAGAAGGACGCGCCCCTGCAGCCGCGCGAGCTCGCGTCCGATACACCGGTGCGCGCCGGCGCCGAAGGGGAGGAAGGCTCCGGCAACGGTCTCGTCCGTGGCCGGGTCGAAACGCTCGGGCCGGAACACGGCAGGGTCGCGCCAGCTTCGGGCGTGGCGGTGGACCAGGTGGATGCTCACCAGCAGCCGCGTGCCGGCCGGCACCACGTGCCCCCCGAGAAGCGTGTCGCGCAGAGCGCGCCGGGGCGCCGCCGGGATGGGCGGCAGCAGCCGCAACGCCTCGTCGAACGCTCCCGCCAGGTGAGGCAACCGCTCCAGGTCGGCACGCGTCGGGAGACGGCCCTGGAGCACGCGGTCGATCTCCTCCGCCACGACCGCTTGCGAGCGCGGGGCACGGGCGAGCAGCGCCAGTGCGAAGGCGGCCGCCGACGCCGTCGTCTCGACACCTGCCAGGAGCAACGTCGCCAGCTCGTCGAGGATCCCGGCATCGTCGACCTCGCCGCGGGAACGGGCGTCCAGAAGCAACCCCAGCACGTCCTCGACGGCCGCCGGCATGGGCACGTGGTCGCGGCGCTCGAGCTCTTCCCGAAGCGCCACGTCCACCGCGGCCCGTGCCCGCCGCGCCTCAGGTGCCGGGGCGATGCCCAGCGCAAGCGGAAGCTTGAGGCGCACCGACAACGCCCGCTCCAGGGGCCGTCCGAACAGCAGGCGCTGCAGGCCGTCCGCGATCAGCGCTTCGATGCCGGGCGCGACGTCGACCCCCTCCGCCTCGCCGCCCCCGTGCAGCCAGCGCTCGACGACCTCTCCCGCCGACGAGATCAGGGCGGGCGCCATGGCATCGATGCGCGCGCGGCGAAACGCCGGTTGCAGCATGCGCCGGTGCGACCGCCACCGATCCTCGCTTGGCGCGGTGAGCAGCCCGCCCCCGAGGAGCGCGCCGAGGCCTCGCCGGCCACCTGGCGTGGCTCCCTTGCCGAAGTCGTGCGGGCGCTCGACCAGCACCGCCCGCGCAAGACCCGGATCGCCGATCAGCCAGAGCTCGCCGCGGCCCCGCCGCAACCGCACCAGATCGCCGTGGCGGGCTCGTACGCGCTCGAACGCCTCGAGGACGTCCACCCCGCCGAAGTGCGCGAGGTCGAAGGGGCCGGGAGGCAGGGGCTCATGCACCGTGCCGCTCGGCGGCCGCCCTACAATGGGGGGTGGCACCGTCCTTGCCAGGGGTACGTGGATCATGGAGCTTCTCGCCGTCCATCACCTGACAACCTATCAGCGGGGAGAGGCTCTCTTCCAGCCGCTGGACCTGCGCCTGGCTGAGGGCATGCGCATCGGCCTGACAGGCCCCAACGGCGCCGGCAAGTCGACGCTCCTTCAACTCCTCGCGGGAAGCCGGGCCCCGGACGAGGGACGCGTGGCCAGGCCCCCCGGCGTCCGCGTGGCCTACCTCCCGCAACGTCTCGACGAGCAGCCTTCGGGCACGGTCTGGCAGGTCGCCGCCACCGGACTGCGGGCGGTCCAGGAGGCCGAAGCGCGGCTGCGGGCCGAGGAGCGTCGCCTGGCCGCCGGCGAACCGCGAGAGGCCGCGCTCGCCTTGGCGTCGGAGACCTTCGAGTCGCTGGGCGGGTACCGCGCCGAGGCCGACCTGCGCACCGTGCTCACCGCCGTCGGCCTGCCGGAAGCCTGGTGGGATCGTCCGGCGGCGGGGCTGTCGGGCGGCGAGCGCAGGCGGCTCGCGCTGGCGAGCGCGCTGTCGGGCGATCCCGAGGTGCTGCTGCTCGACGAGCCGACCAACCACCTCGACCTCAGGATGCGCGCCTGGCTGGCGCAGCGCCTGGCCTCCTGGCATGGCGCGGTGGTCCTGGTGTCACACGATCGGATGCTGTTGGATCGTGCGACGCACACCACGCTCTTCCTCCAGGGGGGCGTCTGGGAGCTCCGGCGCGGGTCGTACGGACGGGCTCGCCGGGCCCGTGAGCGCGACCTGTTGGCACTCCGCAAGCGCGATGCCGAGCGGGCGAAGGAGGCGGCACGCCTGGCCGCCATGGCCGAACAGCTGGCGCGCCGCCACAACCGCGGCGCTGCTCGCAGGCGGCACGTCGCCGAGCGGCGCCTGGACGCTTTGCACCGGACGCCGGACGCGCCGCCCCGTACCGACGGGTCTCCGACCGACGTTCGGCTCCGGGGCGGGCGCCTTCAAGGGTGGTTGTTGGAGGCTCGGGCACTGCGGCGAGAGGGCGTCGTCGAGGTGGCGCACGTGATCCTCCGGGCGGGCCAGCGGATCGCGCTGCTCGGCCCCAACGGCTCGGGCAAGAGCACCCTCCTGGCCTTGCTTGCGGGGGAGCTGGCTTCCGACGACCCACGTTCGGAGCTGCACTATCCGCCGGGGTTGCGTCTGGAGCTGGTCGGCCAGCTCGACCGCGGCCTGGCCGACGGCGTTGGCGTCGTCGACCAGGTCGCCGCATGGGTGGGCGACGCGCCCGCACGGCAGCTGCTGGCCCGGGCCGGTGTGGGTGCCGATCGCTGGAACGAGCCACCGGAGCGGCTGTCGGGTGGCGAACGCGCGCGCGCCGGGCTGGCACGGCTCGAGGCACGCCGGGCCGACCTGATCCTGCTCGACGAACCGGGCAACGATCTCGACCTGGATGCCGTGGAGGCACTCGAGTCCGCCCTGCGCGAGAGCCCGGCTGCGTTCGTGCTGGCCACGCACGACCGCCGTCTGGTCGAGACCCTGGCCGAGGAGGTATGGGCCGTGGAGGATGGCGTGCTGCGTCGCTACCCCGACACGGATGCCTACCTCGCGGGGGACGGGGGGATCCCGGTCGGCGTCGAGCTCCCGGTTGGCGCACCGGACGAGGCCAGCGCACGGCGCCGGGAAGACGCCCGGGAGGAAGCCCAGGGCTCCGTCCAGTCCGGACCCCGTGACGCCGCCGCACCGTGGAACGCAGCCGTGACATCGATCGGGACCGACCGGCGAACGCATCCGCGCGACGTGCCGAGAACCGATGCTCACGCAGCCGGACGGACGGGTGCACAACGGGCCGGGAGCGTCGCCGAGGCGCTGGAGGACGAGCGAGGGGCGATCGACCGGCTCCTGGAGGACCCCTTGCAGCTCGCCCCGCGCGAGCTGGAGCGCCTCACCGCCCGGCGCGCCGACCTCGAAGACCGCCTCGCTCCTGCCTACGACGCGCTGCTCGAGCCTCCGGCTCCCCGCTTCCGCGTGCGCGAACGGGGTCTGGAGGTGGTGGCCGACAGGCTCGGGCAGGACCTGCTCGTCATGGCCGTCCCCGAGGCCGAAGCCCCGCGGGCCATGGACGCGCTGCTCAGGCGAGAGTCGGGCGACGACGGCACCATCGGCGGAGCGCATCCTGTGTGGCCGTGGGCGCGCGTCCACAGCAGCGCAGGCGTGGCCCATCTCGCCGTTCACGACCCGCCCGACACCTGCGTGCTGCCGTGGGCGCGGGCCGCGCTGGTCGACGCTGCCGCCCGATTCACCTTCACGCTGCTGGACGTGTCCGCGCTCCAGCTCTTCTGCCGCGATCCGCTGCCGGACACCTGTCTGGAGCCCGCCGGCGAAGGCTGGTGGAGCTGGACCCGCACGGGGTTCATGCGACGTGAGGGTCTTCCCGAGGGCCCCGCCCCACACGCCCGGCCGCAACGTCGCTCGAGGGGCGCGCCCGCCTCCCGGAGGGCGTGAGGGCCCGCGCGTGGGCAGGCCTGCCTCGTCGCGCTACCGGGTCCGCCGGCGACGACGCCGCTTCGGCACCGTTCCGGCGCTGCTTCTGCTCGCTCTGGGGATCGCGCTGGCCGTCATCCCTTGGCCCGAAGCGTTCGTCGAAACGACCTTCGCGCGGGGGCTCTTCCCCGTCACCAGCCACGTTCTGGCACCCTTGGTCGGCGCGGTTCCGTGGAGCCTCACCGCGACGCTGGCGCTGGCGCTGGTGGTCGTGGGCGTCGCATCGCTCCCCGGCGCCGCGGGGCGGCGATTCCTCCGCCGCGCCCTGCTGCCCTGGTCGGCCGCCCTGCTGGTCGTCGGGTTCATGCTGGTGTGGGGGCTCGCCTACCGACGAGCGACCCTGGCGCAGCTCCTCGGCCTTCCGCCGGGTCCGGTCACCACGGCCGAGATCGCCACGGCACGGGCTCGGCTGTTGGCGGTGGTCCGAAGCACCGAGGCCAGCGCTCCGCCGCGCGCGGCGGACGTGGCTGCCGCGGGCCGCTGCGTGGCGCGCGAGGTCGAGCGGGTGACGGGAAGTCGCGTCGACGTGCCCTCCCGCGTCAAGCTCCTGCCGGCGGGGACGCTGCTGCGCTTCGGGTTCGCCGGGGTGACCTCGCCCTGGCTGCTCGAGCCGCACGTCGATGCCGGCCTGCCCGCCGTCGCCCGGCTGGCCACGGCCACCCACGAGCTCACCCACACCGCGGGCTTTGCCCGCGAGGCGGACACCGACGCGCTGGCGGTGCTGGCGGGGCTTCGCTGCAACGATCCGGCCGTGCGCTACGCCCTGGCCGTTCACGGGATCGACCTCTTGCTGACCGCGCTGCCGCCCGGGGACGCGCGGGCCCTGGTGGCAGCCCTGCCCGAGCGCGCACTCCAGGACCTCCGCGCCGCCTCCGAGGCGGCCGTGCGCTACCGCGTGCCGTGGCTGCAGAGGGCGGCGACCGCCACCTACGGAACCTACCTCCGGAGCCGAGGCGTGAGCGCAGGCATGGGCGACTACGGCCGGGCGACGACGCTGGTGGTGAAGGCGCTGGCGCGCGGGCTGCTCTGAAGCCACCCGCTCATCCCGCCCTGGCGCCCTCCTCGGTCCCGATCATCACCCCCAGGTTGCGCCGGATGAGGGCGTCGGGGTCGGGCTCGCGACCCATGAACGATCGGAACAGCGCCATCGGGTCCTCGCTGTCCCCCCGCGAGAGCACCGCGTCCACGAACGCCCGCCCCGTCTCGGGATTGAAGATCCCCTCGCGCTGGAAACGACTGAAGGCATCGGCGTCGAGGACCTCGCTCCACTTGTAGCTGTAGTAGCCCGCGGCGTAGCCCGACGAGAAGATGTGACTGAAGGACGTCAAGAACGGGTTGTGCGCGAACTCGGGGCGCAGTACGAACGGCTCCATCACGTGCTGGCCGAAAGCGATCGGGTCGCCTCCGTGCTCAGGGTCGAAGTCGATGTGGAGGGCCAGGTCGACCGTGCCCAGGCTGAGCTGCCGCATCTGGGACGCGGCGGCCAGGAACGTCCGGCTGGCGGCCAGCCGTCGGTACAGGCCCTCCGGGATGCGCTCCCCGGTATCCACGTGGCGCGCGAAGAGGTCGAGGCCCTCCCGCTCCCAGGCCCAGTTCTCCATCAATTGCGACGGCAACTCCACGAAGTCCCATGCGACGCTGCCCAGGCTGCCACGGGCCGGTACCTCGACCCGCCCCAGCACGTGATGGAGCAGATGGCCGAACTCGTGGAACAGGGTGGTGACCTCGTCGTGGCTGAGGAGCGCCGGCCGGTCGTCGGAAGGGGGCGTGACGTTGGCCGCGATGATGCCGAGGTGCGGCGCGAACGCCGCCGCCCCCGCGCCGGCGCCGTCGACTCCGGCCACCTCCACCGGTCCGCCGGTCACCATCGGGTTCATCCAAGCCCCGTCGCGCTTCGACTCGCGCGGGTGCCAGTCGGCGTAGAACGTGCCCAGCCTAACCCCAGCGCGATCGAACAGGTCGTAGACGCGCACCTCCGGATGCCAGGTGGCGGCCTCGTCGACCGGCCGCACCCGGACCCCGAACAGCCGCTCTGCGATCTGGAAGAGGCCGTCGAGGACAGCGTCGAGGGGGAAGTACGGGCGCAGCGCTTCCTCGTCGAAGGCGAAGCGGTCGCGCTGAAGCGACTCCGCCACGTAGTCCAGGTCCCACGGCTCGAGTCGATCGATCCCCAGCGACTGGCGCGCATATTCGGTCAGCGCTCGCACCTCGTCCCGGAAGTACGGCAGGGTGCGGCGCGCCAGGTCGCGCTCGAAGGCCTGGGCCTGCGCTCCGCTGGCGAGCATGCGATCCTCGAGCTGCAGGTCGGCGAAGTCGCGGAACCCGAGCAGCCGCGCGAGCTCGCGCCGCTTCCGCAGGATCGCCGCGAGCACGGGACGGTTGTCGTGCTCGCCCGCGGCCGCGCGGCCCGTGAACGCTTGATAGAGCTGGCGACGACGGTCCCTCGCCGCCGCGAACTTCATGAACGAGCGGTACGAGGGGGCCTGCAACGTGAACCGGTACCCCTCCAGACCACGCGCCTCGGCAGCCAGGCGTGCGCGACGACGCACGCTCTCGGGCAGCCCTTCGAGCTCCGCCTCGTCGGTCAACACCATCTCGTAGCTGTTGGTGGCGTCCAGCACGTTCTCGCTGAAGTGGGTGGACAGCCTGGACAGCTCCACACGCAGCGCGCGCGCCCGCTCGCGGTCCTTCTCCGGGAGGTCGGCACCTGCGCGCCGGAACTCCTGCAGGGTCTTGTCGAGGTGCCGACGTCGCACCCCCACGAGGGCATGGGCTTCGTCCGTCGCCGCATAGGCCTTCAGCGCCGACCACAACCCTGCGTGCGTAGGGATGCTCGCCACGAACGCGGAGTAGGCCGGGAGCGCCTCGTTGTAGGCACGCCGCAGCGCGGGCGAGCTGCGCACCTGGGTGAGGTGGCGCGCGTAGCCGAACGTCCGGGATACGCGTTCCTCCAGGGCATCGAGCGCCAGCAGCGTGTTTTCGAAGGTGCGGGGGCCGTCGGCTGCCGCCAGCTCCTCGAGCTCACGTTCGGCCCGCTCGACGGCGCAGCGCACGCCCGACGCTACGGCGTCGGCGGTCATGGCATCGAACGGCGGGTAGACGGCACGGGACAGGAAGGGATTCTCGGGCATCGACTCTCCTCGCCCATGTTGGGCCCGCACAGCCTACCCGCGCGGACGAGGTCGTGGGTGGAGCACGGAACCTCAGGCGAAGGCCGGCACGTACTCGGCGGGGACCGCCTGGCTGAACAGGAAGCCCTGACCTTCGTCGCACGCCAACGTGCGCAGCAACGAGTTCTGCTCGCGCGTCTCGATCCCCTCGGCGGTCACGGTCAGCTTCAGGCTCTTGCCGAACGCGATGATGGCCCGAATCATCTCGACTTCCTCACCCGCGTCCCGGCCTCCCAGCCGGCCGACGAAGCTTCGGTCGATCTTGAGCCCGTCCAGCGACAGGCCGCGCAGCTGTGATAGCGACGCGTGGGCCACCCCGAAGTCGTCGAGCGCGACATGGACGCCCATGCTCCGGAGCACCTGCAGGTGACGGTCGGCCGCCTCCAGCGTCGAGCCGTTCGTGCGCTCGTTGATCTCGATCTCCAGCAGACCGGGGTGCAAGTCGTACCGCGTGAGCGTCTCCTGCACACGCTTCGTGAAGTCGGTGTCCTCCAGGGCCTGGGGGCTGACGTTGACCGCGACGCGGCGGGAGATCCGTTGCTGCTGCCACCGCTTCGCCTGCGCACACGCGCGTTCGAGCACCCAGTCGAACAGCTCGCCGCCGAGCCTGGCCTCCTCCGCCAGCGGAACGAACTCGGCGGGCTTGAGCAAGCCCCGCTCGGGATGGGCCCAGCGCACCAGCGCCTCGACGCTGGTGATGGAGCCGCTCTGCAGCTCGACACGCGGCTGGTAGTGCAGCACGAGCTGGTCTTCGAGGACCGCTCGCCTGAACTCGCGCTCGAGCCCGGCCCGCTCGCGCATGGCCGCATCGAAGCCCTGCCGGTAGAAGCGATACGCACCGCGCTCGTGCTCCTTGGCTTGCTCGAGCGCAGTCTCTGCGTGCTCCATGAGCTCGGCGGCGCTGGTCGCTCCCTCGGGGAACATCTCGACGCCCAGCGTCGCGCTCAGGCGGAGCGTGGCACCGTGGTCCTGGAAGGGATCGGCGACGGTGGCGCGGATCTTGTCGAGCACCGGCAAAGCGGCCCTGGGAAAGGGCAGGTGAGCGAGCAGGACCGCAAACGTGTCGCCGTCGAGGCGCGCCAGCGTGTCGGTGCGCCGCAGCTGCCGTCGAAGCCGCTTTGCGACCTCCTGCAGGACGCGATCGCCGCGGCCCGATCCGAGGGTCTCGTTGAGGAACCGGAAGTCGTCCAGATCGACGAGCGCGAGCAGCGTGGCGCCACCCCCGCGACGTGTCTGGTACAGCGCTTGTTGGATGCGGTCGTCGAGCAGGTAGCGGTTGGGGAGCCCGGTGAGGTCGTCGTAGTGGGCGCCCCGCCACAGCTCGCGACTCGCATGCCGACCGCTGGACACGTCCCGCACCACGCCGTACAGCGCCCGGACGCCTGCCTCACGGGCCTCCCAGCGCACGGTGGCGAAGTCTTCCACGTGCATCACGGTGCCGCCCTTGGTCCGGATGCGGTAGACGTGCCGGCGTTCGTCGTCCGAGGCCAGGGGGGCCAACGCCGCAACGAAGCCCTGCCGGTCGTCCTCGACGACCAGCTCTTCCGGCGCACGGCCGAGCAGCTCCGTGGTCCCGAAGCCCGTCACCGCCTCGCACGCGTCGGAGAGCCACGACCACCGCGCATGCCCCTCGGCATCGAGCAGCATCGCGTAGGCGAAGCTCGCACCGTCCCCGCCCATCCGATCGGCGAGAGCGCGCCGGGCGGCCTCGGCACCCACCGCATGGACGGCCTCGGTCACATCGCTCTGCAGAACCAGCAGATGCGTCGCGCGGCCGGCGGAATCGCGGATCGGGAGGTGCCGCTGCTCGTTGAAGAACAAGACGCCGCTCTTCCGGTAGTTGCGGAGCCTGCAGGTACAGGGGCGACCCTCGTCGAGCGCCGCCCGGACCTCTTCGTTGCCCTCTTGATCGCTGTCGTTCCGCTGGAGGAAGCCGAGATTCCGACCCATCGCCTCGTCGGGGCGGTAGCCGGTGAGGTCGGTGAAGGCGTCGCTGGCATAGATCACGGGGTGCCCCACCAGCGTGAGGTCCGAGATCGTGAAACACGCGTCGCCGAACAGGCTGTGTGCGGCCTCGACGACGTGCGCCGTGTCCGACGCCCCCGAGGCGGAGGCAAGCATGGCCAGCATGCTGTAGTCGCTCGCCTGACGGTCGGCCTTCATGGATCCTACGTGCCTCCTTCACGGCTTCCGGTCCCGCGCGGCACGCGGGGACCGGAAGCGGAGGTCACGGGGCGTTCATCGGCACCGGGGCTCCCATCCGCCGGCGATTTCGCTCCCGTACCTCCCCATCTCTTCCGAACAGACCCTACCATCTCTCCGACCCCGCCCTGGTGACAAATCTCCGGCACAGAGGGCGTTCCGGCCCGCTTCGGGGCGCATCGGCCGACCTCGCCGGCAACCCGGCCGGTGGCGTGGCAGCCGGGCGCGGGGCGGGGCGCGGAGCTTGCTTCTTCGGGTAGGGAGGGCGCTTCCGACTGTGGCAGACGGCCGGGTGCGACGGGGCTCAACCGTCATCTACGGAGCCGAGCAGCAGGCAGGCGAGCTCGCGCGAAACGGGCAGCCGCTCCCCCTCGAGAGAGACGGTGAGCAGATCGCCGAGCGGCTCGCGCGCCTCCACCCGGAGCCGGCTGCCGGGATGGATCCCGAGCTTCGTGACGTAGCCGAGCACGTCGGCGTCCTGACTGAGGATGCGCGAGACGGTGAAGCTCTTGCCCAAGGCGACGTCGCTGAGCGCCGTGCTTGGCGTCGACGGCACACGGCCGTCGTCTCCCGGGATGGGGTCTCCGTGCGGGTCGTGCGACGGCTGGCCGAGGTGATCGGCGAGCCGCTCGGTGAAGCGGCCCGACATGACGTGCTCCATCTTCTCCGCCTCTTCGTGCACCTCGTCCCAGGTGTAGCCGAGGTCGCGGATGAGGAAGGTCTCGAGCAAGCGGTGACGACGGATGAGCCTGAGTGCCTCGCTCCGTCCGGACATGGTGAGCTGGGCCCCGTAGTAGGGCTTGTAGCTGATGAGGCCCATGCGCTTGAGCTTGCCGAGCATGCCCGTGACGGACGATGCGGTCACGCCGAGGGCGCGGGCGATATCCCCCGTGCCGGCCGGACCGTCCCGGGCGATGACCCAGATCGCCTTCAGGTAATCGCCCACGGAGGTCGACAGCGACGACCTCTCGTCATCTTCCTTGGTCACACCGAAGTCTACGAGGTCGGTCCAGAGCGCGCAACCGACACCGACTCGATCGACTCGGCCCGTGCGGGGGCCAGCTCCCTTGCGCGTCGTTCGAGGTGAGCGACGAGCGCGCGGGCCGCCCGAGAGGCCAGCCCGGGAGTGCGCTGCAGGAGCGTCAGCGGGCGCACCAGCGCTCTCGAGGCAAGGGGGACCACGCGGAGGGTTCCCGCCTCCACCTCACGTCGCACGGCCGAGGCCGAGAGGAAGCCGGCTCCGATTCCGGCCAGGACCGCCTGCTTGACGGTATCGAGGCCCGTCGCCTCCAACACCGCGACGAGATCCACGCCCTCGTCGAGCAGAGCACGGTCGACCACGTCGCGGGTTCCCGACCCGGGCTCGCGACGCACCACCTCCAGTCCCGCCAGGGCGCTCAGCGGCAGCGGCACCTCCGAGCGAAGCGGATGGTCCGGGTGGACCACCAGCGCAAGCCAGTCGAGACCGAAGACCGATGCTTCGACCCCCACCGGCAGCTCTCCCAGCGGTCCTTCCACGATCGCCAGATCGGCGTGGCCGGTGGCGAGCAGCTGTGCCGCATCCGTGGAGTTTCGGGTCAGCAGCTCGATCCTCAGGTTGGGGTGCTCCTTGCGGAAGGCGGCCAGTGCCGGAGGGAGCTGGTAGACGGCCACGGTCATGCTGGCTGCTACGCGTACCGCCCCCCGCAACAGCCCGCCGAGCTCGTCGGACCAGCGTTGCGCACCGTCGACCGCGGCGGCGACCGCACGGGCGTACGGCAGCAGCGCTTCTCCCGCCGCGGTCAGCCGCACGCCGTGCCGATGCCGCCGATAGAGCGGCTCTCCGACGGCCTCCGTGAGCTTGCGGAGCTGCGCCGACACGGCCGGCTGCGTCCGGTGGAGGCGCTCGGCCGCAGCCGAGACGCTCCCCGCGTCGGCTACCTGGGCGAACGTGATGAGGGGCTCCGGCTCGATTCGCACGCTCTAATATAACCAAGATCTATGGACAGCAGTCCCAACTCTACTTTGATTTATGATCCGTCTGACCCTAGACTCCTCCAATGCGTGTCTCTCCCCTCACCAACCTCCGTCCGAGCCGGCTTCGCGTCCTGCGCCGCCTCCACCTCTTCGGTCTCCGGTCCGCTGGCCGCGTCCGCGACCTGGTCCCCGGCCTGGGTCTGGCCGCCGCCCTCGCCGTGGCCGCTACCCTGACGGCCCGCCTACCCGGCCTCGCCGTCCTCGGGCCGCTGGGCATCGCCATGGTGCTGGGGGTAGCATGGCGCGCCACCGCCGGGCTCGGAACGGCGGCGCTCCCCGGCACGGTCTTCGCCGCCCGGACGCTCTTGCGAGTCGGCGTCGTGCTGCTGGGGATCCGCCTCGACTTCGGGCTCCTGGTCGCGGCCGGGCCCCGAGTCGTGGTCCTGGACCTCCTGGTGGTGACCCTCGGCATGCTCGCCATGGAGCGGCTCGGCAAGGCCCTCGGGCTGGAGCGCGGCCTACGGCTCAGTCTCGCGGTCGGATCGTGCATCTGCGGGGCCGCCGCCGTCGCCGCCGCCGCCCCGATGATCCGGGCCAGCGACGACGATGTGTCGGTGTCCGTAGGGATCGTGAGCCTGCTGGGCACCCTTGGGGTCATCGGCTTTGCGGTGCTCGCGCCGATCCTCGGCATGAGTGTGCAGCGTTACGGCCTCATGACCGGCTCCACGCTGCACGAGGTGGCGCAGGTGCTCGCGGCAGGGGCCGCGCACGGCGGGGCAGCTCTCGATCTGGCCACCATCACCAAGCTCACCCGTGTGGCACTGCTGGCGCCCACCTTGCTGGTGGTCGGCACCATCCTTCACCGTCGCGACCGGATCCGCGGGGTCCGCGACGCCGGCCTGACGGGCCGCAGGCCCCCGCTCCTGCCCGGCTTCCTGATCGGCTTCCTCGCGCTCGGCGCCTTGCGGAGCCTCGGCGTCGTCCCGGGCGCCTGGGTCGGACCGCTCCAGAACGGCAGCACCATCCTCATGACCGTTGCCATGGCCGCCATCGGCCTGGCCGTCGATCTCCGCGTGGTCCGCCGCATCGGGGCACCCGCCATCGTGCTGGCCCTCGCCGGCTTCGCCGTCACTCTGACGATCGCCACGCTGGCGACCGCCGGACTCAGCGGTTAGCCTCTTCCTCCCACTCCGTGTAAGATACCCCCCATAGGTATCCAAACCGACAGCGTCTGCCGTCGGACAGGTGCTAGCATTTGGCACGGATGGAGGGTGGCATGCCCAAGAAGCAGCAACAGCACGACGTGGTGATCATCGGGGGCGGGCCCGCCGGGCTCACCGCCGGGATCTACGCCGGGCGCGGCCAGCTCGACACCGTCATCATCGAGAAGGGCCTTCCGGGCGGTCAGATCGCCCAGACCGACGAGGTCGAGAACTACGCCGGCTTCCCCGAGGGGATCACCGGGCCCGAGCTCTCCCAGCGCATGGTCCAGCAAGCCGAGAAGTTCGGCGCCTCGATCGTGATGGATGAGGTCACCGTCCTCGAGCGCGACCCCGATGGGGGCTTCGTCGTGCGCGGCTACGATGCCGACTACCATGCACGCTCGGTCATCATCGCGACCGGCGCCAACCCCCGGCGGCTCGGCGTCCCGGGCGAGGACGAGTTCTACGGACGCGGGGTCTCCACCTGCGCCACCTGCGACGGCTTCTTCTATCGCGGCAAGCGCGTCGTGGTGGTGGGCGGCGGCGATGCGGCCATCGAAGAGGGCACCTTCCTGACGAAGTTCGCCGACACGGTCACGGTGGTGCACCGCCGCGACGAGCTGCGCGCCCACAAGGCCGCTCAGGCGCGCGCCTTCGCGAACCCCAAGATGCGCTTCGTCTGGGACACCGTCGTCACCGAAGTCCTTGGTCAGGACGGGCAGGTCAGCGGCGTACGCACCCGAAACGTGAAGACGGGCGACGAGGGCGTCCTCGAGACCGACGGCGTCTTCATCTACATCGGGCACGAGCCCAACACGCGCTTCCTCGAGGGCACGGTCGAGCTGCGCGAGAGCGGATACGTCGACGTTCGGGACGAGATCTACACCGATGTCGACGGCCTGTTCGCGGCAGGCGACGTCTCGGACGAGGTCTACCGTCAGCTCGGCACGTCGGTTGGCGCAGGGACGCGGGCCGCCATGGCCGCGGAGCGTTGGCTTGCGGAGCACGACGTAACCGGCGAGCACGCGCTCGCCGACCAGCCGGCAGAAGCCGACGCCCGCTCCACGCTCAACTTCAACGTGCCGGTCGGTGAAGCCTGAACGGGCCCACGTCTGCGCTTTTCCAGCCACCGCCTCAGCGCGGCAGGAAGTCGTACAGCAGGAACGATCCCTTGTAGGAGGTCGCGAGCACGTGGCCGTCGGTCCACAGCGGTGTGCCGACGGCCTCGCGCCAGGCGCGGGAACCGCTCGCGGTCAGCGTGATGAACGGGCCGTCCGTGTTGGCGGTCCAGCCATCGCCCTGCAGTGGAGCCGCAGAGGGTGCCTGGATACCGAGCGGAGCACCCGTGGGAGGATCGGGCAGCTCGCCGGGGGTCAGCCCCAGGTACTGCACGGGCCCGTGCTTGGTCATGCCGAGCTCGGGCACACCCAACGCCAGCAACTTGCTCGTCTCGTTGCCGTTCTGGTTCACCGTGACGCGCTCCAGCACCACCAGCCGCGGCACCGCGTCCGGCTGCGGCCGGTAGATGGTGGCCTTCACGTCCGACAGCGGCAGGCCGAGGCCGTCGGCGACCAGGGAGAGCACGGACGCCTCGAAGGCGTCGCGTGCGGCCTGGCTATCCTGCTTGTAGTTGTCCGGCCACAAGGGAAGGTTGCGCAATCGGGTGACGCTGCCGTCCTTGGCCGGGACCGCCAACCACGCATCGAACGAGTCCACCTGGTCGCCGTCGACGATGACGTAGCGCGCCTCGCGCAACGGCGCCGACTGCTGCAGGCGCACCGCCACGCCGCTGCGCCACGGCAGGATCGTGGCGTCGCGCCCGTCGGGGATGATCCGCGTGAGCACGCGCGGGGCGAGCGACACGATGCCCGGCGGGATGGCCTCGGCGAGCGCCGGCACCGGTCGGCCGCCGGCCACTTCCGGCATCGTGTCGGCGAACACCAGGGCGGCCTGCCGGTTGGCGAACGCGCCCACACGCACCCGGTAGACGTTTCCCAGACCGGTGGTCGAGCGCACCACGTAGGCGGGGTATCCCTCGCCGTTGAGCTGCGTCTGCAGATCCAACGCAGACGTCTTGTCCGACAACGCCACCACCTGCACGGTGTAGGAGATGGCCTGGGCGCCGGCGGCCGATCCGAAGGCCAACCACGCGACGGCTGCCGCGAAGCGGAGCCGCCGCCTCACTAGAAGTCCTTCCGCTCGAACAGGACCACCGCGAAGGCCGCGAAGGCAGCACAGTACAGGGCGATGAGCGCCGCCACCCAGCCGAGGTTGGTCACGGGCTTCGCGTACGCGTTGAGCTGGGTCGTCAGCAGGTAGGGCTCCAGCCCAGGGAACACGACCAGCAGCTGCATGAAGATCAGCACCGACAACGTGGCGAGCGCGCCCCCGGCAGCGCTCATGAACAGCACGGTGAACAGGATCCCCAGCAGGCTGACGGGGACCAGGCTGTAGGCGGCCACCAGATACGCCCCAACCACCTGGCGCAGCGCATGTCCGGCCGCCATGGTGCCCTGGCCGAGCAGACCCGCGTGGCCGAGCCCGGTGCCGCCGACGAAGGAGCCGTACCCGTAGGGCGCGCCAGCGAGCAGCGACACGATGAAGAACAGTGCCAGCACGGCGAACGGGTAGACCGACGCGACGATCAGCTTGGCGAGCAACCACTGCGACCTCGATACAGGCCGCAACAGGATCGTCTGCAGGGTCCCGTTGCTGATCTCCGTGCCGAGCAGCTCCGCCGCCGTGATCGCGACCAGCAACGGCAACAAGAACTGCATGCTCGACAGCAGGCTGAGAGCCGGCACCTGGTAGGCCGAGACGAGGTAGAAGCCGTAGACCTTGAAGATCCCGGGAGCGTAGGCCCACAGGATCGGGAACAAGACGAGCAGGATCAGGGAGAAGCGCACGCTGGCGAGGCGCAGGACTTTGCCGAACTCCATGGCGAGAAGGCTCCTCATGGCAGGTCCTCCCGCTCACCGGTGAGCCTCGGGTCGGTCGGCGCCCAGGCTCCGCTCCTTCGCGACCGGTCGCTCGAGACGCGCTCCCGGTAGTACCCCCGAAGGTCGAAGATGTCCCGGGTGAGCTCGTACACGGCGATGTCGGCCTCTGCCAGGATGGCGCTGATGCGGCCCACCGCGTCGACCTCGGAGGGGATGAAGACGACCTCCTCCCCGCGGACCGCCGCGTGCCGGATCCACGGCTGGGTGTCGAGCAGAGCACGCGCATCGTGAGGGCGGTCGACCGACACCCGGTAGCGCTCGCGCCGATCCAAGAGGTTCACCTCATCGATGAGGGCGCCCTCCTCCATGATCGCGACGCGGGTGCAGTAGGCCACGACCTCATCCAGGTGGTGGGTCGACAACAGCACCGCGGTGCCCGCCTCGGCCGCCTCTCGCAGCACTGAGTGCACCAGGTGAAGGCTGAGGGGATCCATGCCGCTCGCGGGCTCGTCGAGGATCAGCACCTCCGGCCGGGTGAGCATGGCGGCGGCCACTCCGAGCCGCTGGCGCATCCCGAGACTGTACACGCCCACCCGCCGTTCGGCGGCATTGCCCAGCTCCATCATGTCGAGGACGTCCTCGATGCGATCCTCCTCGACCCCGCCGGCCAGCCGGCCGTGCAAGCGCAGGTTGCCGCGCCCCGTCAGGTAGGGGTAGAACGCGGCCGGAGCCTCCACCACGGCACCCAGCTTGCGCCTGACGGAGGGGTCCTGGTGGGGGTTGCTGCCGAGCATGCGGACCGAACCCTCGGATGGGAAGGCCAGGCCCGCCACCAGTCGGATGACCGTCGTCTTCCCAGCCCCGTTGGGCCCGACCAGCGCGTACACCTCGCCCGGATTCACGGTGAAGTTCATGTCGCGCACGACCGGGCGCGCGCCGTACCGCTTGGTTAGATGGTCGACTTCGATCGATGGGGTGGCCATGGGGATCCTCGGCGCGAGTCTACGTCCCCGGCATCGGGGCGCACGATTACATTCTTCATGGCTCCGCGCCCCGGATGGTCCGGCGGCACGCGTCCATCACACCGCTCCTTCCTCCTGGGCAGCAACCACGCCGTCGTACTCGACCAGCATGATGTCCAGCACGTGCTCGATGGTCTTCTCGACGGCCCGATCGAAGTCGGACGCCTCCACCACGGGCACGCCCTCCAACTCGGCCTGCTCGACGATGAAATCGTGGAGGGTGCGGATCTCGGAGAAGTGCTCCAGGTACGGCTGACGCCTGCGCCGCTGGAAGGTCTGGCCCTCGCGAACTCCGAAGTGCCGGCGATGGTCGTCCTCGTCGGCCACGGCCAGCACCACCCGGATCAGAATGGCTTCCGGAGCGTCACGGCTGGGCGCGATCCCCGGGACCAGGTGGGCCCCCTCCATGACCAAGGAGGTCGCCTCGGTCACGTTGCGGTCGATGATGGCGCACACGGCGGGATCGAGCTGTTGGACCTGCGCCAGGAAGCCGCGCAGCACCCTCTTCCGCTTGGGCTTGATGGACTCGCGCTCGCTGGGTAGCAGCTCCGCGCGCCACGCGGAGTAGCTGGAGCTGTGCAACACCGGGCTCAGATCCGGGCCGATCAGCGACCGCAGGGCCTGACGAACCGAGTCGGTCGAGACGTTGCGCGGGATGCCCAGCCGGTAACCGACCTCGGACGCGATCGCCGACTTCCCGACGCCGGGCGCCCCTCCGACCACCAGGATGATGGGGCGGTCGGGACGGCGCACCGCCCGCATCAGCTCGTAGCGGCGCGCGAACTCCTCGCCGGCCTCGTCACGCAGCAGCCGTGCCACCTCGCCGCGCACCTCCGTGCGCTGGACGGAAGGGCGGCTCAAGCGGTAGAGCGCTTCCTCGACCCGCTTCGCGAGGTTGTGCGAGAACTCCGGCCCGAGACCGACCGCCATCACCGACTGAGCCAGGATGCCGCGCGAGAACGGCATCTCGACGCCGTCCTCCTCCACCACCTTGAGCTCCAGCGTCTGCCGGGTGAGCGCCTCGTAGCGCAGCCGAAGGTCGCGCCCGTAGCGCCCCTCCAGGGCCGCGGCCACGCGGCGGGCGAGCTCGGCCTGTGGGATGAGCTCGGCGCCCTCGGCGCGAAGCCCCTGCTCGACCAGGCTGGCAACGGCATGCGCCTCCTTGAAACCGAGGTCGAGCTTCTCCAAGGAGGCCATCAGGGTACGCCGCGCGAACGGCTCCTGATGGCCGTCCGCATCGATCAGGAGCGGCACGAACGGCGGCGTCTGCTGGCGCAGCCGTTGCGCCACCTCTGGCGCCACGCGATCCTCGACCATGCGGCCGAGCACGTCCATCAGCTCGTCCAACTCGACCCTTCGCGTGCCCGGCTCCCGGAGCTGGCGCTCCGCCTCGCGCGCGATGCGGATGGCCTCGTCGGTCAGGACGCCGGCCGACTGGAGGGCCTCGACCACCTCACCGGTGGTGTAGGCGAAACGCTCCTCGCCACGTACCACGCGCAGATCGCGCCGCTTCACCACCAGCCTCCTCTCTGTCTGCCTTGCCGCGAAGGGATCGTAGGAATTGCCTGCGAGGCTACCACGGATCGAACGGGTCTCCCGAGCGGCCCTCCAACACGTCCAACAGGTTCTTCACGACGTTGCCGGTGAAGCCCCAGATGAGGCGGTCCCGCCACGGAAAGCTGTAGATGCGGCGGCGGTAGTCGCGCAACCGCTTCACCTCGCTGCCGGGCTCGATGGCGGCCAGCTCCACCAGCGGCACCGTGAACACGTCGGCCACCTCGCGAGGGTTGAGCGTCAGCCGCTGCGGCCAGGGGACGCGCGCGACCACCGGCGTGGCAACGTACCCCGCCGGCGACGGGTGGTCGCTCAGGGTTCCGAGCACGGCGGTCGAGGCGACCCGCAGGCCGACCTCCTCCTCGGTCTCGCGCAGGGCAGCATCCACGAGCTGCTCCCCCTCCTCCATGCCGCCGCCTGGGAAGGAGATCTGACCGGCGTGGTTGGAGAGCGACGACGACCGCACCGTGAACAGCAGCTCGAGCCCACCGGGCGCCTCCAGAAGCGGCACCAGCACGGCAGCCCGCCGGAACCCGGGGATGTCCATCCGCACCCGATCGGCGTGTTCGAGACGCTCTCGCAAGCCCTCGACCGTCGGCGTCACGAGCCGCGACCGCACTCGCGACGGTTGTGCCCCACGACCATAACGTCAGGATAGCGTGGGCGCCTCCGACCGCCGGTCGCGGCCGCTCGCTCCCCAGGCGCAGATCGTGCGCTCGCCCCCCGTCCGTGCGGGCTCACGCGCTCGGCACCCCGATGAGCGCCCAGTGCCGCCCCGTCACCCCGGCATCGCGCCGATGGCTAAAGAAGCGGTCCGTCTCGCAATGCGTGCAGAGCCCGGCGCTCCAGATCCGCTCCGGACGCACTCCAGCGCTCTCCAGCACGAACCGGTTCGCCGCCACCAGGTCCAGGCGATGGCGGCCCTCGTCGTCGGGCGTGGCCAGACCCTCCGGGAAGCCCGCCTCCCGGTACGCGCGCACCACCTCCGGACCGACCTGGTAGCACGGACCCTGGATACCGGGACCGATCGCCACGTGCAGGTCGGCCGGGCGGCTGCCGTAGCGCTCCCTCATCGCGCGCACCACCTCACCTGCCAGCCCCTGAACGGTGCCGCGCCACCCGCAGTGCGCCGCGCCGACCGCTGCGCGGACCGGGTCGAAGAACAGCAGCGGCAGGCAGTCGGCCACGCTGACGACCAGCAGGCGTCCGGGCGTGGCGCTGGTAGCCGCGTCGGCCTCTTCGACGAACCAGCCCGGCGTCCCGTCGAGCACCCGGTGCCCATGGACCTGGTGGAAGGCGCACACGTCCGCGCGCTCGTAGCCGAGCGCCGCCAGCAAGGAATCGCGGTTGGCCTCCACGGCGTCGGGCGCGTCGCCCGAGCTCAACCCGAGGTTCAGCGACGCGTAGGGGCCTGCGCTGATGCCGCCGCCGCGAAGCGTGAAGCCGTGCGGCCAGGGCAACCCAGGGGCAGTGAGCAGGTCGAGGGGAGCTCGGCCGGAAGGGGATGCGGATGACGTAAGGCGGCGGAGCGGCATGCGCCGATGCTAGCCCGAACGCCGGGAAGGTACGTGTCGCCGCGGATGGGGCGCCCCACGCGCTGTCTCATGCGGGCCCCGACCGCGTCAGTAGTTGCGTGCCTTGATCGTCAGGTCGGTGGCGGCGAGCAGCCACTCGGTGACGGCATGGACGGCCCCGCGCACGGTCGGCGTGATGACGGGGTCGCCGAAGGGCTCGAGCCGGACGATCACCTCATCGTCTGCCCGCTGCTGCACGAGCACCAACAGGTGCTGGCGGATATCGGGCTCGTCCACGCTCGCCCGCGCCCACCAGCGCGGCCGTGAGGCAGCCTCGTCCGCGGGCCCGGAGGCATGGGCCGCCTCCGCCGGAGTGTGGGCCTGCTGCGCCGCCTCTTCATTTCGCGGGCCGAAGCTGCGTGCGATCTCATGGACGATGACGTGCCCCTCGCCGTAGGGGAGCACGACCTTGGCGAAGGGCGCTGCCGGCGGCAGCGACCCCGTGAGCAGGGCGTGGGGCATGGTGGAGGGCCTTTCCAGGGGCGGGAACGGTTCGGTCGGCGAGCCGTCGTAGCGGAACTCGACGTAGCGCAGGGGCTTCCCCTGCGCCTTCCACTTGAGGGCGTACTTGGTCTCGAAGACGGCGGCGGGGGGCGTCGTCTCCTCCAGCTCGAAGCTGCCCGCGGCGCGTGCCTCGGCGATCGCGAAGGCGAGGTAATCGGGGTGATCGGTCGCCAGCCTAACGGCGCCGCCCGGCTGCAAGCGGCTGGCCGCGAGCCGGTAGAAGCTCCGCTGCAGCAGACGGCGCTCCACATGGCGCTCCTTCGGCCACGGGTCCGGGAAGTTGACGACGATGCCCGCCAGGGCGTGTTCGGCGAAGAGGTGGCGCAGCGCGAACTGCGCACCCGCCTTCGCCAGGCGGACGTTGCCGACGCCCTCGCGCTTCACCCGTCGCAGCGCTCGCTGGACGCTGGCGCTAGAGATCTCCAGCCCCACGAAGCAGGCGGCCGGCTCGTCATGGGCGCGGCGAACCGTGTAGCGCCCGTCACCGAAACCGATCTCCAGGTGAACCGGGCAGGCGCGGCCGAACTCCGCCGCCCAGTCGACCGGGAAGGGGCGGGTGCGCCAGGGCAACAGCGGGCTGAGCCGGGCTCGCTCGTCCATGCAGGCCACTCCTAGCCAGCGTCTTCAGTCACGCTTGGCCACGGGCCGCACCAGGAGGGCCTCGTTGACGGCCAGATCGGACCGGAAGAGGGTATCACGCGAGAACAGGATGTAGGGGCCGGCCCCGTCCGCGGCGGTGGCGTGGAACACGAGCACCTTGCCGTCCTGCCGGCGGCACGCCACACGCTCCGGACGGCTACCGGTAGCGCGTTCCCACGTGTTGAGGATGCCCGGGTCGAGGCCGGCCATCCCGGCAGCGAGCTCGGCGTCACTGAGACGCGCCACCAGGCGCGCAGTACGGGCCCGCCGGCCGCGCATCTTCAGCACGCCCAGATTGGACAGGCGGTCGACGATCGCGAGCGTTTCGTCCGGGTCGAGGCCGGCATCGAGCGCGATGCGCGTCACGTTCCGCTGCGCGTTCACATGAGCCAGCACGCGGCGTTCGTCCTCGTTGAGGGTGAGCTCCTCGGCACGTTCGAATGCCGTATCCAGCACCGGGACGGCGTCGCGCGCCACGGTGGGGCCGGTGTCGCGGCGTGCCTCGTCGAGCCGTCGGATCGCCTCGAGCACCAGGTTCTCCGTGCCGCCCGTGATGGTCGATTGCGGTGCCGGGATCCCCAGACGAAACTCGAAGCTGCCGCGCTCATCGGCGAACAGCGCGAAGACCGCGTCCTCCCCCTGGAGGTCGCCAAACTCGGCGTGCACCACCTGCCCCTTGTCGAAGTACACCCTGGCCAGCCCCGCTGGGTGCTCCACGCCGAGCCGGCCCGACCGCTGCGAGGAGGACAGCAGCTGGAACAGATCGACGAGCGAGAAGAGGCCCAGAGTTCCGGTCACGGCCGCATTCTACCCTCGTGTCGAGGGTACGGAACCGTGGTTCGGACGGGTTTCGGACAGCTCCGCCGTCGCTGCCGCGAGCGCCTGGCGCTCCTCGAGCGGCCCGCCGTCCAGGGACGACGCGCGCGCCCCCGCCCAACCGCGCACCGAAGATGAGAGAAGCGACGGCTAGGACGCATCTCACGGCGTGGGTACCAGGTTGCGACGGTATACTGCGCGGGTGCCCGGCCGTTTGGCGCGTTACCTGCTCCGGGAGACCGCGGGGCTCTACTTCCTGGGCGTTGCGGCGTTCTGCCTGCTGCTATCCATCGACCTGCTGAGCGTGCTGGCACGGTTCCTGATCCAGCAGGGCGCGTCGCTCGGACAGGTAGGCGAGCTGCTGCTGTACAAGATGCCGTACTTCTTCCACCTGAGCTTCCCCATCGCCATCGTCTTCGCTGTCCTGCTGGCGACCGGAAGGCTGGCGCGGGATTCGGAGCTCAAGGCCGCCTACGCATTGGGTGCCCGCCCCGTCGACCTCCTCGTCCCGCTGACCGCCCTCGGCCTCCTGGTCGGGGCCGTGAGCCTGGTCAACAACGGCTTCCTGGAAGCGCGCGCGGAGAACGCCTACCAGCGCATGATCGACAGCTTCATCTACGTGCGGCCGCCCGCCCAGGTCCAGACCAACGCCTCCTTCCGCATCGACGGGGAGGGGGTGTTCTATGCCTCGCGCATTCGCGGCGACCTCAAGGACCTCCAGCAAGCAGAGCTACAGGGGGTGCTGGTGTTGCTGGACAACGGCACCGTGCTCACCGCGCCGAGCGGCACCTGGTCGAGCGCGGCCAAGACCTGGACGCTGAACCAGGCTCAACGAAGCGCCGCCGGCCAGGCACCGACCGCCGCAGGCACGGTCACCGTACCGTTTCCCCTCGAGGCCAACCCCGAGCAGACGCTCGCCCGCAGCGAGACGCTATCGCTCGACGCCCTGTGGCATCAGATCGGCCGCATCCGCCAGGCGGGCGGTGACGCCCGGCCTCTGCTCTTCCAGTTCCATCGCCGCGTGGCCGACGCCTTCACCGCGGTGGTCTTCGCCCTGATCGCGGCCGCTCTCGGCCTGCGCGTCCGCGGCCGCGCCTCGGGCTTCGCCTGGACAATCATTCTGCTGGTCGCCTTCTGGGCGATGTGGTTCTTCGCCCGCAACCTCTACGAAGCCGGCGCCCTCGGCCCCGTGGAGGCGGCTTGGCTCACGCCCGTGGTCGCCGGCGTCGGCGGGGTGGCGCTGGCATTCTGGAGCCTGCGCTCGTGAGCCGCTTCAGCCGCTACCTCTTCCGCGAGATCCTCCCCCTCTACGGAGCGGGGTTGGCCGTCCTTCTCGTGCTGCTGCTGATGAGCTTCCTCCTCGGCGTGCTCGCGGACGCCCTGGCACGGGGCGTGCCGGCGTCGCTAGTCGCGCGCTTTCTGCTGTTCAAGCTGCCGGCGGCGGCGGGCCCGGGGCTACCGCTTGCCCTGCTCTTCGCCAGCCTGCTCGGCCTCGCTCGCCTGTCGCAGGACGGGGAGATCAAGGCGGCCCTGCTGCTCGGTCTCAGTCCGCGGCGCTTCCTGATGCCGATGCTCGGCGTGGGCTTGCTCGTCAGCCTCATCGCGTTCGCCAACGACGAGCTGGTCGTGCCGTGGAGCGAGCACCGCGCGCTGGAGGTGCAGAAGGACATCCTGCTGCGAAGCCCCGAAACCGTCATCAAGGCGGGATCGTTCTTTACCGACGCGTTGGGCCGGAGCATCTATATCGGGTCCGTGGCGCCCGGCGGCCACCTGCGCAACGTCACCGTGATCAGCCCCGGCGGGAGCCAGGGCCCGCGCGACGTGATCCAGGCCGCGAGCGGTGACCTCGACCAGAAGGCCGGCGTCTGGCGGCTGCACGACCTGCGCTTCCGGGTCTTTCGAGACAGCCGGCTGGTGCTCGACTTCCACGCCGCCGACGGGACGCTGCCGGTCCGCGGCCTGTCCGCGGGCGTGACCGGCACGCCCGACCTCGTCTACCTGCCGATGGGCGAGCTGCTCAAGCGACTCCGCAGCGACCCGGGGAGGCCCAAGCCCGCCGAGTGGACGGCCCTGTACCGCAAGTTCGCCGAACCGCTCGCCGCCACGGCCTTCGCGCTGTTCGCGCTGTCGGTGGCGCTGTTCACGTTCCGCCGCGGGGCGCCGCTCGGGTTGGTGTCGGTCCTGTTCCTGACCTTCGTCTACTACGCCACCGGCAGCGTCTCGAAGCTGCTCGGCGCTCAGGGGACGATCCCCGCGTACGTCGCCGGCTGGGCTCCGGTGGCGCTCTACGTCGTCGCCGGCGGGGTTCTGCTCACGCTTTCCTGGAGGCGCTGAGTGCCCCGGGGAGCACTGCTCGTCGCCGCCATGCTCGCGCTGCTGCTCGGCAGTGCCGCACAGGCCGTGAAGATCACCATCAACACGGGCGGCGATCCCAACAGCCGGCTCGAGATCCGCACGCTCACCCTTCCCGACGGCACTCAGGCGCAGCTCTACATCCTCGAGGGACATCAGGTTCACGTCACCATTGGCGACAACGTGCTCGTGGCGAACCACATCGAGTTCGATCTGACCAACCGGGTGGTGCGGGTGGTCGGCTACGGCAGCTACACCACGAAGGGCGAGACCGTTGCCGGCAACGACCTCGTCATCGATCTCAAGGCCGAGAGCCTGCAGGCCCAGGACGTGATCATCAGCACCTCCGCCCTCGACGTGACCGGCGACAGCGCCAGCCGCGTGCCGGGGCAGATCAGCGTTCTCAGCGGCCACTTCAGCCCCTGCTCCCGTTGTGACCAGTCGATCCAGGACTACGGTTTCGACGCGTCGAGGATCGAGCTCTACCCGGGGGACCGCCTCGTCGCCTACGGCGTCACGGTGCTCCTGCGCAACCGCAAGCTCTTCGAGCTGCCCCTTCTGGTGGTCCCTTTGGCGCCACCCAACCGGCAGCCCCTGCTCTCCATCACGACCGGGACCGCCACCACGCGGGCGGAGGTAGCCGTGCGCTGGCCCTACGTTGCCGGACCCGACGCCTACGGCAGCGTCAACCTGCACTACTTCGCCGACGTCACGCCCGGCGCCGGGAACTGGCTGGAGAACAACCTGCTGGGCGGCCAGGTGCAGACCGCCTACCTGGGCGGGGGGTTCGACCACCGCTTCTACACCGACCGGGGCAAGGGCGAGTTCAAGGTCGAGTACACGCCGTTCACGCTCGACCGTAACACCGACGGCACCATCCCCACCGGGCCCAAGGGCGAGAGCACGCTCCAGTTCGACCTGCACTACGCGACCGAGAAGGTGCTGGGCCCTCCATCGACCAGCTTCAGCCTCACGCGCGACGACACCGTGCGGGACCGGATCTGGGAGTACGGCTGGTCGACGACGCAGCAGAACGAGGGCCTCCAGGGCACGTTCAGCAGCCAGGGCTTCCTCGACGTCAACCCGAACGACGCCGTGACCACCCCCAGCTACGCCAACCGCACCACGCCGCTGCGGACCATCATCAGGCTGCAGGTCCAGCCGACGGACCTGAAGAGCTACACCTTCGGTCCCTTCCAGGTGCAGAGCGCCCTGCTCGACCTCGGAGCGTTCGAGGACAACAGCAACCTCAGCAACCGCAGCGCGGCCTCCACGCCAACCGTCACGGCGGCGCGGTTGCTCGACAACTACGGGCTCGTCCTGACGCCAGCCTCACCCTGGAGCGGCATGACGGTGTCGGGAAAGAGCCTCTTCACGGGCCAGTACTACGGCACCGGCGAGCGCCTCATCAACTGGAACGCCGGCCTCACGGCCCAGCAGACCGTGGCCGGGGCGGGGTCGCTGTCACTGAGTTTCCTACGCGACACGGCACAGGGCGAGACGCCCTTCAACTTCGATCAGGTCCCGCTCCGCACGCGAACCGAAACGGACGCCAAACTGCTTCTCAACCCGCTGGCCTGGGCCAACCTGGAGGTCAGTAGCGGGTACGTGTTCGTGGACAGCCGCGACCAGCAGAACGAGGGCTTGCAGCCGATAACGTCCGCCTTGAGCCTGTTCGGGAACACCCGCTGGATCAGCGCCAGCGTCACCAACAGCTACGACATCAAGAACCAGGACCCCGGCACCATCGACGCCAAGCTCGCCCTGCGCTCCAGCGGCAACCTCCAGGCCTCGCTCCAGCTCGAGCACGTCGAGGACCTCAAGGCCACGCCCGACCGGCTCACGGGTGTCGTCACCAACGACACCCATTCCCAGGCCAAGGCGAGCCTCGCCTACGCCGGCGTGGCGGCGCTGTCGATCAGCGGCGGCTACACCTACGACCCGCCCCCTCCACCGGCGGGCGAGCCGCTTCAGTACTGGGACCCGCTCGACCTTTCGGTCACGCTGGGCACCCTGCAGCAGGACGA
>CAZIBD010000009.1:0-1957 GCA_964536935.1 uncultured bacterium | reverse complement strand
CGCTACGACACCGTCTTCGATCCCACCCTGAACGGCGGTGCCGGCGGCTATCGCAACACCGACTTCACCACCCGCGCTCTGCTCACCGATCGCCAGTGGGGCCCCGCCAACTTCAGCGTCGACCTCTTCACCGACATGCCGCTCCACGACGACCTGCAACCGGTCTCCTACCTTCGTCGCGGAAGCCTCACGTTCGGGCTCGACCTGTACCAGACCGTCGGCCTGCAGGGATCGCTCTCCTACAACGGCTACTACGCGAGCTCCACGCAGTCGGTCACGAGCGAGCTCCTCAACCTGACCGACGTCGCTCTCATCGTCCGCCCCCTCAAGAGCCTCTATGTTGGAGCCGTGGTGAATGACACGTGGGACCTGACGGGCAAGAGCGCCACGTATCCCAGCTTCAACCTCCAGCCCACCTTCGTGGCGGCCTGGAACCGTTGCTGCTGGGCGCTCTACAGCTCGTGGGACAGCGCCACCGGCGTGTTCAAGATCGCCCTGACGACACCCGGCTCCAACCAGGGCCTGCTGCAGACGTTCCAGTCCGCCCTCATGCTGCCGGAGCGGAAGCCATGAGGTGGCTCCGCGGGCTCACCCCGCTACTGTTGCTGGTCGGGATCGTCACCGGGTGCACCGGGACGACGGAGAACGTCCCGCCGCTGCTATTGGCACTTGGACGCTATCACCCGGGAACGACGAACCCGGAGATGGTGCTCCTAGAGGACAACTACCCGAACCAACCTCGCTTCACCGTCGTGCCGAACAGCGAGCGCTCGTTGCCATTTGCGGCTGTTGCGTCCGATGTCGTAGATCGCGCGGGCAGCCGAAGCACGCTAGTTGTCCTCACTCGTGATCTGTCCGGAGGAACGTCCCCAGCCTCGGCACTCGTCACGTTCCAGTTCAGTGGCATCAATCCGTCAGCTCCCAGTGACTTCAAGAAGAGCGCGACAATCCAGCTTCCAGGAGTGGCAAATTCCGTCTTCAACGGCGTTCCACCTTGTTTCGACGGGGTAAGCGTTTCCCAATCCGGACAGTATGTGTACTTGATGGACAATCCGGACGCTTGCGACGATACGTCCACACAACCCGCACGCCTATTTCAATTCAACACGGCGACCGCGACGATCACGGAGATTGTCCAGAGCCCCATGCAACCGACGACACCCCTGGACGATCAGGCCAACACGGGAGAGCAGCTGTACTTCCTTGTCTCGGGTACCACCTATGCCCAGCTCTATACGGTCCCAGTGCCTTACGACCCTGCCACGGACAGCCCCACGCCGCTGACAGCGACCCTCCCCGGCACCGACCAACTTGCGCTCAAGGACGACGGAGGTGCACTGGTTACGATCACCAACTCCCAGCCGTACGGGCAACCGAAGTATGGCGTGACATCGAACCTCGAGTCTCTGAACCTGCCCCCCACCGGCACTCCGTCTGTCGTGCCGACAGCTGACGGCGCTCGCGCTCTCGCAGTCGATTCGACAGGCTTCACGGCTAGCACCGTCGTCGCCGGATATCAGCAGATCTTCGTCCACGCGTCGCCATCCGACAACAGCCCGGCCAAGACCTTATCGGGCTACGGCTTGACTGGAGTTGCCGCAGCGCTTGATCCCATCAACAGGTTCGGCTACGTGATCGCCAACGGCCAGATTGTGCTGCTTGATCTCGACAATGCAGCTTTGAATAAGCAGCCGTGGTACACGACCTTCCCAAACTACAGCGACACGTCGCCTGCAGCTAGTGAGCTGCAGCTCCCAACCGATGCCGCAGGCAAGTACGTGACCACACTCTCATGGACCCGAGCACGAGTTCCCCCACCATGAGTTGGGCCCCCCGACCACTACGACCGGCGAAAGACATGTAACGCAACCCCGAGGTTTACACACTACGCCGGCTGCGGCATCTCCCCCAGCCCCGCGATCCCGCTGCGGATGCGCTCGACCAGGTCGCCCTCGAC